>NZ_LZKP01000018.1 GCF_001672895.1 Mycobacterium sp. E740
CGCAGTGCTGCGCTGCCTCGGGTGCGAGCGTGGCGGCGACCGCGGCGGCGAACTCGAAAGCACTTTCTGCTGCGCCGTTTTCACCCAGCTCGTCGATCGCGCGGGCCGCGTCCCACACTGCGGCGGTGGCACGCTCGGTCTCGGCGATCATCCCGGCGCACTTGTGCTTGATGGCCTGGAACTGGCCGATCGGCCTGCCGAACTGCTCACGGATCTTGGCGTACGCCGACGCCGTGTCGGTCGCCCACCGGGCGACGCCGACGCACTCGGCCGACAACAGCGTCGAGATCAGCGCGCGGGCCATCGGCCGGCTGAGGTTGCTCAGCACCCGGTCGTCGCCCACCTCGACGGCGTTGGCGCGCACGTGCGCAACGGGCCGCAGCGGGTCGAGGCTCTTGACGGGCTCGATCTCGAGCTCGTCGGCGTGCAGGACGACCCACTCCTCACCACTGTCGATCGCGACCGGCAACACCAGTACCGACGCCTGCGCGGCGGCGGCCACTGCCCGGACTTCTCCGCGGATGACCAGTCCGCCGGCGGAGTCGCCTTCACCGTGCCGCGTGGCGGTCAGGCCGGAGTCGATGGCGTAGGCCGCGATCGTCGCGCCGGAGGCCAGCTCGCTGAGGACCGCGGCGGCGGGGTCGTGCGCCGCGATCAGCGCGCTCGCGATGGCCGACGGCACGAACGGGCCGGGCACCGCGCCGTAGCCGAACTCCGCGACGACGATCGCCAGCTCCAGTACGCCGAAGCCCTGTCCACCAACGTCTTCGGGCAGGTGCACGCCCTGCAGGCCCTGTTCGGCCGCGCCCTTCCAATAGGGCGGCGGATTGGAGATCGGCGTCTCCAGCGCCTCGTGCAGCACCTCGGACGGCGCGACGCGGGCGACGAAGGACCGTACCGAGTCGGCAAGGTCGTTGTGCTCAGGGCTGATGGCGATGGGCATACCTGCACCTCACTGTGACGAAGTGTCCCTATTAACCGGTCGGTTGGGAGACACGATACCGTTCACGACGTCGGCGAGGTCTCGACCGTCCCGGAGGCGTCGGCAGTTGTCCACCGCATGCTCCAGGTAGCGGCGCATCGTGTCGGCGGTGTACCAGGTGACGTGCGGGGTCAGCACGACGTTGTCGAGTTCGAGCAACAGGTTGCCGGCCGCGACGGGCTCGGTCGCGAAGACGTCGAGGCCCGCGCCGGCCAGCCGGCCGGCACGCAGCGCATCGACCAGCGCCTCCTCGTCGACGACGGCACCACGGCTGGTGTTGACCAGCACCGCATCGGATTTCATGCGGCCCAGCGCCGCACGGTCGAGCAGGTCCGCGGTGCGATTGGTCAGTGGAAGATGCAGCGAGACGATGTCGCTTTCGGCCAGCAGGTCGGGCAACGCACGCCACTGGCTTTCTCCGTCGTCGCGGGTGCTGGTGTGCAGGACCCGCTCGGGCGGTGTGCCCATGGCCAGCACGATGCGCTCGACCCGCTTGGCGATGTTGCCGTAGCCCACCAGGCCGACCGTGCACCCGCCGATGTCGCGCACTGTCTCGCCCAGGCTCGGATCCGATGGCCATCCTCTGCCTGCGCGGGTGGCGCGGTCCAGTTCGGTCAGCCGCCGCAGCGTGGCCAGCATCAGCAGGACGGTGCCCTCGGCGACCGACGGGGCGTTCGCGCCGGGCATGTTGGCCACGGCGATGCCGAGTCCCGTTGCGGCATCCACGTCGATGGTGTTGACCCCGGCGCCCATCTTGTGCACCAGCAGGCATCGCCTCGCCTTGTCGAGGTCGTCGCGGGAGATCGGCCGCAGCACATGCCAGATCACCTCCGCCTCGGCAAGTTCACGGTAGAAAGTCACGTCGTCGTCCTCGGCGCAGTACCGGATATCGAGCCAATCCGACTCCGGTGCAACGAAATCCAGCGCCTTCTGGCCGGGGACGAAATGAGCGAGAACTCTCAGTGCCACCGCTTCGCGATCCACTTGGCGATGGTATCGGCTTGTTCGCTGCGCGCCCCCGGCGTGGTGAAGTAGTGGTCGGTGTCGATCGAGCAGTGGGTCTTGTCCGCGCCGGCGAGCGCGTCGAATATGCGTTGGGCGTCCGAGGGGTACACGCCGGTGTCCTGATCGGCGTTGATCACCAGGGCGGGGCAGGTGATCCGGTTCAGGTGCGGCTCGGCGCGCGTCTGTGCGTGCCGCAGGCTCCACATGCCGATCCAGTTGCGCAGGGTGCACGCCGCCGCGATGCCGCGGGCAGAACGGTTGGCCTGCACCGGCACTCCGGCGTAGCACATGTTCGGCGGCCGTCGCGTCGGTTCCAGGGCCGGATCCACCATGCGCGGGTCCGCCCATGTCCGTAGCACCGTGAACGGGCGGTCGGAGAAACCCGCCGCGCGCACGCGTTCGAGTTCGGCCTCTGCCCAGTCGGTGATCGCCTCGTTGCGAGCGACCTGGGCGGCCCGATACCGCTCGACGAACTCCGCGGAGAACGGCGGGCCGTTGCGTTCGTCGAACAGGTCGAGGGCGGGATCGCTTGCCACGGCGTCATTTTCGTCGACCACGGCGCCGTCCATCCACGCGGTGAGCACGTCGGGCCGGCCCGGATGTGCGGCGGTCGAGACGTAACCGTCGGCGGGCGGTAGGTCGGACAGGCCGGCGGCCGGGCGCATGCCCTGAAGCGGTGTGACGTGCGGATCGACGGCTTGTGCCTGGTAGGCGGCCATCAACGAGCCGCCGCCGGAATTACCGAGCAGCACAACGGTTTCGACGTTCTGCACCTCGCGCAGCCAGCGCACGCCGACGCCGATGTCGACGAGCGCGTGGTCGAGCAGGAAGCTGCTCTCGAAGCCGCGGTAGCGGGTGTTCCAGCCCAGGAAACCGATGCCGCGGGTGGCCATGTAGTCGGCGAGATAATGCTCGGAGAAGTCGATCTGGTAGTGCGTGGCGATCATCGCGATCTTCGGCTTGCGTCCGACGCCGCGGTGGTAGAGACCCTGGCACGGATGACCGCCGGCGCCCGCGCGCCGGGCGGTGAGGGAGTCGAGGCCGACGAATTCGCGAATGACGCCCGGGGTGGCGGCGCTCGGAGGTGTTCTGCTCATCCGGCCCCCAGGTGGTATGTCGGGTGATGGAAGATGGCCGCTCGCGATCGCACCTGATGCTAAGTTCAGTTTGCGTTTCTGGCCAGATATATGCCCGAGGAGGCGCCAGATGATCAGGCCTGACAATCCCAATTCGGAGTTCGAACTCGGCGGCATCAACCACGTGGCGCTGGTGTGTTCGGACATGGCCAAGACGGTCGACTTCTACAGCAACGTCCTCGGCATGCCCTTGATCAAGTCGCTCGACCTGCCGGGCGGCATGGGTCAGCACTTCTTCTTCGACGCCGGTAACGGCGACTGCGTCGCGTTCTTCTGGTTCGCCGATGCGCCGGACCGGGTGCCCGGTGTCTCGTCGCCGGAGGCCATTCCGGGTATCGGTGACATCGTCAGCGCGGTCAGCACGATGAATCACCTTGCTTTCCATGTGCCTGCGGAGAAGTTCGACGAGTACCGGCAGCGCCTCAAGGACAAGGGCGTGCGGGTCGGCCCGGTGCTCAACCACGACGAGAGCCAGGCGCAGGTCTCGCCGACCGTGCATCCCGGCGTCTACGTCAGGTCGTTCTACTTCCTCGACCCCGATGGGATCACGCTCGAATTCGCCTGCTGGACCAAGGAATTCACCGAAAGCGATGCCCAGGCGACTCCGAAGACGGCGGCCGATCGCCGGCCGACGGTGAGCGCCTGACTCCTCAGGTCTCCGCGGCCGGCAGGGCCGCCAGCGCGTCGAGGGTCGCCGCGAGCCGGTCGACGAGTTGCCCGTCGTCGAGCGCGAGGTCGCCGGACAGCCACGCGGTGATGGTCTGGGTCACGCCGCCCACCACGAAGTGCGCAGCGGCCTTGGTGGCGTCGTTGCGTTCGGCGCCCATCGCCCCCACGTGCGCGAACGTCAACCCCACCATCAACGCGAACGATTCGGCGCGCTTGCGCAGCACCACCGCGTTGGACAGGTGCGAGCTGAACACCAGGCGCCCGACGCGCTGGTCCGCCGCGACCGTCCCGACGATGTTGGCCATCGCCGCGCGGGCCTGCTCCTGTGGAGCCGCCGCCGCCACGGCCGCCTGCGTCGTCGCCGCGATCTCGGCTATCACCCAGTCGTACACCTGGCCCACGAAGTCGTCCTTGTCGGTGAAGCTCTCGTAGAAATAGCGGACCCCGAGTCCCGCCTTGCCGCAGATCGCCCGCACCGTCAACTCGGCGGGACCGTCCGCGCCGAGCAGGTCGAGACCGGCATCGAGCAGGCGGCGGCGGCGCTGCGCGAGGCGCTCGGTCGCGTCGACCCCGCGGTACGGGCGGATCTGTGCCATGCCGCCATCTTGACACCAGCGCTGAGCAGGGGCAATATCAGGAAACAACTGTTCTCACATTTGCGCGATAGGGGTGCCGAATGGTTACCGATCCCATCGACCACGTCGGACGGGCAGTCAACGACGCGCCCCTGCCCGGACGGGTGCTTCGGCGAGAGGTCACACCCGCAGACGCGATGCTCGGGATCGGCCTGCTGTCCGGCGCCGCGAACGTGATCATGGAACTCGCGCGCCCGGGAGTCGGTTACGGCGTCAAGGACAGCCGCGTGGAAAGTGGACGCGCGGACCGCCATCCGATCAAGCGGGCGCGGACCACGTTCACCTACCTCGCGGTCGCGCTCGCCGGCAGCGAGACGCAGAAGGCGGCGTATCGCCGCGCGGTCAACCGGTCCCACGCCGAGGTGTACTCGCTGCCGGACAGCCCGGTCGAGTACAACGCGTTCGACAAGGATCTCCAGCTGTGGGTGGCCGCGTGTCTCTACAAAGGGTTCGTGGACGTGTACCGGATCTTCGTCGGTGAGATGGACGACGAATCCGCGGATCGGCACTACCGCAACGCCGCGGCGCTCGGCACGACGCTGCAGGTGCCGGCCGAGATGTGGCCGGCCGACCGCAAGGCGTTCGACGAGTACTGGCAGGAGTCGCTGGACAAGGTTCACATCGACGACGCCGTGCGCGCGTACCTCTGGCCGATCGCGGCGGGCCGCCTCGGCAACCTGAAGGTTCCGGCGTGGCTGCAGAAGCGGACCGACGCCGTCAACCTGTTTCTCACGACCGGCTTCCTGCCGCAGCACTTCCGCGAGGAGATGGGGCTGCCGTGGGATGCGGCCAAACAGCGCCGGTTCAATCGCACGACCGCAGCTCTGGGCCGGGTGAACAACGTGATGCCGCGCTTCGTCCGGCAGTTCCCGTTCAACGTGTTGCTCAAGGATCTGGACTGGCGCGTCCGCACCGGCCGTCCCTTGGTTTAGCCAGTCGTCAGCCGGAACACTTCCACATCTTCGGGTAGGCCCTTGAGGCGTTGCGGGCCAAGGCTTTCGAACGCAAGGCCCGACCCGGCTGACAAGTCACGAACGGTCCGACTGGCGAACACCTCGCCCGCGCCTGCCATCGCGCCGATTCGTGCACCAGTGTGCACGGCCATGCCGCACCACTCGTCGCCGCGGCGCTCACACTCACCGATGTGGACGCCGGCGCGAATCTGTATGCCGCGGGAGGCCAGCGTGGGAACGAGGTCCAGCGCGCACCGCGCTGCCCTCGTCGGTGCGTCGAAGAGCGCGAAGACTCCGTCGCCCGTGTGCTTGGCGCGTACTCCGCCGTGTTGGGACAGCAGGTGATCGAGCAGCGTGTCGTGGTTGTCGAGTTGATGGCGCCAATGCGCGTCGCCGCTGGCGGCGAGTTTCGCGGTCGAGTCCACGATGTCGGTGAACATCACTGTCTTGAGGACTCGTTCGTCCGCCGGCGCATCCGGGCTCTTGCCGGCGAATGCCACTATTGCGTCGCCCAGTTCGTCCACGATGTCGAAGCCGCTGTGCGGTCCAGCCGGAAACGCTCGGAACTGTGCGTCCGGAATGGCCGTCGCCAATGATTGCGCCGCTTCGATCGGCACGAACCCATCGCCTGGTCGGGCCACGACAAGGGTGGGTGCTCGTACCGACGCGAGCACCCCCCGCACATCGATGTCCATGAAGGTCCGCCATCGCAGCTTGGCCATCGTGGGGCTGGCGACCGAACGCTGAAGCTTGCCGAAAGATTCTCGGACACCCGCGGTGCCGGCCGCTTCTCCGAAGAACAGGTCGGCAAGCGCACCCTCGCCCCACTCACGGTCGATCTCGTCGAGCTGCGCTTCGACCTCGGCAGCGGTGAACCCCCACGGGAAGTCAGGAAGGTTTTGGGAGAATCGTGCGGCGGTCGCGTAGAGACAAAGTGCACTGACCCGTTCCGGATAGCGCACTGCGAACAGAATGCAGATGGACCCGCCCTCACTGGAACCGAGGAGGACGGGACGTTCTGCACCCACCGCGTCAATGACCGCGCGCAAGTCGTCCACCCGCTCGTCGAACGTCAACACTTCTGCCGCCGGATCTGACAATCCTGTGCCACGCCTGTCCCACATGACGAACTGGCACGTTTGCGAAACGATGTCGATCACTCGCTTGTAGGGACTGTTCGCCTCGTCGACGGTGTCGACATTGCTGACCACCCATCCGGGAGACCACACCATCACCGGGCCCGAATCGCCGAAGATGCGATACGCCAGCCGCACGTCGCCGTTGCGCGCGTAGTGCACTCGCCCGTCAACCACCTCAGTATCGTGACACTTCGATGGTCGGCCGGACTGCTTATTCGGTAACGCGCTAGACCCCGGGACGTACGTGCCGTACCGAGGTGAAGCGGGCGAAGTCCCGGTCGAGAGTGACGACCTCGCAGTGGTGTTCGACGGCTATGGCCGCGAGCACGGCGTCGGGAATCAGATCACCAGACGCGTCTGCCTCCTCGCAGAGTTCATGCAGTAATGCAAGGTGGCGTGGGCCGGGGCCGGTAATGAGGTGGTGGGGCTGGGCGCACGTGGTGTCGATGAACAAGAATGCGTCGGCGCGTGGTGACGGCACATCGAAGATGCGTCGATTCGTCGCCAGTCGCAGGAACGATCCCCACACCTGGTTCGGGACGGTGAAGAGTTCACCGCCGGCCAGCAATTGATCGAACCAAGGGCGGACAATCCCATGATCTGGATGGTCTCCGCGGTGTGCGGCCAGCACCACGTTGACGTCAAGAAGCAACATGGCTACTTGCGGGCGTTCAGATCGAGATCCTCGTCGAGTACCTCGTGCAGCGCCCTATTGGACCTCAGATCGATGCCCGGCCGCGGGCCGGTACCGCCATCGAACACCGGCACTGTCGGTCGGGGCGCCGCATCGTCGACGCTTGCCAGTTCCCGGCGAAGCGCATCCTCGATGACTGACCCGAGCGATTGACCACGCTGGCGCGCGCGGCGCTTGGCGGCGGCGAGCAACTCGTCGGAGATGGCCACAGTGGTGCGCATGGTGTCAACGGTACTGCATCACAAGCATCAACCTGTCCGCCAAGGTCTTCTGCTGCGCGCTCGCGGAGAACCGGCCGACGTGCCGGCTGATGTCGGTGGGCTGTGTGCGAACTGCCGAGGCGATTTCGAGGTGCTGCGATGACCTGCAGGATCACCACATCAGGGCGTGAAGTGACTCACCCGTTCAGGCCACCCCCGTGAGTCTGTACAAGTTAGCTTAGTCAATGCTAACTTCGGGCGACTAAAGTTAGCCTGTCATAACTACGGGGAGATCAGGGCGCGTGCCGCTATCAACCGATTCTGCTGTGAGTTCGCGCGTCGATCACGACGTGGTGAGTCGGTTCGCGACGTGTTGCCGAGCGTTGGGCCTCGCGGTACACGACCGTCGGCGTCCGCGGGATCCGGCGGCCGCGCGAGCCGGCTTCGCTGAGCTCACCCGCATCGCGCGCGAACAGTGCGACGCGTGGACGGGCCTCGCCGCTGCTGGCGACAACAGCGCATCGGTCATCGAAGCCATCTGGCAGACCGTCACCACGGCGGGTGTACTGCAGCGCGAGGTGCAGCTCGCCGACGGCGATCTGGCGTTCACCTACGACACCGGCCTCTACCTTCAGTTCGCGGCCTCGGCGCCCGACGATTTCCAGTTGGCCTATGCCGTGAAACTGTACGAAGTCGGTGACTATGTGGCGGCCGATCGCCTGGTCGAGCCGCTCACCGTCCGGCGTCCGGGCTGGCTCGAGGCACGATGGGTGCGGGTCGCGATGTACCACCGCGCCGAGCGCTGGTCCGACGTGGTGCGCCTACTCACCCCGATCGTCAACGACAAGAACCTCGACGAGACGTATGCGCACGCGGTTCGCATCACTCTCGGTGTCTCGCTGGCCCGCCTCGGCATGTTCGCCCCGGCGCTGTCGTATCTCGAAGACCCCGAAGGGCCGGTCGATGTCGCGACGACGGACGGCACCCTCGTCAAGGCGCTGTGCCTGCGCGCGCAAGGTGAGGAGCTCGACGCCGCCGACGTGCTCGCCGAGCTGTACGCCGCCAACCCGGAGAACGATCAGGTCGAGCTCGCCCTGTCGGACACCTCGTACGGCATCGCGCCGACCACTTCCGCCCGTATCGAGGGCCGCTCCGATCCGTGGGACCCTGCCACCGAACCGACCGAGGCCGACTTCGTCGACCCGGGCGCCAAAGAACGCAAAGCGCACCTGCTGGTCGAAGCCGAGGCCGAACTTGCCGAGTTCATCGGCCTCGAGGAGGTCAAGTACCAGGTCGCACGGCTGAAGAGCTCGGTCGCGATGGCGCTGCGCCGCCAGGAGCGCGGCCTGACCGTGGCGCAGCGCACCAACCACCTGGTGTTCGCCGGGCCGCCCGGCACCGGTAAGACCACGATCGCGCGCGTCGTCGCCAAAATCTATTGCGGGCTGGGCATTCTCAAGAAGGAGACAGTCCGCGAAGTGCACCGCGCCGATTTGATCGGCCAGCACATCGGCGAGACCGAAGCCAAGACGAACGCCATCATCGACAGCGCGCTCGACGGCGTGCTGTTCCTCGACGAGGCGTATGCGTTGGTGTCGACCGGTGCCAAGAACGACTTCGGCCTGGTCGCCATCGACACCCTGCTGGCGCGCATGGAGAACGACCGCGAGCGGTTGGTCGTCATCGTCGCCGGTTACCGCAAGGATCTCGACGCGTTCCTCGACACCAACGAGGGTCTGCGGTCCCGCTTCACCCGCAGCATCGACTTCCCCTCCTACAGCGCACACGAACTGGTCGAGATCGCGACGCGGATGGCCGAGAAACGCGACAGCGTGTTCGAGCCTGCGGCGCTCACCCACATGGAGGCGCTGTTCGGTCAATTGGCTTCTGCCACAACGCCGGACGCCAACGGCGTGGAGAGGCGCAAACTCGACATCGCCGGTAACGGCCGGTTCGTCCGCAACCTGGTCGAACGCTCCGAGGAGGAGCGCGAGTACCGCCTCGACCACTCCCCACAGCTGGGCGAAGACCATGAGTTCACCGACGACGAACTGATGACGATCACCGACGAAGACGTCACCGGATCCGCCATCCCGCTGCTGCGTGGCCTCGGCCTGACGGTGCCCGAATGAGCACGCCCGACAACGGGGACCGCCGGGCCTTCGCGTCCCGCACCCCGGCCAACGAGAACCCCGACCGCGTCGTCTACCGCCGCGGATTCGTCACCCGCCATCAGGTGACCGGGTGGCGATTCGTCATGCGGCGCATCGCATCCGGAGTCGCTCTGCACGACACGCGCATGCTCGTCGACCCGCTCCGCACCCAGACCCGTGCCGTGCTCGTCGGGGCGCTGGTCCTGATAACCGGGCTCGCGGGATGTTTCGTGTTCTCGATGATCCGCCCCGGCGGAGTCGCGGGAAACGACGCGATCCTCGCCGACCGGACCACCTCGGCGCTCTACGTGCGCCTCGGCGAACAGTTGCACCCCGTGCTCAACCTGACGTCGGCACGCTTGATCGCGGGCCGCGCGGACAACCCGTCGCAGGTCAAGACCAGCGAAATCGACCAGTTCCCGCGGGGCAACCTGCTCGGCATCCCGGGCGCCCCGGAACGCATGGTGCAGAACACAACTCACGACGCCGACTGGACGGTGTGCGACGGGGTTTCCGGACCCGCGGCCGGAGTCACGATGATCGCCGGGCCACTGGCCGACGGCGGCCAGCGTGCCGCGCCGCTGCCCAGCGACCAAGCCGTCCTGGTGGCCAACCCGAGCGGCCCGAACGCCGGCACGTGGCTGCTGTGGGACGGCCGCCGCAGCCCGATCGACATGAATGACCGCGCGGTCACCAGCGCACTGGGCTTCGGCACCGCTCCGGCGGCCGCCCGGCCGATCGCGCCAGGGTTGTTCAATGCGGTGCCCGAGGCGCCGGCGCTGAGTCCGCCCGCCGTCCCCGGCGCAGGCGAACCGCCGCGCTACCCGCTGCCGGTGTCCGCACCGGTGGGTGCGGTGGTGACCGCTTTCGCCACCGACAACACGCTGCGGCACTATGCGGTCCTCGGCGACGGCCTGCAACCGATTTCACCCGTGCTGGCCGCGATCATGCGCAACTCCAACTCGTTCGGCCTCGATCAGCCGCCGCGGCTGGGAGCCGACGACGTCGCGCGCCTGCCGGTCGCCGATGTCATCGACACCGACGCGTATCCGAGCGCACCGCTGTCGCTCGTCGACGCCGCGGATGCGCCGCTGACATGCGCCCGCTGGACCCGACCGGCCGACGCCACGAGTGCGGCGCTGGAGCTGCGTTCCGGTGTCACACTGCCGATCTCCGAGTACCTGCACACCGTTTCGCTGGTAGGGGCGGGGGCGGGCAGCACCGCGAATCGGGTGGCGCTCGAGCCCGGTCGCGGCTTCCTGGTGCAGACCGTAGGCCAGGACGGTGGGGGAGCGTCGGCGGCACCGCCCGGCGGCGCGTCGTTCTGGCTGAGCGACGTCGGGGTGCGATACGGCCTCGACGAGGATGGCGACGACAAGTCGATCTCCGCGCTCGGCCTCACCCGACCCGCGGTTCCGATCCCGTGGTCGATGCTGAGCCAGTTCGCGCCCGGCCCGACGCTGTCGCGAGGCGACGCGCTGCTGGCCCACGACGCGCTTGCCGCCGACCCCAAACCCGCTGTCGTGAGGGAGAATCCGTGAGCCGGCTGATCTTCGAGGCGCGTCGCCGCATCCCGGTGCCGACCACGCGCAAGGGCACCATCACCATTGAACCGCCGCCGGAACTGCCCCGGGTGATTCCGCCGTCGCTGCTGCGGCGGGTGCTGCCGTACCTCATCGTGATCCTGATCGTGGGCATGATCGTTGCACTGGTGGCCACCGGCATGCGGCTGATCTCGCCGACGACGCTGTTCTTCCCGTTCGTCCTGCTGTTGGCGGCGACCGCGCTCTATCGCGGCACCGACAACAAGATGCGCACCGAGGAGGTCGACGCGGAACGGGCCGACTATCTGCGCTACCTGTCGGTCGTACGGGACAACGTGCGCGCGCACGCCGCCGAACAGCGTGCCGCGCTCGACTGGTCGCACCCGGACCCGGACCTGCTGATCGATGTGCCGGGAACGCGCAGGCAGTGGGAGCGCGACCCCCACGACCCCGACTTTCTCGTGGTGCGCACCGGCCTGCACGACGCTCCGCTCAACGCCACGCTCCGGGTGAAGGAGATCGCGGACGAAATCGACCTGGAACCGGTCTCGCACAGCGCTCTACGCGGGCTGCTCGATGTGCAGCGCACAGTGCGCGCAGTGCCGACGGGTATCCACCTGGGCAAGGTGTCGCGCATCGCGGTCCTCGGCGACCCCGGTGACGTCCGCGCGGCGCTGCGCGCGTGGATCACCCAAGCCGTCACCTGGCACGACCCCGCGGTGCTGGGCGTCGCGCTGCTCGCCGCGGACATCGAGGGCGACGACTGGTCGTGGCTGAAGTGGCTGCCGCACAACGATGTTCCCGGTGCTGTCGATGGCGCCGGCCCCGCCCGGTACCTGACTTCCGATGTCACCGAACTGCGATCGTTGCTGGCGCCCGTGCTCGATGACCGGCCGTCGTTCGGCGACGGCGGCGACGCCCGAACCAAGCACCTCCTCGTCGTCGTCGACGACCCCGACGTGGACCCGGACACGCTCGTCCCCCGCAGCGGTCTGGCCGGGGTGACGCTGGTGCAGCGCATCTCCGCACCACCACACCGCGAGCAGTACCCCGACCCGGAACGGCCGATCCTGCGCGTCAGCGACGGAGCGCTGCAGCGCTGGCAGACCGGCGGATGGCAGCCCTACGTCGAGCGCGCCGACCAACTGGACGCCGCCACCGCACGGCACATCGCCCGCCGACTGTCGAGGTGGGACTCGAACCCCAGCCAGGCCCGGACCACCAATGCGGGCGTTGCCACGTTCTCGACATTGCTCGGCATCCCCGACGCGGCGGCGCTGGACGTCGCCAGCTTGTGGGCGCCGCGGGCGCGTGCAGAAGAACTGCGGGTGCCCATCGGGGTGACCGCGACCGGTGAGCCGCTCGTCTTCGACCTCAAGGACGAAGCGGAAGGCGGCATGGGCCCGCACGGCCTGATGATCGGCATGACCGGCTCGGGCAAGTCGCAGACGCTGATGTCGATCCTGCTGTCGCTGTTGACCACTCACTCCGCCGACCGACTGATCGTGATCTACGCCGACTTCAAGGGTGAGGCCGGAGCAGACATCTTCCGGGACTTCCCGCAGGTGGTCGCGGTCATTTCGAACATGGCCGAAAAGCGTTCGCTGGCAGATCGATTCGCCGACACGCTGCGCGGCGAGGTGGCACGACGTGAGCAACTGCTGATGGAGGCGGGCCGCCGGGTGCAGGGCAGCGCCTTCAACTCGGTGCTCGAATACGAAGCCGCCATCGCGGCGGGCCACGACCTGCCGCCGCTGCCGACGCTGTTGGTCGTCGCCGACGAGTTCTCCCTGATGCTGTCCGATCACCCGGAGTACGCCGACCTGTTCGACTACGTCGCACGCAAGGGGCGCTCGTTCCGAATCCACATCCTGTTCGCGTCGCAGACGCTGGATGTGGGCCGCATCAAGGACATCGACAAGAACACCTCCTACCGCATCGGCCTGAAGGTGGCCAGCCCGGCGGTGAGTCGCCAGATCATCGGCGTCGAGGATGCGTTCCACATCGAGGCCGGCCCGGAGCACAAGGGCGAGGGTTTCCTGGTGCCGACGCCGGGCGCCATGCCGGTGAAGTTCCGCAGCACCTACGTCGACGGCATCTACGACCCGCCCAGGATCGAGCGATCCGTTGTGGTGCAGTCGGTTCCGGTGTCACAGCGGTTCACCGCGGGCCATGTCGAGGCGCCCGCCGACACCGTCGCCGTTTCGGATCCGGCTGCGCACGAGGACCGTCCGCCGCGCAAGCTCATCGCCACCATCGGCGATCAGCTCGCCCACTACGGTCCCACGGCGCCTCGGCTGTGGCTGCCGCCGCTCGACGAGCCGATTCCACTCGACGAACTGCTCGCCCGCGCCGATGTGGGCGAGCGCCAGTGGAGATGGCCGCTCGGCGAGATCGATCGCCCGTTCGCGATGCGCCGTGACCCGTTGATCTTCGACGCCAGATCGGCTGCGGCCAACGTGCTGATCCACGGTGGGCCGAAGTCCGGCAAGACGACGGCGCTGCAGACGTTCATCCTGTCCGCGGCCGCGCTGCACTCACCTCGCGACGTGACGTTCTACTGCCTGGACTACGGCGGCGGACAACTGGGCTCGCTGGCGGAGCTCGCGCACGTCGGCAGCGTCGCCTCACCGCTGGAACCCGAGCGCATCCGGCGCACGTTCGGCGAGCTCGAACAGCTGCTGCGCGCCCGCCAGGCACGCGGTCGCCACCATGACGAATACGGCGATGTCTTTCTGGTCATCGACAACCTGTATGCGTTCAGCCGCGACAACACCGACACCTTCAACACCCGGAACCCGCTGTTGGCCAAGGTGACCGAGCTGGCGAACACCGGCATGTCCTACGGCATCCACGTCGTGATCACCACGCCGAACTGGCTCGAGGTGCCGCTGGCGATGCGCGACGGCCTCGGCCTGCGCCTCGAGTTGAGACTGTCCGACGCGCGCGACAGCAATGTGCGCATCACCGGAGCGCTGCGCCGGCCCGCCGAAGCGGTGCCGGCCGACCAGCCGGGCCGCGGCCTGACGATGGCCGCCGAGCACTTCCTGGTCGCTGAGCCGTCGCTGCGTGACATCGGGGTCATCAACGCCCGGCATCGCGGCGTCACCGCACCTCCGGTGCGGCTGCTGCCGCACGACCTGGCGCCGTCGGTGGTGGCGCCGCTGTACCCGGCGCCCGAGCGCGTCGTCGTCGGTCAGCGCGAAGAGGACCTCGCGGCCGTGCCGATGGCGTTCGACGAGAACCCGCTGCTGATGGTGTTCGGGGACGCCAAGTCCGGCAAGACGACGCTGCTGCGGCACCTCATCCGCACAGTGCGGGAACACAGCACACCCGACCGCGTCGCGTTCACGGTGATCGATCGTCGCCTGCATCTGGTCGACGAGCCGCTGTTCCCGGACAACGAATACACCCCGAACATCGACCGGATCACCCCGGCGATGCTGGGCCTGACCCGTCTGCTGGAAAGTCGCCGCCCCCCGGCCGGCCTGTCCGCGCAGGAGCTGACCGGGTGGAACTATCGGGCCGGGGAGAACGGCCACACCCACTACCTGATCATCGACGACGTCGACCAGATACCCGATGCGCCCGCGGTGAGCGGGCCGTTCGCGGGACAGCGGCCGTGGACCGGGATTATCGGATTGCTCTCGCAGGCAAGCGAACTGGGACTGCGCGTGATCGTGACCGCACGGGCCACCGGCTCGGCGCACGCCCTGATGACCGCGCCCTTGCTCCGCCGGCTCAACGAGTTGCAGGCGGCGATCCTCATGCTGTCGGGCAACCCGCAGGACAGCGGCAAGATCCGGGGTCACCGGTTCCGCCGGTTGCCGGCCGGTCGCGCGATGTTGCTCGACGACGGCGACGGACCCACTTTCCTGCAACTCGTCAACCCGTTCGCGGACGCGGTCGCAGGACGTATCGGCAGTAACGGCAACAGTGGAAGGGAGTTCAACTGATGACTCTTCGAGTGGTCCCGGAAGGACTGGCAGCGGCGGGATCGGCCGTCGCGGCACTGACGGCCCGCTTGGCCGCAGCCCACGCCGCCGCGGCGCCCGCGGTCACCGCTGTGGTGCCCCCGGCCGTCGACGCGGTGTCGCTGCAGACCGCGATGAGCCTGAGCGCCCATGGCGTGCAGCACAATGCGATGGCCGCCCAGGGAGTGGAGGAACTGGGCCGCTCCGGCGTCGGCGTCGGCGAGTCCAGCGCCAGCTACGCCTCCGGGGATGCGATGGCGGCCTCGACCTACCTGGTCGCCGGTAGCTGACCGTGACCGCCCCCATCTGGATGGCGCTGCCTCCGGAGGTGCACTCAACCATGTTGAGCAGCGGGCCCGGACCGGGTTCGCTGTTGGCGGCGGGGGCGGCGTGGCAGTCGCTGGCCGCCGAATACGCTTCCGCGGCAGCGGAATTGACAGCTGTGCTGGGTGCGGTGCAAGCCGGCGCGTGGGAAGGGCCGAGCGCAGAGCAGTATGTGGCTGCGCATGCGCCGTATCTCGCGTGGCTGGCGCAGGCGAGTGCCAACAGCGCCGCGGCCGCCGTGCAGCACGAGGCCACCGCGGCCGCCTATTCGACGGCGCTGGCGACCATGCCCACGTTGCCCGAGTTGGCGCTCAACCATGCCACGCACGCGGTATTGGTAGGCACGAACTTCTTGGGCGTGAACACGATCCCGATCGCGTTGAACGAGGCCGACTACGTACGGATGTGGGTCCAGGCCGCGACGACGATGACGGTGTATCAAGCGGTTTCAGCGGCCGCAGTGGCGGCGACGCCGACGACCACGCCGGCGCCGCTGCTGTTGGCTCCCGGCGTGGGAGAGGCCGGCCGTGCGGCAGCCGATGCCCAGCAGGTGGGCGCGCAGGCCACCGCCGCCGACGCGGGTGCGGCACGCAATCTTGCGGATTCGATCTCCGACCTGCTGGAGCAACTTCGGAAGTTCTTCGAGGACTTCTTCGACTTCTTCGACGATCTCCTGCGGGGTTTCTTCGCGTGGCTCGGCCCCGCCGCGCCGTACCTGTTCTTCATCGGCTACCAGGTGATCACCAACCTGCTCGGGTGGCCGACGTGGGCGATGATCCTCAGCTCGCCGATCCTGATCCCGCTGGCCATCGCGCTGGGCGTGGCAGCCATGCAGCAACCCGCCGCGGCGCCCGCACCGGCACCTGAGCCGGTGTCCGCCCCGGTGCCGGTGTCGGCGGCGCCCGTACCCCGCGCACAGTCACTTTCGCCGGTCGCGACCGTGGCGCCCACGGTGCCCGCCGCACCAGCCGCTCCGGCATCGTCGGTGGCTGCCGGCGCGGCGCCGGCCGGTGCCGCACCCGCGGCGAGCGTTGCCCCGGCAGTGCCCTACGCGGTCGGCAATCCCGACGCGGGCGGCGGCGAGACGCCGACGCTGCGCGAAGGCACCGGAGCCAAGGCCCCCGCGTCGGACATCGCCGCGTCGGCCTCGGCCGCGGCCGCGGCGTCGGCACTGGCCAAGCGAAAGGCGCGGCGTCGTCGTGCCCAGCCGATCCACCAACGCCAGTACGCCGACGCCTACATGGACTACGAGCCCGACGATTCGGAAGTTGCCGCGCCGCCGACGGAATCCGCACGGATGTCGGCCTCGGAGAAGGGCGCCGGCACAGTGGGATTCCGCGGCGCAGCCGCCAATCCGGGCACCGCGCAGGCGGCCGGGCTGACGGAGCTCGCCGGCGACTCGTTCGGCGGCGGGCCCACCGAGCCCCTGCTGCCCGGCGACTGGGATCACGAGGGGGGAGAGCGCGACTGACCAGACCTGACCGAAACCCGTTCTCACTGACCACAACTCGAAAGGAAATAGCATGAGCCTCCTGGACGCTCACATTCCGCAACTCGTTTCATCCGAAGCCGCCTTCGCCGCGAAAGCCGCGTTGATGCGCAGCACGATGGCGCAGGCCGAACAGGCCGCCCAGTCGGCACAGGCGTTCCACATGGGTGAGTCCTCGGCTGCCTTCCAGGCGTCGCACGCCCGCTTCCTCGAGGTGTCGGCGAAGATCAACTCGCTGCTCGACATCGCTCAGGTGAACCTCGGCGACGCCGCGGGCACCTATGTCGCGCAGGACGCCGCGGCGGCCAGCACCTACACCGGTTTCTGAATCTCGAACTGACCTGGAAGGAGAAATCTGATGTCACAGATCATGTACAACTACCCGGCGATGCTGGCCCACGCGGGCGAGATGGCCGGCTACGCGGGCGCTCTGCACGCCGTCGGCGCCGACATCGCCAGCGAGCAGGCGGCGTTGGCCGGCGCCTGGCAGGGCGACACCGGTATGACCTACCAGGCGTGGCAGGCCCAATGGAACGCCAGCCTCGAGGAACTGGTCCGGGCGTACCGCGGCATGGCTGCCACCCACGAGCAGAACACGATTGCGATGAGCGCTCGGGACCAGGCCGAAGGCGCCAAATGGGGCGCCTGACCGACGGTGGCTGTTAACGCCGTCGAGCTCACCGCGGAGCAGGCCTGGTTCCTCGCCGATGCGGCGGGTGCGGGGAACTACCCCTGGGTGCTGGCCATCACCCCGCCGTACAGCGACGCCACTGAACGGGCGGCCGTCGAGTCACGGCTGTCGGCCGAACTGGCGGGGCTCGGCGTGCTGGCCGCCGACCGGTCCGTCGATCCCGTTGTCCGGCAGTGGGTTACGACGACTTGCCGAGCTCGGCGGTGGCTCGAACTCCGATTCGTGCGTGGCTCGGGCAGGATGCTGCGCGGGCACGTCGCACGCCGCGGTGAGCACACCGTCGTCACGCTCCGCAGCGGCGGTCTCGTCACGCTCACCGCTTTGGACGTGGCTCACCCCGAGGCGCTGGTGCCCGTCCTGACCGCAGGGTTGTCGGGCCGGCCACCTGCCGCATTCGACGAGTTCACCCTCCCGGCGCGGATCGGCGCGCGCGCCGACGAGCAGTTGCGCAGCGGCGCGTCGCTCGACGACGTCGTCGAGTTCCTCGGCATCCCGCCGAGCGCACGTGCAGTCGTGAAATCCGCCTACGCGACGGACCGCAGCTACGTGGAGATCGTCGCGGGAGACCATCGGGACGGTCACCGCGTCAGCGCGGAGGTCGGCGTCAGCGTCGTCGACACCAGCGCAGGTCGGGTACTGATCCACCCGTCGAAGGCGTTCGACGGCGAATGGGTCTCGACGTTCACCGCCGGCACGCCGCTGGCGATCGCCACGGCGGTCGAGCGGCTTACCGCAACGCTGCCCGACGGGCCGTGGTTCCCCGACCTGCAACTCACCCGAAACTTCGACCCCGACCACAGAACGGAAAACCAATGGCAGACAGTTCACTGACCGGCGCCACCGCGCTGGCACCCGTGCCGCCGTCGCCGTCCATGCCAATCGTCCGCGTCGCGGTGCTCGCCGCGGGCGAGGCCGGCGGCCGGCTCACGGACATGGCGTTGCCGACCGAACTCCCGCTGCGCGAGATCCTGCCCGCGGTGCGCCGGATGGCGATGCCCGCCGACGACGAGTTCGGCGACGCCGCGCCGGTTGCGCTGTCACTCGCCCCGGTCGGCGGCGCGCCGTTCAGCCTCGACGCGACATTGGACACCGTCGGCGTCCTCGACGGCGATCTGCTTGCGCTGCAGCCACTTCCCGCCGGTCCGGCGGCACCCCGCATCGTCGAGGACATCGGCGACGCGGCGGTCATCTTCTCGGCTGCGCGAGAAAAGCCTTGGGGCGCAGCGTATATTGCGCGTGGCGCGGCGGCAGCAGTCATTGCACTCATCGTGACAACCACGCTGTTCGCGGCGGTGCACCACGCACTCGCCGGTGGATTCGCCGGCCTGGCCGCCGCGAGCAGCGTCGCCGTGCTGACAGTCCTGGGTGCCCTGCTCACATGGAGTCGGTCGCCTCGCCTCGGTACGGCGCTTGCCGTGACCGCGCTGGTGCCGATCGCCGCTGCCCTCGCACTCGCGGTGCCCGGCGACTTCGGGCCGCCCCAGGTGCTGCTGGCCGCAGCCGGGGTCACGGCCTGGTCGATCATGAGCGTCGTCGTCGCGCAACGTGCGATCGCATTCTTCACCGCCGCAACCGTCGTCGGGGTCGGTGCCATGGTCACCGCCGGTGCCGCAATGATCTGGAGCCTGAACCACGTCGTCGTCGGGGCGCTGCTGGTGGTGGTGGCGATGGTGATCACGGTCCAAGCCGCCCAACTGTCGGCGTTGTGGTCGCGCCTGCCGGTGCCGGTGATCCCCGCGCCCGGTGACCCGACACCGTCGGCGCCGTCGTGCAAGGTCCTCGAAGACCTGCCGCGGCGGGTGCGCATCAGCGACTCGCACCAGACGGGTTTCATCGCCGGTGGTGTGCTGCTGTCCACCGCCGGCGCCTTGACGTTGACAGTGCCGCAGGGGGTTTCGAGTTGGGCGTGGTACGTAGTCGCTGCGGTGGCGCTGGGGACGGTGCTGCGCGCCCGCGTGTGGGACTCCGCACCGTGCAAGGCCTGGCTCCTCAGTCAGCCTGTCCTGATGGCGATCTCGTTCCTCGTCGCCTTCGGCGTCGACGGCCGCTACACCGCCGCCTGGTGGGCGCTGGCGGCACTCGCGGGCGTGACGGCGGTGTGGGTCGTCGCCGCACTGTTCCCGCGATTGGCGTCGCCGGACACCTATTCACTGCCGATGCGCCGCCTGGTCGGGTTCCTGGCGTCCGCGGTCGACGCGTCGGTCATCCCGGTGCTGGCCTACCTGGTCGGGTTGTTCGCCTGGGTGCTGAACCGATGAGCCGTCGGTGAACGCCGGCAGCGTGCGCGCAGTCTTCGCCGGTGCGGCAGTCACTCTGGCAGTGCTTGGTGTGAGTTGCCCAGCCGCGCAGGCGATCACGCCTCCGCAGGTGGATCCGGCTGTGCCGCCTCCGGCGGGTGCCACCGGTCCCCTGCAGCCGATGTCACAACGGGCGCCATGCGTCACTGCCGGGGTCCTGCCGGGTACCAACCCCGCAGCGTCCGATCCGAACCGCACGCTGCTAAACCTCGACGGCGCCTGGGAATACAGCCGCGGCGACGGACAGTTGGTCGCCGTCATCGACACCGGCGTGCGGCCGGGGCCGCGGTTACCGAACGTCGATCCCGGCGGGGATTTCGTCGAGTCCAGCGACGGGCTGACCGACTGCGACGGGCACGGCACGCTGGTGGCCGGGCTGATCGCCGGTCAACCGGGACCTGACGGGTTCTCCGGCGTGGCGCCCGGCGCTCGGGTGCTGTCGATCCGGTCCACATCGGCGCGGTTCTCGCCGAACACCACAGGCGAGAACCCGGCCACCGCACGCGCCGCGCTCGACGTCGCAACGCTGGCGCGCGCGGTCGTTCGCGCGGCCGACCTCGGCGCGCGGGTGATCACCATCTCTGCCGTCACATGTCTGCCCGCCACCGAGGCCGTCGACCAGAACCAGCTCGGCGCGGCGCTGCGGTACGCCGCGGTCGAGAAGGACGCGGTCATCGTAGCCGCAGCGGGAAACAACAAATCGGGTCTCAACCCCGGCTCCGCATGCCCGTCGAACCCGTTGTCCGACCCCGGCCGTCCGGACGATCCTCGTAACTGGTCGGGCGTCACGTCGGTGTCGATTCCGTCGTCGTGGCAGCCTTACGTGCTCTCGGTCGGTGCGCTCGATTCCACGGGGCAACCGGCGGACTTCACGATGGCGGGCCCGTGGGTGGGCATCGCGGCGCCGGGGCAGCAGATCGCGTCGCTGAGCAACGGTGACGGCGGCGGCCTGGCCAATGCGTTACCGGACAGTCAGGGACGGCCGTTTCCGCTCAATAGCACGAGTTTCGCCGCAGCCTACGTCTCCGGGGTCGCGGCGTTGGTGCGCAGCCGGTTTCCCAGCCTGACCGCCGAGCAGGTAAGGGACCGCCTCACCGCGGGCGCACAGGGTGCGGCCCGAGCGCCGTCGAACGTTACCGGCGCCGGACTCGTCGATCCGGTGGCCTCGCTGACGTGGGATGTGTCCGCGGCTGTCGGCGGCGACGCGGCGCCGCAGGTGCAACCGGTCGCGGCGCCGCCGGAGCCCGAAACACCCGACACCACACCGAAAATCGTCGCGCTGGCCGGTGCCGGCACATTGGCGGTGCTGGTAGCCGTCACGAGCGCGGTGGCCGTGCACCGGCGACGGCAGCTCGACAACCAAGTGGAGGTATCGTGACCGTTCGATTGGCGTTGGCATCCCTGGCCGTCGTCCTGGCGGCAATGGCGTACCCGTGGGAGTCCACCATGGATTGGTGGATACTCGGTGTCGGTGCTGCTGTCGTGATCGCGGTGTTCGCCTGGTGGCGTGGTCAATTCGTGACCGACATGATCGGGCGGCGGCTCGCGATCTGGCTGCGCAACCACTCGAAGGCGGATGGGCACGACCCGAATCGCGTGACGGTGGTACTGGAGGTCGATGACCCTGCGGACATCGGCGTGTCGCTGCCGTTGGTGGCGGGATACGTCGAGCGATTCGGTATCCGCAGTGAAAAGGTACGGGTCACTACCCATGACCGGGACGGGGCCCGCACCACCTGGGTGAGCCTGACCCTGGACGCCCGCTCGAATCTCGCAGCGCTCCAGGCGCGATCGGCGGACCTTCCGCTCGCCGAGACCGCAGAGGTCGCGGGGCGCCGGCTCGCCGACCATCTCCGGGAGGCGGCCCTGGACGCCGTCATCGTCGATGCGGTCACTGCGCCACTGTGCCCCAACGTGCGCGAGAAGTGGAGCGGCGTCGTGGACGATTGCGGCGCCATTTCGGCGTACGGGATCCCGGTCGACGACCGGCTGGATGAACGCCTCGAGGAGGTGTGGTCGCAACAGCAGGAAACCTGGACCGCTGTCGAGTTCACCGGCACCGCAGGAGCACTCGTGATGGCTGCGGTGTGCGCCTTCCGTACCCCCGAGCCGGTGCGCGGCGTGCCGCTGACCGGGTTGACCACGCGTCGAGGATTGCAGAAGCCGTTGTTGGCGGCGCTGAGCCCCGACTCTGTGGAGCTACTCGGTGTGCCGCGCGAGCCGGTGCCGTCCGGGCTGGCCGAACTCAGCCGAACATGAACTCCCGCATGAACCGGGTCATCCGGCGCAGGTAGTCGGGTTGGCTGACATGCAGGATGTGGTTGC
This sequence comes from Mycobacterium sp. E740, assembly GCF_001672895.1. GTDB lineage: Bacteria > Actinomycetota > Actinomycetes > Mycobacteriales > Mycobacteriaceae > Mycobacterium. The sequence goes on from NZ_LZKP01000018.1 coordinate 22,211, forward strand.
CGGGAAACCAGTGGAACGCGCAGCGATCCCAGTGCTCCCACAGCATTTCGGCCTGTTCGGGTGGCGCCAACCGGTCACCCAGACCCGTGATGATCAGCCTGCGGTCCTTCGGTACCAGCGGCGGGTAGTTCAACGGTGACGAGAACGAGGTTGCGGCACGGGTCAGTTCGGAGTCGGTGCGCGACAGCAGGTTACGCAGCCAGACCACCTTGTTGGCGGGAAACCATTCGTCGACCGTCTGATCCGGCGCCACCACCGGGACGTTGGGGATGACGGCCTGGATCCTGTCGTCGACGGCCGCGATGAGCGCCGACGTATAACCGCCGAGCGACATCCCGGTCAGCGCTATCCGGTCCACGCCGGTGAACTCGAGATAGTCGAGCAGCGACCGGAAGTCGTGCACCGACTGCGCCATCGCCTCGGCGAAGCCGGCGAATCCGTTCGCGAAGAACCCGTAACCGCTGAACGGCGAACCCTTCTCGGCGCGAGCGCCGTGGAACGGCATGGTGTAGAGCATCACGTCGTAGCCCGAGCGGAAGAACCACGGAAGGGAGAAGAACAACCCGTTGAACAGATAAGGCGAGCCCATGAACCCGTGGATCAGGCACAGCGTCGGGTGCGGACCGTCGTCGTGTCGCCAGTGCTGGGCGTGCACGACGTTGTTGCGCTCGAAGCCGCGGCACTGGTCGCGCAACGGGGGATTGACCGCCTCGAAGCTGCTGTTGAACCGGATGTTCTGGACTCGGCCCTTCGCGATCCACTCGGCGAGCGGACTGGCGGTGCGCGAAGCGACGCGAGGAACTGATGTCGGTGCGGGGAACGACCGCTCAGGGTCCTTCGCTGCGGCGAGTTCGCCGTAGAACTGCAGTTGCTCGCGTTCGGCCCGGGCTTGCGAGCGGCTGAGCCCGCCCGCCAGTGTCGGCAGCATCGTGGTCGCCAGCAGGGATGCGATCGCAGTACGCAGAGCGATGTCGGCGACGGCGGACGAATCGACGATGAGCCGCTGGCGCAGCGTGAGATCCGCGCGGCGTGGCAGACCGCGGACGCTGGCGTCCGCACCGGGCACATCGGGAACAGGGATGGGCGGATCCACCGGGTTGGCCTGCGATTGGCTCACGTTCGCATGGTAACTCCCGGTGATGCCACACTTGCCGCATGTGGAACCCGGATGTCTATCTGGCTTTCGCCGACGAGCGCGGGCGCCCGTTCTTCGACTTGGTGTCCCGCGTCGGGGCCGATGCGCCCCGGCGGGTGGCCGATCTGGGCTGCGGGCCGGGCAATCTGACGGTCAGCCTGAGGCAGCGCTGGCCACTGGCGACTATCGAAGCGTTGGACAGCTCGCCGGAAATGGTGGCCGCAGCGCGCGAGCGCGGAATCGATGCGCACGTCGGCGACATCCGCTCCTGGGCGCCGAGACCCGACACCGACGTCGTGATCAGCAACGCCGCGTTGCACTGGGTGCCCGGCCATCCGCAGCTGCTGGCCGGTTGGGCCGAACAGCTCTGCGCCGGTGCGTGGATCGCGGTGCAGGTTCCGGGCAACTTCGACGCGCCGTCCCATCGCGCGGTGCGCGAACTCGCGGGTCGCGACCGCTGGGCAGAACCGTTACGGGACTTCCCGTTCCGCGACGGGCAGGTCGACGACCCGGTCGGCTACGCGGGGCTGCTCGCCGACGCCGGATGCTCGGTCGACGCCTGGGAGACAACATATGTGCACGTCTTGACCGGTGCGAACCCGGTGCTCGAGTGGATCACCGGCACTGCGCTGCGGCCGGTGCGCAGCCGGCTCACCGACACCGAGTGGGACGAGTTCCGATCTGAGCTGATCCCGCTGCTGGACGCGTCGTATCCGGCGCGCCCGGACGGCACGACGCTGTTCCCGTTCCGCCGGATCTTCGTTGTGGCTCAGGTGGGCTGAGTGCCGCGTTTCGCGTCGAGCAGTGCGATCACCTGTTTGACCAGTTCACCGATGTCGGCGCCCGTCGTGTCGAGCACGAGGTCCGGGTTTTCGGGTGGTTCATACGGTGCGTCGACGCCGGTGAGGCCCTTGAGTTCACCCGCGCGTGCCCGGGCGTAGAGCCCCTTGGGGTCTCGGCGTTCGCACTCGTCGACCGGAGTGGCCACATGAACCTCGATGAACGGCAGCTTGGCGGCATCGTTGAGCGCGCGGGCCGTCTCGCGGTCGGACTTCAGCGGCGACACCAGCGACGCCAGCGCCACGACCCCGGCGTCCGCGAACAACCGCGTGAGGTGCCCGACCCGGCGGATGTTCTCGGCGCGGTCACCGGCGGAGAAGCCGAGGTCGTCGGACAGGCCGTGCCGGATGTTGTCGCCGTCGAGAAGGTAAGCGACATCACCGGATTCGACGAGCGCGCGCTCGACGGCCACCGCGATCGTCGACTTGCCGGACGCCGGCAGCCCCGTGAACCAGATGGTGGCGCCGCGCTGGCCCGTGGCCGACCACCGGTAGTCGCGATCGAGTGACGAGGGGTGCCAGCGAATGTCGTTGCGCGTCTGCTCGCCCGGCTTGACCTCACGGGGTTCGGTGATGGTGCCCGCGCCGACGGTGTCATTGGTGGCCTCGTCGATCAGGATGAAGGCGCCGCTGTCCCTGTTGTCGAGGTACGGGTCTGCGATCACGACCGAACTCGTGCGCAGTGTGACCGATCCGATGTCGTTGAGCACCAACTCGACCGGGCTGTCGATCTCGTCGAGCGTCTCGGGATCGAGTCGGCTGTGCAGCGCCTGCACGGTGGCGCGGACGGTCGTCGTGCCCTGTTTGAGCGCCAGCCGGTCACCCGCCCGCAACGGGCTGTCGCGGAACCAGCACAACGTCGCGTCGAGCTCGCGAGCCAGGACTGGCAGCACCGCCTCGTCGGACCCGCTGACGAGGACGTCACCACGGCCGACATCGATGTCGTCGGCGAGCTCGATCGAAACCGACAGCGGCGCAACGGCTGTCGTGCGCTCGTCGTCGAGCGCGTCGACCAGCATCACCGTCGAACGGGTGCCCGCCGGCAGGCTCACCACCGGGTCGCCGACCTTCAGCGTTCCGCCGGACAGTCGGCCTGTGTAGCGCCGTCGCTGCTCGGCCGTCGGGCGCGACACCCACTGCACCGGCAGACGCAGCTTGTCCGGCTCCGCTTGCGGCGCAGACAGTTCGATTCCCTCGAGGTATTCGAGCAGCGTCGGGCCCTCGTACCACGGCGTGCGGTCGGAGCGGTTGACGACGTTGTCGCCCAACTTCGCGGCGATGGGGATCACGGCGATGTCGAGGTTGCCCAGCCGAGCGGCGACCTGTGCGAGTTCCTGTTCGACCTCGGTGAACCGCGTCTGGTCGAAGTCCACGAGGTCGATCTTGTTGACAGCGGCCACGAAGTGCTTGATGCCCAACAACTTTGCGATTCGGGCGTGCCGGTTCGTCTGACGCAGCACCCCCGCACGCGCATCGACGAGCAGAACCGCGACATGGGCATTGGACGCGCCGGTGAACATGTTGCGGGTGTAGCGCTCGTGGCCCGGGGTGTCGGCGAGAATGTAGCTGCGGGTGGCCGTCGAGAAGAACCGGTAGGCCACGTCGATCGTGATGCCCTGCTCGCGCTCGGCGCGCAGGCCGTCGGACAACGCGGCCAGGTCGGCGGAGCCGTCTTCGTCGGTGACCGCCTCCAGGTGGTCGAGCGGAAGGCTGTCGGTGTCGTGCAGCAGCCGGCCGATCAGCGTGCTCTTGCCGTCGTCGACAGATCCGGCGGTGGTGATGCGCAGCAGCTGGCGTGTCATCAGAAGTACCCCTCACGCTTGCGGTCCTCCATGGCAGCCGCGGACGTACGGTCGTCGGCGCGGGTTTCACCGCGTTCGGAGACCGTGGCGGCGGAGATCTCGGCGATCACCCGTTCGATGTCAGTGGCCTGCGAGCGCACCGCTCCGGTGATGGTCAGGTCACCGACCGTGCGGTAGCGCACCCACTCGACCGCGGCCGTCTCCCCGTTGACGGGGCCGGCGTACTCGGACACCGCGAGCAGGATGCCGTCGCGCTCGAAGACCTCCCGCTCGTGGGCGAAGTAGATCGACGGCAATTCGAGATTCTCCAGCTCGATGTAGCGCCAGATGTCGAGCTCGGTCCAGTTGCTGAGCGGAAAGACCCGCACCTGCTCGCCCTTCTTGATGCGGCCGTTGTACAGCGACCACGGTTCGGGCCGCTGGGCGCGCGGGTCCCACTGGCCGAACTCGTCGCGGAAGGACAGGATGCGTTCCTTGGCGCGGGCGCGTTCCTCGTCACGGCGGGCACCGCCGAACGCGGCGTCGAAGCCGCCGGCCTCCAATGCGTCGAGCAGGGTGCGGGTCTGCTGCCGGTTGCGCGACGCGCCCGGCCCCGGATCGGCCACGCGGCCCTGGTCGATCGACTCCTGCACCGAGGCCACGATCAGCTTGTGGCCCTGCCCGGTGACACGGCGGTCGCGGAACTCGATCACCTCGGCGAAGTTGTGCCCGGTATCGACGTGCATGACCGGGAACGGCAGCGGTGATGGCCGAAAAGCCTTCTCCGCCAACCGGAGTAGCACAATCGAGTCCTTACCTGCCGAGAACAGCAGCACCGGCCGCTCCAACTCCGCGACCACCTCGCGGATGATGTGGACGGCCTCGGCCTCCAACAGGCGCAGCTCGTCGACGTGCAGCGTGTCGACCGTCATGTGGGCAGCCCTTCCTTCTCGGCATCTGCTCGGTATCTGTCGACCCACTCGTCAGAGCGCTGGTCGGCCTGCCGCTCGAGAACCGGTGGCGGAGCTAGCCTTCGGTCCTGACCGAGCGCTTCGAGGACGTCGCCGACCACCTCGGTGAGGTTGCGCCAGAGCACCGGGTACGGCACTTCCATCGGTTCGACGCTCTCGTCGGCGAACCACTTTCGCCAGCCCTCCTCCTGTGCGCGCAGCATCGTGACGACGTGGGCGATGGCACCCGCGTGGTATTCGGCGCGGGCATCCCGTATGGGGTCCGGCCTGCCCCGCCATACCCGCGTCTGCACCGCGCGCCAGAACGAAACCGCCTGTGACACAACGTCAGGACGATAGACGTGGATGAGCACCGGGTCGCTGCCGACGACGTCACGAATGGCCGAGAGCAGGCCGGTGCCCGAACGGTCCGGAAGATCCTGTGCGCGCTCCAGGAGCAGCGACGTCTGGTTCCACATGAGCTTGCCGCCCCAGATGCCGTTGGGGGTGCGGCCCACCGTGCGGATGTAGTCCCGCCAGATCTCCGGCGGGGCGAGGTCGGGCCTGCCCTCGTCGAGGGGATCGAGAAGGCGCAGGATCGACTCGTCGGTGACGCCCTCGAACCACTGCCGCGGTTGCGGCGACTGGCTGGTGGTCGGCAGGTACTGGAAGAACTCCCCGGGCTCCCCGGCGACGCCCGTCGCGCGCAGGGACTCGACCAGCAAGGTGCTGCCGCTGCGTTGGGACGCCAGGACGAGGTACGCCGTCGGGTGCGCTGACATGCGCGCAGCTTACCCACACTGCAAAGAGACGACACTCCAATGGGTTTCGCTCAGACTGAGCAAAATCATTGGCCGCTGTGGTCACCCGCGATGCCGCGTTCCGCCGCGATCGCCGAACGGCTCGGGAGCCGGCGCTGGATGCGAAGGTACGTCTCGGTGTAGCGCTCGGCGATGCGGGTGCCGGCGAAGTCCGACGGGATCACATCGTTGGTCTTGACCCGCCAGTCGTTGAGCAGCAGCGCGAGATCGTTGGCGATGGCTTCCGCCTCCTCAGTGCTGTCCGGGCCGAGCAGATTGCTCGCTTCATCGGGGTCGGCCTGCAGGTCATACAGTTCGCGCTGCGGCCGCTCGGCTTGCACCAGCGGCGCCACGGTGCGGCCGGGCGCGCTGTCGGCGATGTCCCACGGCAGGTCGAGCAGCGGCCGGGACGCGTAGTTCTCGATGTAGCTGTACTCCTTGGTTCGAATCGCGCGGATCGGATCGAAGGAGTCGTGGTAGGTCTTGGCGGTGTAGACCTCGGTGCGAATCGGGTCCGCCGCGTCGGCGGCGAGCAGACCCTTCGCGTGGGACAGACCCTCTACTTCGGGCGGGACGTCGACACCGAGAAGTTCGAGGAGCGTGGGGAGCAGGTCGACGCCGCTGAACAATTCGTCGTAGACCTTCGGCGCGATGGCCGCGCCGCGCGGCGGGCGCACGATCATCGCGATGCCCGTACCGGCGTCGTACAACGTCGATTTCGCCCGGGGTAGTGCCGGACCGTGATCGGTCATGAACACCACCCAGGTGGTGCGGTCCAGGCCGGTCGTCTCGAGCGCGTCGAGCAGCTGGCCGACCGCGGCATCGGCAACCGAGATCGACCCGTAGAACTCGGCGAGGTCCTGTCGCACCTCCGGGGTGTCGGGCAGATGGTGCGGCACGACGACGTCGGTGGTGTCGGCTGGTTCGTACCGTTCGCGCGGGAACGGCCGGTGCGTCTCGAAGAAACCGGCCGTCAGCAGGAAGGGCTTCTCAGGTGGGTCGGCGAGCCAGCGGGTCGCTTGTTCGACAACGTATTCGCAGTAGGAGTTGGACACGTCGAACTCGTCGAAACCGAGCTTGGCCGGATAGGACGTCTCGTGCTGCATACCGAAAAGGGTTGTATGCCAACCATTGTCGGAGAGAATCTGAGGCAGGGTGCGCACGCCGGCGCGGTACTCCCACCCGTGGTGGGCCAACCCGACCAGGCCGTTGCTCTGCGGATACCGCCCGGTGAACAGCGAACCGCGCGACGGCGAACACAGCGGCGCCGTGGCGTGTGCGCGTGTGAACAGGATGCCGTCTGCGGCGAGCTCGTCGATGCACGGGCTCGAGACGTCCTGGTGACCGTAGCTGCCGAGATAGCGTCCGAGATCGTGCCAGTGCACGAGCAGCACATTGTCTCGCCGGGGGTCGGTCACTGAACTTCCTCTCGTCGCGGTCGTGCCTACCCCAACCTAGGCGGCACAGGCGGGCAACCCTTTGGCTCACGGGTTATCCCCAAGTCCCGATTCATCCACAGGGCGGCTGTCGGGCCTGGTAGACGCGCGGGATTCTCAGTAACTTCGAAAGCGTGTTCGATGACCTGGTGGCCGCGGCCGGAGGCACCCGCGGTGCAGCGGCGGTCGGTGCGTGGGCTCGGGTGGAAAACGCCGCGTGCGCCCGCCGACTGGACGCCGGCGCGGACGTGCTGGAGCGGCTGTTGGCTGAGGCCGGCTCGGTGGACCGGGAGCAGTGGTGCATGGACAACTGGACGATGGCCGCCGCCGAGGTCGCCGCCGCCCAGGGCGTGTCACTGGGGGTTGCGTCGCACCAGCTGTTGATTGCCGACAACTTGCGGCAGCGGCTGCCGCGCGTTGCGGAGGTCTTCGCTGCGGGGGCGATCTCGTACCGGATGGTCGCCGCGGTGGTGACGCGTACGCGGTTGATCGGCGATCCGGAGGCCATGGCCAAGGTCGACACGGAGCTGGCTGCACACATCGGCGGGTGGGGGTCGTTGTCGGTTCAGAAGCTTCAAAACGAGATCGACTACTGGGTCGACCGCTACGATCCGGCAGCGGTCCGACGGACTGAACTCAGTGCGCGCGGCCGGTTCGTCGATGTTCACGATCCGAAAGACGGATCCGGGACCGCCTCGGTCGAGGCATGGTTGTTCGCCGCTGACGCCGCCGCCCTCGATGCCCGCCTGGACGCGATGGCCGCCGCGGTGTGCGAACACGATCCGCGAACAGCCGATCAGCGTCGCAGCGACGCCCTGGGTGCGCTCGGTAATGGTGCGGACCGGCTGCAGTGCGCTTGCGCGCGTGAGGACTGTGACGCCGCCGCGGCGACCCCGAGTGCGGTCGTGATTCATGTCGTGGCTCGGGAGGAGTCGTTGACCGATGACACCCCGGCGCACTTGGACGGGAAAGCGCCGCGGCCGGAGGGCGAACCGACTGGCCGGGCGGCAACGGACCCGGCGTTCCTGATGGGCAGGGGGTTGCTGCCCGCTCCGTTGCTGGCAGCGAAGCTGGCGGGCACCGCCAAGCTTCAGTACATCCGACACCCCGGTGACGGTGCGCCCGAGCCGCGTTACATCCCCTCGGCGGCGCTGGCGTGGTTTGTGCGCTGCCGGGACCTGAGGTGCCGATTCCCCGGTTGTGACGAGCCCGCCGCGAATTGCGACATCGACCACACGATCGCCTATCCGGCGGGGCCGACGCAGGCGTCGAACCTGAAATGCTTGTGCCGAAAACATCACTTGCTGAAGACTTTTGGCGGCTGGCTTGACGAACAACGTCCAGACGGCACCGTCATCTGGACATCACGCCACGGACAGCGGATCACCACCCATCCGGGCAGTCGGCTGCTGTTCCCTACGCTGTGCCGGCCGACCGCCCCCGCCATGGTGCGTACCGACCTGGCGCGGCAAACCAGCGTCGCGCGCGGCCTGAAGATGCCGCGCCGCAAGGCAACTCGCGCAGAGAACCGCGCCCGGGCCATCTCGGAGGAACGGCGCCACAACGAGGCCTACGCCGCCGAACGGAACAAGCCGCCGCCGTTCTGAGCCTCCCGACTAGACCCGTTCGAGATAGAAGTAGGCGTAGCGGCCGTTGTCGAGGGCGTTCTTGCCGTCCATGATGCCCATGACGGCGTTGTCGTCGATCTTCTTGAAGTGGTCGTGCACGGGCTGGCCGTCGAAGACCATCGTCGCGGTGACTTCCCCGCGGAACTCCTCCATCCACAGGCTGCCTTCACCGTTGTCGATGTTCGAGTACTTGTTGCCGTCGGCGTCGAGGCAGACGAGCGGCTTGACGTCGGTTGCGGAGTTGAATGTCTTGCCGAACCAGTTGATGACGGCCAACGTCCCGTTCTCCCGATGCTCGGTGTCGAACTCGCCGCCGATCCATTCACCGATCATGAAGTCGATGGTCGCGGGTTCCAGCGTCGCCCAGAAGTCGTCGAGATCGGCGTCGGGGATGAGAAATCGCTGCGGCCCGGTTACCAGACGCTGGCCGGCACGTTCTTTGAGTTCGGTGAACTTCTTGCGAGCCAGCTCGTCGCTCACGGTGCGCTCCAATCCAGCGGAGGACTGTCACCACACTACGGGTGATAAGGCACTCCGACGGCCCGAAACACGTACTCGGGCGGCACGTCGAAGGACAGGGTCCGCCGGGGCAGGCGTGTGAGCACGTCTTCGGGGATCGTCACCTTGTAGTGCATCGAAAGCTCGCCGCTGAACCGCGAATCGATCGCCGCGATGTCGACGTCGAGCTTCATCCCCGTCTCCGACAGTTCAGCGGTGACGGCTCCCGACTGCGCGGCATCCCAGCGCTGGTCGATGGTGCGCGGCGCCAGCTTCGGCACCGTCGACAGGGTGCCGAGCACCCGCTGGTTCGTCAGCGTCAGCGAGCCGACGTAGCTCGTCACGTTGGCGTTCGCGCGCCTGCCGGGGATCTTCCCGCTGAACCGCCGCGTCACCGCGATGTACTCGGCCAGGAAAAGCACGCCTTCTGCTTGGACCGCCGCGCGCAACTCGTCGGGCAGGCCTCCGATCCGGAGCAGCTTGCGCAGGAACACGGCCATGGGCACGCAGCCTAACGGCACTCAGACTGTGGTGGTAGACGTGAGTCCGTGGTTACGCACAAGCGCCTGCTGGCGCTTTCGGCCCTCGCCGCAGTCGTGGTGTATTCGCTGCTATGGATCGGTTACCTGCAGCAATGGGCCTGGCTGACCGCGGTGGACACCGCGGCGCTCGAGTGGTTTCACCAACGCGGCGAGGGGCGCCCCGGTTGGCTGTTCGGCTGGGACGTTTTCTGCACCATCCTGGGTCCGACCGCATTCCGGCTGCTGACCGTCGTGCTCATCATCGTGGCGCTGGCCCGCCGAAACGTCCGGTTCGCGATGTTCCTGCTGATCAGCGTCGAGCTTTCCGGTCTCGTGACCGAGGCCGCGAAGGTGGCAGCCGACCGTCCCCGGCCCGATACCGCGCTCGTGACCGCGCTCGGCACCTCGTTCCCCTCGGGCCACGCGCTCGGTGTCCTCGTCGCGGTGCTTGCGCTGCTGACTGTCGGACTTCCGGTCGTTCGGGCTCCGATTCGCGGTTGGCTGGTCGCGCTCGGTGCGGTCGTCGTCATTGCGATCGGTCTCGGCCGGGTGGTGCTCAACGTGCACCATCCCTCCGATGTGGTTGCCGGATGGGCCTTGGGCTACGCGTATTTCGTGTTCTGCCTACTGACCGTGTCGCCGACGCGGCCGATCACGGAAGCGGACGAAACACCGGCAGCGCCCGGTATTGCACGCTGAAAGTGGCCGTGCTGCATTCGGTTCCGACTTCACCGTCCAGCGCCAGCGTCGTCGGGCCGTCGACTGCGGTGAACTCGAACTGAGGCACCCGCATCTCGTGATACAGCGGGCTGCGCTCGAGCCTGCCCAACGCGACGTCGACGAGGATCCGTAATTTCGCGAGCC
>NZ_LZKP01000019.1 GCF_001672895.1 Mycobacterium sp. E740
ATGATGCCCAGCAGCAGCCCGCCCAGCAGCGCTCCGCGCAAGTTGCCGATGCCACCGAGCACCGCGGCCGCGAACGCCTTGATTCCGAGGAGGAACCCGCCGGAATAGATGATGCCCTGCGGCACCTTCAGCGTGTACAGCAGCGCCGCCGCGCCGGCCAGCAGACCGCCGATCAGAAACGTCAGCATGATGACGCGTTCGCGGGACACGCCCATCAGCGTCGCGGTGTCGGGATCCTGGGCCACCGCGCGGATTCCGCGCCCGAATTTCGTCCGGTTGATGGCCAGGTCCGTCATCAGCGCGAGCACGAGCGCCGCGCCGACGATGATCAGCGTGATGTTGGAGACCGCCGCACCGGACACCGTGAACTGGGTTTCGGGCGCCACCAGCCTGATCGGCTGTTGTGCGTTGGAGCCGCCGTACCCGTGGATGATCTTCGGCAGGATGAAGTGCACGAACTCCTGCAGCACGAACGACATGCCGATCGCGGTGATCAGGAACGACAGTCGATCGGCGTTGCGTCTGCGCAGCGGCCGGTACGCGACCGCCTCCAAGCCGACCGCGGTGGCACCGGACACCGCCATCGCGAACAACATCGCGATGCCGAGGTACAGCACCGTCAACACGATGCCCTTGTTGTAGGTATTACCGCTCGGCGTGAACCCCAGGATCATGTCGAGGCAGAAATATGCGCCGAACATGCCGAACATGAAGACTTCGGAGTGCGCGAAGTTGATCAGCTTGAGCACGCCGTACACCAACGTGTAGCCGACGGCCACCAGAGCGTAGATCGCGCCCCACGAGAGGCCGTCGATTGTCAACTGCCAGAAGCCGTTTCGCAGCCCGTCGAGGTTGAAGCTGATGTTGGCGGCCAAACAGGCGTACTGCTCGACGCACAGGTGAGTCATCCGGTGGGGACTACTGAACCTTGAAGATCCAGATCAGGGTGGTGGTCAGCTCGCCGGTGGGGTCCCACTGGTATTTGCGCCCGATCCCCTGGCCGTCGTAGGTGCGGACGAAGTCGAGCAGGTCGGGCCGCGTGATCTTCCCCGAGTCGATGCCCTTCACCATGATCGTGCCGAGGTCATAGCCTTCGACGCTGTACGTCCCCGGATCGGCGTTGAACGCCTTCTTGTACTCGTCGGCGAACTTGGGCGGCGCCGGCGTGCAGGGGCACGACAGGATCGCGTCCTTGGCCGCGTCGCCGGCCTGCTTGACGAACTCCGGGTCCTTCGTGCCGTCGGCGCTGACGAACTTGCCCGTATAGCCACCGTCTTTGAGCTGCTGGGCGAACGGCGCGGCCTCGGCGTAGTAGCCGCTGAAGAACACCGAGTCGGGGCCGGCGCCCTTGATCTGGGTCACCGCGGCCGAGAAGTCCTTGTCGCCCTTCTTGACCGAAATGTTGCAGGCCGAGTCGGCGACGGGACCGAGCGTGTTCCGCACCACGGTGGCCAGGCCCAGGCCGTAGTCGGTGCTGTCGTCGACCACGCAGACCTTCTTCTGCGACAGCGTGTTCTTGAGGTAGTTGCCCACCGCTTCACCCTGCTGCCCGTCGTTGCCGAGGCCGCGGAAGAACGTCTTCCACCCCTTCTTCGACAGCGTGACGTTGGTGGCCGACGCGGTGGCCGCCACCAGCCCGGCCTGGTTGTACACGTCGCCGGTCGCCATGGTCTCACCGGAGAAGGCCGGGCCGATCAATCCGATGATCGAGGCGTCGTTGATGATCTGCGGTGCGATCTGGGTGGCTTTCTGCGGATCACCCTCGGTGTCGAACGTCTTCAACTGCACCTGGCAGCCCTGGTTGGCGGCGTTGTGCTGGTCGACCGCCAACTGGATGCCGTTCTTGATGTTGATGCCCAGCGCGGCGTCCGGACCGTTGAGCGCGCCCGCCATCGCGATCGACACCGGCGCGCACTGCGCCTTTCCGTCACCGGCCGGATCGGTCGCCGCAGCGGCGTCGGGCGGCTTGATCTCCGCGCCGTTCTCGTCGATCGGCACCTGCTCGACGATCTTGAGGTCGGTTTGGGCCGTACCGCCCTGGCTCGGCTGGGACTGTTGGCACCCGGCCATGGCCAGCGCGCCGAACACCACCAGGCCCGCACTACTGACAGAAATCGCTTTCCGTGCCACGCGACCGCGCACCTTCACCTCCGGGTCTGTAGTTCCGGGACGACCTTAGCCAACGCTCGGCGCTGGTGCGCACTTTGAAACGAAGCTAGCCGGACTCCGCGGCGTCGCCCGGCGTGTCGAGGGTCTCGAGCACCACCTCGGCGACCCGTTTCATCGTGGTGCGCCGGTCCATCGCGGCCCGCTGGATCCACTTGAACGCCTCGGGCTCCGTCATCCCGTGTTTGGCCTGGAGCAAACCCTTCGCGCGCTCGACGAGCTTGCGTGTCTCCAGCCGGTCGGACAGGGTGGCCACCTCGCGCTCCAGCGCGGAGAGCTCGCCGAACCGGCTCACCGCGACCTCGATGGCCGGGATGAGGTCGGTGATCGTGAACGGCTTGACCAGATAGGCCATCGCACCGGCATCCCGGGCCCGTTCCACCAGTTCGCGTTGGCTGAACGCCGTGAGGATGACGATCGGCGCGATCCGCTTGCTCGCGATCTCCGACGCCGCGTCGATGCCGTCGCGGCGCGGCATCTTGACGTCCATGATCACGAGGTCGGGCTTGAGGCTCTCGGCCAGATCGACGGCCTCCTGCCCGTCGCCGGCCTCACCGACGATCTCGTACCCCTCCTCGCGCAGCATCTCGGCCAGGTCCATCCGGATGAGCGCTTCGTCTTCGGCGACGAGAACACGGCGTGCCTCCATGGAACCCATTGTGGCGGTAGCGGGCCCGTCCAGCGACCGCGGGGCATCCTCTATCGTGGTAAGCCGCACTACAGCGGACCGCCCTCGTAGCCCAATTGGCAGAGGCACACGACTCAAAATCGTGACAGTGTGAGTTCGAGTCTCACCGAGGGCACCAGCGCTACTCTCTAAATTGTGGACATGAGGCTGCGGCCGGTCTGCGTGCCGGATGCCGCGCTGGAGAGCCGGATGACGGCTCGCGTTCGTCACCACGCCCAGAGCGCCTCTCGCCACCGCCGCGTGCTCGACGTGACCGCGATGATCAGCGCCGCGATCAGTGCGTTCTTCGGGGTGCAGGGTCTGCTGATCGGGCTGGAGATCTGGTGGATCCCGATCGTGAACATCGTCAGCGCGGTGGCGTTCGCGGCGATCCCCCTGCTGTGCCGGTACGGGGAACTCGTCGCGCCGTTGGTGTTCTTCGCGATCGCCTACACGATGATCACCATCCAATGCATTCAGTTGGGCACCGGTTCGGGTCTGCAGTTCTACTACGTCGTCGCCGCCGCGATCATGGTGACGGTGCTCGGCATCGACCACATCCTGCTCGCGTCGATGTTGTCGGCACTGGGCGCGGTGACCGTGATCCTGCTGGAATATCTCGTCCCGAACGACACCGGTGCCCAGCCGCCGTGGGCGTTCACCAGCTCGTTCATCCTCACCGTCATGACCGCGTGGATCCTCGTCATCGCCACGCTGTCGTACGCCCTGCGGGAGATCCGCCGCGCCCGGCTGGCGATGGAGGCCGAGTACGAGCGCTCCGAGCGACTGCTGGCCAACATCCTGCCCGCCCCCATTGCCGAGCGGCTGAAGGACCCGACCCGCGCCGTCATCGCCGACAAGTATGACGACGCGTCGATCCTGTTCGCCGACATCGCCGGCTACACCAAGCGCGCCAGCGACACCACGCCCACCGAGCTGGTGCGGTTCCTGGACCGGCTCTACACCGACCTCGACGCGCTCGTCGACCGCCACGGCCTGGAGAAGGTGAAGACCAGCGGCGATTCGTACATGGTGGTCAGCGGCGTGCCGGAGCCACGCCCGGATCACCTCGAGGCACTGGCCTGCCTGGCATTGGACATGGCCGACGCCGTCGCCGACCTACACGACCCGCACGGTCGTGAGGTGCCGCTGCGGATCGGGCTCGCCGCCGGGCCGGTGGTCGCCGGCGTCGTCGGCGCGCGCAAGTTCTTCTACGACGTATGGGGCGACGCGGTCAACGTCGCTTCCCGAATGGAGACCACCGACGTCGAGGGCCGTATCCAGGTGCCTCAGGACGTCTACGAACGCCTGCGGAGCAAGTTCGAGCTGGAACGCCGCGGCGAGGTCGACATCAAGGGCAAGGGCCTGATGACGACGTGGTATCTGGTCGGGCGCCGCGACGACTCCGCGGTGCGCGGCGCCGTCGAACTACAACCGGTCAACGCTCAGACAGCTCAGTCGGTTTGAGCCGTTCGGCCAGCGCGGCGAGCCGCCACAGGGTTTCCCTATTGCGCGGATAGACGGCGATGTCGGACAGCCGGTTCGGCATGATCGCGGCGGGCCCGCTGACCGGGAACTCCTGCATCTCGACCCGGCAGCCCTCGGGAACGTCGCTCAGGCGCAAGACGATTCGGGCCCCGCCGAACGGTCTGCCCTTGGCGTGCAGCACCAGCTCCTCGAGCGGCACGCTCTTCTCGACGACGGTCACGTCGTTCAACAAGAGCGGCCACACCCCGATCGAATGGCGGATCTCCGAGCCGGGGGCGGGCCAGTCCACGTCCACGGCCCGCATCCGGCTGTTGCCGACGACCCACTGCGAGTAGGTCCATCCGTTGGCCATCACGTCCCACACCTGCTGTCGCGAGGCGTGGATGTCTCTAGTCACGGTCACGGCGGTCATATACCCGCAACGGCGAAGATCAGACCTTCCGGTTCTCCGATTTGATCAGCCACGCCAGCTTCTCCAGCCCGTCGATCAGCTGATGCAGCATGTCGGCGGTGCTCGAGTCCTCGGCGTCGACCGCGTCGTGCACGTCCCGCATGGTGTGGACGGCGGCGTAGATGCGGCCCGTGATCAGGTCGACCGCCTCCTGTGTGTTCACCTCGTAGGCAGGGAACTGCGGCAGCGTCGTGCCGGCGGTGACGGTGTCCGACCGGCCGTCGGGCACTGCGTCGAGTGCGCGCATCCGCTCGGCGACCGTGTCGCTGCCTTCGCGGGCGAAGTCGACGAGTTCGTCGAGTTGGAGGTGCAGGTCACGGAAATTGCTGCCGATCACGTTCCAATGCGCTTGCTTGCCCTGCAGCTGTAACTCGATCAGGTCGACGAGAACCCGCTGCAGGCTGCTGCTGAGTTCCGGCGAGGCCTGGAATCCCTGGACATCTGTTTCTAGACGACGTGTTGTGCTCATGGTTTCTACAACGCCTCCTAATCTTGAATGAGTCCAGTTTAGCATGTGCTTGATGTCACAGGCGGTTGCTGCTGCTGGTCTTGCTTGTCCAGCAGTCGCGCGTACCCGGCGCCCATGCCCAACAGCACCAGACCGGCGACGATGAAGACGCCCACGCGGAACATGCCGTCCAAGGTGCCGAGATCGAAGAGGAACAGCTTGGCCATCGCGGCGATGACCAGGGCCAGTCCCCCGCCGATCGGCAGCGAGCGATCGGCGCGGGGCAGCCGCGCCGCGTAGCCGAACAAGGCCGCCGCCAGGCCGATCCAGCAGATCGTCGCGGCCATGTGGCCCGCGAAGAATCCCGCGTCGGTGCCGCCGATCAGCACGCCCGCGGTCACCGTGAACGTCGTGATCGCATAGCCGGCGACTGCTGCCGCGACCGCCCAGACGGCGTTGTTCCGGCCCTGGAACGACCAGGCGATGACGGCCGTGCACGCCACCAACAGGAGGCTCGTGACCAGAACGGAAGCGCCGGCGGCGGCCGTCGTCGCGGTTGCTCGCATCAGCGTCGACGGCGGCGCGTAGCTCAGCTGGAAACCGGCGCCGACGAGCGCGAACCCGGCGGCGATGTACCGGGGCGTCGCGTGGCGGCGACCGGTGGTCGCGACGACGAGCGCCATGGCCAGCAGCACCGGACCGGCGATCCTGCCGTCGAACGCGACCACCACTGCGATCAGCGCGGACAACGCCGACAGCACTGCCCAGATTCGCTGCACGCTGCGGTCCACCCCGGGGAGTTGCTCGCCGGCGAGCACGATCGCGAGCAGGACCGCCGCGAGGGTGGCCGCCATGAGCGCCGCGACGACACGGTCGACGGCCAGCCCGACCGCCAATGTCGGCGCTACTCCCGCCGCGGTGAGGACGGCCATCGCCGGTTTGTTGGTGGCGTGCGGAAGCAGGATCAGCGTCCCGGCGATCGCCAGCAGCGCCGCGATTCCACATGCGCCGGCCAGCCATCGATCGCGGCCGTCGTCGAAGGAGACCGCGACCAGCGCCGCCAGCAGCGGAAAGGTGCTCGCGGCGATGCGCGCGGCGTGCAGCCACAGCCAGTCCCTGCCGAGTTGCACGCGCAGTGCTGCCGCCGACAGCGCGAGCATGAACGCGACGAGCAGCAGCGTGAACCCGCCGACCACGACGGGCGCCAGCACCAAGAGTGGGACCAGCACGAGAAGACCCAGTTGCTCGGAATTCCAGCGACGCGCCAGCGCGAGCCCGGCTCCCCCGACCACCGCGGCGATGAGCAGGCCGGTGGGCGCCGATATCCAGCCGTAGATCGTCGTCACGGCGATGACGTCCATGTAGGCGGCAGCCGTACCGGTCGAAGCCAGCGCGATCGCGCCCGTGCGGCCGCCGGGACGCGCATGCAGCCACCGCGCGGTGACCACCAGCCCGGCGGCGAGTACCACCCCGGCCCCCACCCGGATCTCCGGCCGTAAGACACCCGCCTGCGCGGCCAGCACGAGCAGGAACACCACGCCGATCAGCGTTACCGCGACACCGGCGACGGCGAGGAACTTGCCGATCCACCCCTCGTCCCGTGGCGGCGGTGCCGGCCGAGCGATCGGCGGCGGCGGCGCAGCGATCGGCGGCGGCGGTGCCCAATAGGACGGCGCGAGCCGCCGGTCGAGTTCGGCCAGATCCGCCGAAGCGCGGGCCAACTGCATCGAGATGGCCCCGAGATCGGCGGACAACCGGGTGATGACGGCACGGTGTGGTTCGGTCATGGCGCCATCGTCACAGCCCGCACACCGCTCGCGGATGAGTAGGACTACTCGTCCAGCCCGTGTTCTATCGCGTAGCGGGCCAATTCGACCCGGTTGGCCACCTGCAGCTTGCGGAACGTGGCCTGGACGTGGTTCTCGACGGTGCGGTGGCTCAGCGACAGCCGGGAGGCGATCTGCTTTGCGGTGAGCCCCTTCGCGACATGGCGCAGGATCTCGGTCTCCCGTTCGGTGAGGCTCGGCGTCTCGGGCCCGGGCGTCTTCGCGATGCGGCGGTACTCGCCGAGCACCAGGCCCGCCAAACCGGGCGTGAACACCGCCCTGCCTTCGGCGGTGGCGCGCACGGCTTCGCCCAGTTCCTGCTTCGAGGCGCTCTTGACCAGATAGCCCGTCGCCCCGGCCTTCACCGCTTCGAGGACGTCGTCGCGCTCGTCGGACGCCGACAGCACCAGGATCCGCGACGACGGCGAGACCGCGAGCACCTCGCCGGTCGCGTGCGCGCCGTCCCCGTCGGCCAGCCGCATGTCCATGACGACGACGTCGGGCTGAACCGCTGCGGCGCGGCGGCGCGCGGCACCGACTCCGTCAGCGGTGGCGACGACGGCGAAACCGTCCTCCGCGAGATCGCGTGCCACCGCCTCGCGCCAGATCGGATGGTCGTCGACGACCATCACCGTCGGGGTACCGTCAGTTCCCATTCCGTCCCGCTCTCCGGCCCGGTGGTCAGCCCGGCGGAGCCGCCCAGCCACTTCAGCCGTCCCACAATGGATTTCGCCACGCCGATGCGTCCCTCGCGCACCGCCTCCTCGAGCCGGCCTTCGGCGATCCCGCGGCCGTCGTCGCGGATGCTGACCGTGACCGCGTCGCCGAGGTCCTCGAGCAGCACATAGGCGCGGGCGTCAGGGCCGGCGTGGGCGGCGACGTTGTCGAGCGCGTTGACCGTGGCCGCGTACAGCTCGGTGGCGACGGCGCCGTCGAGGAGCACAGGTTCGGCCGGCAAGCTCACCGAGACTTGGTCGGACGCGCGTTGTCGTAGTAGCGCACCGATGTCGGTCATCGCCTCGGGCTGCGGCGCCGGCTCTGCAGAGCTGACCAGCCGGCGTAGCGCCCGCTCCTGCTCGCCCGCCAGCTCGGCGAGTTCCGCTGCGGCCCCGCCTAATTCACGACCACGACGGCACACCAGCGCCAGCACCTGGATGGCGCCGTCGTGCACCTCGCGAGACAACCGCTCGCGCTCCTGCTGGGCGGCTGCCAGTCGCGCCGCCTGCTCGAGCTCGGCGTGTGCCCGCCGCGCGGTCTGGGCGGCCAGTCCGACCGCGAGACCGACGGCGAGCTCGATGACGATCGTGGCGTTGCGGCCCAGGTCGTAGTTGACGAAGCCCTTGACGACCGTGCTGGCGATCATCACCAGCACGCCGGTCGCCATACCCGCGACGGGCCCGGCGAGGATCGCCGCGGAGATGGTGGCGTTGGTGGCCCACAGCGTCGTCGGCCAGGACTGGTTGTCGTACGCCCACTGGGGCGAGGCGACCACCTCGGTGGAGAGGATCAAGCCGACGACGACGAGGATTTCGGCCAGCACCCATGCGCGACGCCGGCCGAACCCCTGCAGATAGGCCACAGCGCACACGGCACTCCATGCGAGCAGTCCGGCGAACAGCGACCAGGCGATCCCCGGCCGGTCCAGGTCGCCGTTGACGGACACCTGGAATCCGAGCGCATACAGACAGCTCAACAACCGGAAGAACTGCGCCGCGCGCCACAGCGGTGTGGCCGGATCTGAGAGGTTGCCGTGCATCCGACTACAGCACCTTGGACAGAAACGCCTTCGTGCGTTCGTGTCTCGGGTTGGCCAGCATCTCGCGCGGCGGCCCGCTCTCCACCACGACGCCGCCGTCGACGAACACCAGCTGATTGGCGACCTCGCGGGCGAAGCCCAGCTCATGCGTCACCACGAGCATCGTCATCCCTTCGGCAGCAAGGCTTTTCATCACTTCAAGGACCTCGCCGACCAGCTCGGGATCCAGCGCCGAGGTGGGCTCGTCGAACAACATCAACTTGGGGCTCATCGCCAACGCACGGGCGATCGCGACCCGTTGCTGCTGGCCGCCGGACAACTGGGCGGGATAGGCGTCGGCCTTTGCCGCCAGCCCGACCCGGTCGAGCAGGTCTCGCGCATGCGCGACCGCGACCTCCCTCTTGATCCGCTTGACGTGGATGGGTGCCTCGATGACGTTCTCGAGCGCGGTGCGGTGCGGGAACAGGTTGAAGTGCTGGAAGACCATCCCAATGTCGCAGCGCTGCTTGGCGGCTTCGCGCGCGGAAATCTCGTGAAGTCTGTTGCCGCGCTGCCGGTATCCGATCAACTCACCGTCGACGTAGAGGCGGCCCGCGGTGATCCGCTCGAGATGATTGATGCACCGCAGAAAGGTGGTCTTACCCGACCCGGACGGGCCCACCATGCACAGCACCTCGCCCGTGCCGATCTCGAGCGTGATGCCGTTGAGCACTTGCAGTGCGCCGAAGCTCTTGCAGACGCCTTCGGCTTCGACCATCGCGGTCACGGGTGGGTCTCCCCCGTCGTCTGCGCCCTGGCCAGCGCCTCGAGTTGCTTGGTGGTGAGCTTGCGCGATGCGCCGCGCGAGTAGTAGCGCTCGAGGTAGTACTGGCCGACCATGAGGACACTGGTGATCACCAGATACCACGTCGCGGCGACCAACAGCAGCGGGACGGGTTCGAAGGTGCGGGAGGCGATCTCGCGCGATGTGATGCCGAAGAGGTCCAGCGTGAAAGGCACCGCGGTGACCAGCGAGGTGGTCTTCAGCATGCTGATCACCTCGTTTCCGGTCGGGGGGATGATCACCCGCATCGCCTGTGGAAGCACGGTGCGGCGCATGGTCATCCCCCACGTCATTCCCAGCGCCGTCGACGCCTCGGACTGGCCCTCGGGCACGGAACTGATACCGGCACGGATGATCTCGGCCATGTAGGCGGCTTCGTTCAGTGCCAGCCCGAGGATGGCGAGCAGGAACGGAATCGACAACACCTGCAAGTCAAAGTGCAGCAGCGACGGCCCGAACGGCACGCCGAGCCGGATGTTCTGATAGATCGTCGGCAACAGCCCCCAGAACACCAGCTGGACGTACACCGGGGTGCCCCGGAAAATCCAGAGATACACCCAGGCAACGGCTTTCAGCACCGGATTGGGCGACAACCGCATGACCGCGAGCAACACGCCGAGCCCGATCGCAAGTGTCATCGCGTAGACGGTCAGCTGCAACGTGTTGACCACACCGACTGTCAACACCCGATCGTTGAACAGGTACCGGGTGTAGGTGGACCAGCGGTAGGCCTCGTTGGTCGCCGCACCGTAGAGGAAAAGGCCGAGCAGGACGACGATGACGGCTGCCGCCACCCACCGCCACGGATGACGCAACGGCACCGCGTCGATCGGCTCGGACGCAACGGGCGACGTGCCGACATCGGTCATGTCGAAATCCCCTACGAGACTGCGCCGTTGATGACGGGTTTGTCGATCATCCCGTTCTCCACGCCCCAATTGCTGGCAATCTTCTGGTAAGCGCCGGTCTCGATGAGATGCTCGAGCGCCTTCTGTAGCGACTGCCCGAGCGCGGAGCCCTTTCGCACCGGCCAGCCGTAGGGCGCCGCGGCGAATACGTCACCGGCGGCCTCCAGCTTGCCGTTGGTCTCCTTGACGGCCCACGCGGTCACCGGCGAGTCCGCCGACATCGCGTCGGTCTGACCGAGAACAACGGCGTTGGTGGCGGCGTCCTGGCCGTCGAACCTGACGATGTCGATCGGGGGCTTTCCAGCGTCGGTGCACGCCTTGCTCTTTGCGGGCAGCTCGTCGGTGTCCTGGAACGTGGTGGCCTGCACGGCGACCTTCTTGCCGCACGCGTCGTTCGGATCGATCGGTGCGCCGGGTCGCTGCGCCCAGAGCGTGCCCGCGGAGAAGTACGTGACGAAGTCGACTGACTTCTCGCGTTCTCTGGTGTCGGTGAACGACGACATCCCGACGTCGAACGTGCCTTCCTGGATGGCGGGGATGATCATCGCGAAATCGGCCTCGCGGAAGTCGGGCGTCAGTCCCAGGGTGGCCGCGATCGCGTTCATCAGGTCGACGTCGAAGCCGACGATCTTTCCGCCGGGGTCCTTGAACTCGTTGGGCTTGTACGGGATGTTCACGCCGACGACCAGTTTTCCGGACGATTTGATCGCCTCGGGCACCGTGTTGGCGATGCCGTCGACCTTGTCCGCGGACACGGCCGACGTCGGACTGGTCGACTGCCCGCCGCCGCCTCCGGTCCCACTGGCGCACCCGGACATCAACACGAGCCCGGCAGCGGCGAACACCACTGCCAAGCGCCGAAACCCGCTTCGACGGTCCGGACACTCACCTGACACGTACGGAACAGTAGTTGAGCGTTCACGTGCCGGCACGGGAACGAAACCCGCATCGAATCGATATCGAAATGCGACGACGTTCGCATTTCGGCGCCATTGGGCTGTGTCAAACTGCGGCAATGGAAAATCCCGCACCGCCCAGCTTGCTGCGGCATCTCTGGAAGTCCACCCTGTTCTCAGGCATCCTCGCGATCGCACTCGGCGTGGCCGTCTGGCTGTGGCCGGGCATAACGATCGTCCTCGCCGCGATCTTCTTCGGCGCATACCTTCTGGTCGCGGGCATCGCCCAGGTGATTTTCGCCTTCAGCCTGCATGTTTCGGCCGGCGGCCGGGTGCTGCTGTTCATTTCCGGTGCCGCGGCCCTGATCCTGGCTGTGCTGTGCTTCCGCAGTCTGCAGGAGTCGATCCTGCTGCTGGCGATCTGGATCGGTATCGGGTTCATCTTCCGAGGAGTGGCGACCGCGGTGTCGGCGATCAGCGATCCGACGTTGCCCGGCCGTGCGTGGGAGATCTTCATCGGCGTTCTGAGCCTCATCGCGGGCGTCGTGATGCTGGCGTTGCCGTTCGAGTCGCTCGCGCTGCTCACCGTGGTCGCCGGCATCTCGCTCATCGTGCTCGGGGTGTTCGAAGTGGTCTCGGCATTCGGCATCCGCAAGGCCTCGAAGAACCTGGAACGCCACGGCGGTCCCGGCGGAGCGGCGCCCGCACCTGCGGCGGAAGCTCCGGTGAGCTAACCCACACTGACGTCTACTACACCCCGTCGTAGGCTGTACCCACAGCCACGAAAGAGGGTGAGATGGACGCGCTCGATGTGTCGCGGTGGCAGTTCGGCATCACCACCGTCTACCACTTCATCTTCGTGCCGCTGACCATCGGCCTGGCACCGCTGATCGCGGGCATGCAGACCGCGTGGGTGATCACGGGCAACACCGCCTGGTACCGGCTGACGCGGTTCTTCGGCAAACTGTTCCTGATCAACTTCGCCCTCGGCGTCGCCACCGGAATCGTGCAGGAATTCCAGTTCGGCATGAACTGGAGCGAGTACTCGCGGTTCGTCGGTGACGTTTTCGGCGCCCCGTTGGCGATGGAGGGGTTGGCCGCCTTCTTCTTCGAGTCGACCTTCCTCGGGCTGTGGATCTTCGGCTGGACCCGGCTCCCGCGACTGGTGCATCTGGCGTGCATATGGGTCGTCGCAATCGCGGTCAACCTCTCGGCCTTCTTCATCATCGCCGCGAACTCCTGGATGCAGCACCCCGTCGGGGCGCGCTTGAACCCGGAGACCGGTCGCGCGGAACTGACGAGCATCGTCGCGCTGTTCACCAACAACACCGCGATCGCCGCGTTCTCCCATGCCGTGTTCGGGGCCTTCCTCACTGCGGGCACATTCGTGGCGGGCGTGTGCACGTGGTGGATGATCCGCGCGGCGCGGCGGGACCAGGCCGAGGCGCACACGATGTTCCGGCCGGCTGCGATCATGGGCTGCCTGGTCGTGCTGGCCTCGACCGTCGGTCTCGTGTTCACCGGCGACGTCCAGGGCAAGCTGATGTTCGAGCAGCAGCCGATGAAGATGGCCTCGGCGGAATCCTTGTGCCACACCGCAACCGACCCCGACTTCTCCGTGCTGACTGTGGGCACTCACAACAATTGCGACAGCGTCGTCCATCTCATCGAGGTGCCCTACGTGCTGCCGTTCCTCGCCAAGGGCGAATTCGAGGGCGTCCGCCTCGAGGGCGTCAAAGACCTTCAGAGCCAATATCAGGACAAGTTCGGGCCCGGCGACTACCGACCGAACCTGTTCGTGACGTACTGGTCGTTTCGCGCCATGATCGGGCTGCTCGCCGTCCCGGTGCTGTTCGCGCTGAGCATGCTCTGGCTGACTAGGGGCGGGCGAATTCCGCAGGGGCACCGGCTTTCCCGGTTCGCCCTGGTGACGCTTCCCGCCCCGTTTTTGGCCAACAGCGCCGGTTGGGTGTTCACCGAGATGGGCCGCCAGCCGTGGGTGGTGGTGCCCAATCCCACCGGTGACCCGATGCTGCGGCTCACCGTCGCCGACGGCGTTTCCGGGCATCCGGTCGGCATGGTCGTGCTCTCGCTGACGGCTTTCACCCTGGTGTATGCCGTGCTCGCCGTGATCTGGTTCTGGCTGATTCGCCGTTACACCGTCGAAGGACCGCAGGAGCACGACTCCGAACCCGCTGCGCCGCTTCCCCCCGGCGACGACGAAGTCGCTCCGCTGTCCTTCGCGTACTGAGAGGACGTGGTCGGTTATGGCACTTCAGGACTGGTGGTTCGTGGTGATGGCCGGGCTGTTCCTCGGGTTCTTCGTCCTCGAGGGGTTCGACTTCGGCGTCGGCATGCTGATGGGGCTTTTCGGCCGCGCGGCCGACGGCGAACCCGAGCGGCACCGGCGGGCGGCGCTGAACACGATCGGCCCGGTGTGGGACGGCAACGAGGTCTGGCTGATCACCGCCGGCGGTGCGATGTTCGCCGCGTTCCCCGACTGGTACGCGACGATGTTCTCCGGGCTCTACCTGCCGCTGCTGGCCATCCTGCTGTCGATGATCCTGCGGGTGGTGGCCATCGAGTGGCGCGGCAAGATCGACGATCCAGGTTGGCGTAGATGGGCGGACGTGGGTATCGCGGTCGGTTCATGGGTGCCCGCTGTGCTGTGGGGTGTCGCGTTCGGGGCGCTGGTTCGCGGCCTGCCGATCGACGCCGACAAGCGGATGCACGCCGGGATCACTGATCTGCTCAACGGTTACACCCTGCTCGGCGGCGTTGCCACCGCTGGTCTGTTCCTCTTCCACGGCGCGGTGTTCGTGGCGCTGAAAACCGACGCGGCGGTGCGCCAGGACGCGCTGCGGTTCGCGGGCCGGTTGGCACTTCCGGTCACCGCCGTGCTCGCCTCGTTCGCACTGTGGACACAACTGGCGTACGGCAAGAACTGGACGTGGATTGTCTTGCTGGCAGCCGGTTTCGCGCAACTCGGGGCGACCCTTCGAGTGTGGCGCGGTGTCGGCGAAGGCTGGGCGTTCGCATACACGACGATTGTCGTCGCGGCGCTGGTCACGTTGGTCTTCGGCGTGCTGTACCCGAATGTCATGCCGTCGACCCTGGATCCCGCCTTCAATCTGACCGTCGCCAACGCATCGTCGAGCCACTACACGCTGACGATCATGACCTGGGCGGCGCTGGTGTTCGCGCCGCTGGTGCTGGTGTACCAAGGATGGACGTACTGGGTGTTCCGGCAGCGCATCTCGGCCGATCGAATTCCCGCACCCGCGGGACTGGCACGGCGGATGACGTGAACCTGTGGCGGACGTCCGGGGCGATGCGGCGATATCTGGTTGCATCGGTGTTGTGCGGCGTCGTCATCACGGCCGCGACGATTGCCGCGGCCGTCGTGCTGGCCGACATCGTGGCCGGCGTCATCACCGAACCGCCGTCCCGTGATGTCGGACAATGGGCGGGGTCGCTCGCACTCCTGGTGGGGCTCTGGTCAATTCGTACGATCGCGCACTGGGTCCAGGGCCGGCTCGCATCGACGGGGGCGACCCGCGTGATCGCCGATCTGTCGGGTCAGGTGCTGCGCGCAGTCACCGCACTGCCGCCGCGATTGCTCGCCGTCGAACGCGACGCCGCCGCCGCGCTGGTCACCCGCGGCCTCGACGGTCTGCGGCCGTTCCTCACCGCGTATCTGCCCGCGGTGTTCCTGGCGGGGATCCTCACTCCCGCAGCGGTGTTGGTGATCGCCGTCATCGACTGGCGTTCGGCGCTCATCGTGCTCGTCGCGTTGCCACTCGTTCCGGTGTTCATGGTGCTGATCGGCTTGCTGACGAAAGACCGCTCCGAAGCGGCGCTGGCAGCGATGACCACGCTCCAGTCACGTCTGCTCGACCTGGTCGCCGGCATCCCCACGTTGCGGGCGTTGGGGCGGATCGACGGCTCGGTCGGACGCATCGGGGAACTCGCTGCGGCACACTGCCGTTCGACGATGGCGACGCTGCGAATCGCCTTCCTTTCGGCGCTCGTGCTCGAACTGCTGGCCACGTTGGGAGTCGCGCTCGTCGCCGTCGGCATCGGGCTGCGCCTGGTCTTCGGTGAGATGACGCTGACGGCTGGGCTGACAGCACTACTGCTCGCGCCGGAGGTGTTCTGGCCGCTGCGCCGGGTCGGCGTGGAATTCCACGCCGCACAGGACGGCAGAACCGCCGCCGACGCCGCGCTTCGCCTGCTCGACACGCTGCCCCGCAGGCCGGAGGGGCGCCGGACCGTCGTCGCCGCCGGTGCCGAGATTCACCTCGAAGTGCTGGACGCCGATGTCGAACCCGGGCGGGTGACGGTGCTGACCGGGCCCAACGGATCCGGCAAAACGACACTGTTGCATACGATCCTGGGCTTGCAGCCCGGGCGGGTGTCGATCGGCGGGATCGACGTCGCGGACCTCGACCGCCGAGCGTGGTGGGACCAGATCGCCTGGCTGCCACACCGTCCGGTGTTGGTGCCGGGCAGCGTGCGCGACAACCTCGAGCTCTTCGGCCCACTGCGCGACCTTCAACAGGCCTGCCGGGCAGCAGGTTTCGACGAAGTCCTCGCGACGCTTCCGGACGGACTGGACACGATGCTCGGGCGGGACGGTTCTGGCTTGTCACTCGGTCAGCGCCAGCGGTTGGGACTGACCCGGGCACTGGGTTCGGCCGCGCCGGTGCTGCTGCTCGACGAACCGACCTCACACCTCGACGCGGCCATGGAGGCCCGTGTCCTGGACGCGATCGTGCGGCGGGCGCGGGGTGGGTCCACCGTGCTGGTCGTCGGCCACCGCGATCCGGTGCGTGCGATCGGTGATCGGGTCCTGACGGTGGGAGCCCTGGCCGATGCGTGAACTGCTGCTCGAGTCGTTGCGGCCACGGTGGGGGCGACTGGCCCTCGCGGTGTTGCTCGGCGTCCTGTCGCTGGGCAGTGCGTTGGCACTGGCGGCGATCGCGGCGTGGTTGATCACCCGGGCATGGCAGATGCCACCGGTGCTGGACCTCACGGTCGCGGTGGTCGCGGTCCGCGCGCTGGGCATCTCGCGCGGCATCCTCGGGTACTGCCAGCGGCTGGCCGCGCATGACACAGCGCTGCGCTCGGCCGCCGACACCCGCCAAGCGCTGTACCGGCGACTGGCCGAAGCGCCGGCCGACACCGTGACGCGGATGCCCAGCGGCGAGTTGGTGGCCCGGATCGGCGCGTCGGTGGACGATCTCGCCGACGTGGTGGTGCGCGCGGTACTGCCGATCGCCGTGGCCGTCCTGCTCGGACTGGCAGCGGTCGTGGGCATCGGCGCCGTGTCCACCGCAGCGGCGACCGTGCTGGCGCTCTGTCTGCTTGTCGCGGGTGTCGCGGCGCCGGCGATGGCCGCTCATGCCGCCGCGGAGACCGAAACCGTCGCTGCCCGACATCATTCGGGACGCGACGTGGCGGTGCTGCTCGCGCTCGAACATGCGCCGGAGCTCCGCGTCAGCGGGCGCCTCGAGACAGTCATCGCCGAAGCGCAACGACGACAACGTGATTGGGGCGACGCGACGGATCGCGCTTCGGCACCGGCGGCGGTGGCCACCGCGGTGTCGACGGCCGCCATCGGCGCCAGTGTGTTCGGCGCCGTGATCACAGCGATCGCGATCGCCGACTCGGTGGCGCCGACCACCCTGGCGATCCTGATGTTGTTGCCGCTGTCGGCATTCGAAGCGTCGGCGGCGTTGCCGGCGGCCGCGGTACAGCTCACCCGGTCGCGCATCGCGGCCCGTCGCCTCGCCGAACTCACCACACCGGCCGAAGCAGAACGACACCGGCCGGCCGTGCCGCACGTCGCACTGGCGGCCGGTGACCGCCTTGCCATCGTGGGGCCCAGCGGATCAGGCAAGACGACGCTGCTGCTGGCCATGGCCGAAAGCGACGGGTCGGCAATGTTTTTCGCGGAGGACGCTCACCTGTTCGCGACCACTGTGCGGGACAACATGTTGGTTGCCCGCGGCGACGCCACCGACAGCGAGATCCGAAACGCGCTGCAGCGCGTCGGTCTTGGTGAATGGCTCGACACGTTGCCCGACGGGCTGGCCACCGTTCTCGTCGGCGGGGCAGCTGCTGTGTCCGCTGGGCAGCGTAGGCGGCTGCTGCTGGCGCGCGCGCTTCTCACCACAGCTGCGACGGTGTTGCTCGACGAACCGACCGAACATCTCGACGCCGCCGACTCCAGGCGGTTACTGGCCGAACTTCTCACGCCCGGTGGCCTTTTCCCCGCTGAGCGCAGGTCGTCGTCGCCACGCACCATTTACCGGACGACTTTGACTGTCCTACCCGCATTCTCGGTGGCCGCGGAGTAACCTCTTGCGCATGAGCGAACCGGAGCAGCCCGCGACGCCTCCGCAACCGCAATACGGGGCGTATCCCGGCAGTTACCCGCCGCCACCGCCGCAGGGTTATGCCGGTTATCCACCTCCGCCGACCGCCCCCAAGAACGGCTTGGGAATCGCTGCACTGGTGATCGCGATCGTCGCGCTGCTGTCCGTTTTCGGTGGCGTGGTGCTCGGCGTCGTCGCGGTCATCCTGGGATTCCTCGGCTGGAACAGGGCCAAGCGCGGCGAGGCGACCAACGGCGGCATCGCCGTAGCGGGCATCGTGTTGGGGTTCTTGAGCATCATCGAAGCCATCGTGCTGATCTGGTTGGCCGTCTGGGGATTCAACCAGGTCGGCGGCACTGATTACATCGACTGCGTTTCACGCGCCGGAAGTGATCAAGACGCCGTACAGCAGTGCTCCGATCAGTTCCAGCAGCGCGTCGAAGACCAGTTCTCGGTGACGTTGTCGCCGACGCCCTAACGCGCCGGGAAGTACTTGACGATCCCTTCCTGCACCACGGTCGCGATCGGCTGACCTGACTGGTCGAAGTAGTGACCGGTGCCCAGCCCGCGTGAATCGGCGGCGACCGGTGACGACGTGGAGTACAACACCCATTCGTCGAAACGGACCGGCCGGTGGAACCACACCGAGTGGTTGGTGGTCACCGCGAAGATCCGGTCGAATCCCCAGGACAGTCCGTGTGTGGTGATGATCGAGTCCAGAACCGTGGTGTCCGAGGAGTAGATCAGCGCCGCGGCGTGCAGCACCGGGTCGTCGGGCATCTGCCCGAGCGCCTTCATCCACACGCGGTTGTGCGGGAGCTTCTCGCCTTTGCGGCGCATCACCCAACTCGGGTCGTTGGTGTAACGCCAGTCGATCGGCCGGAGCGCGTTGACGAAATGCGGGACCACGTCCTCGTAGCCGCGAAGCAGGTCGTCGACCGGCGGTACCGCTTGCGGGTCAGGCAGATCGGGCGGCGCGACGCCGTGCTCGAGGCTGCGACCGCCCGACAGGAACGACATCATCGCGGTGGTGAGCAAGTGCCCGTCCTGCATGACGTCCACGCGGCGGTTGGCGAAGCGGCGCTCGTCGCGCAGCCGGAAGACATGGAATTCGAGATCTTTGTCCGGGTCGCCGCCGGCGATGAAGTGAGCGGACAGCGCGCTCGGTGGCGTCGGATGGTTCAGGCTGCGGCTGGCCGCCACGAACGACTGGGCCAGCATCTGACCGCCGAAGGTGCGCACCGGGTTCTTGCTGGGGTGTGATCCGATGTAGATGTCGCCGTCGGTGTGGCGGAGGTCCAGTATCGCGAGCAGCTCGTCGAAGTCTGCTGTTTCTGACACTCAGACCATCCTCCTGTCAGACGTCGTCCTCCCCGATCCGGTGCACGTGGATCAGATTCGTGGAGCCTACTGTGCCCGGCGGAATGCCGGCGATGACGACCACCAGATCGCCACGCTTGTAGCGGCCCAGCTCGAGCAGGCTCTTGTCGACCTGCCGGATCATTCCGTCCGTGGTCTGGATGTGCGGGACGATGAACGTCTCGGTGCCCCAGCTCAGAGCCAGCTG
Source organism: Mycobacterium sp. E740 (assembly GCF_001672895.1). GTDB lineage: Bacteria > Actinomycetota > Actinomycetes > Mycobacteriales > Mycobacteriaceae > Mycobacterium. The sequence continues at coordinate 19,377 of NZ_LZKP01000019.1, forward strand.
ACTGCGCACCTCCGGCAGCGACGTGAACGCCAGCAGCGGAAGCGGGGTGTGCAGCCGCGCCACTCTGCGCACGGTGTCCCCCGATTGGGTGTAGGCCACCAGGGCTTTGGCGTCGAGACGCTCGCCGATGTCGCGGGCCGCGTAGGAGATGACGCCGCGCTTCGTTCGGGGCACATGAGCCAGCGGCGGCGCGGCCACTGAGTTCTCCTCGACCGCATGGATGATGCGTGCCATGGTCTTGACGGTTTCGAGGGGGTACTTGCCGACCGAGGTCTCGCCGGAGAGCATCACCGCATCCGCGCCGTCGAGGACCGCGTTGGCGACATCGGACGCCTCGGCTCGCGTGGGTCGCGAGTTCTCGATCATGGATTCGAGCATTTGTGTCGCGACGATGACGGGTTTCGCGTTCTCCCTTGCCATTTGGATGGCTCGCTTCTGTACGAGCGGGACTTCTTCGAGTGGCAACTCGACGCCGAGGTCACCGCGCGCGACCATGATGGCGTCGAACGCCAACACGACCGCCTCGAGATTGTCGATGGCTTCGGGCTTTTCGAGTTTGGCGATGACGGGGACGCGCCTGCCGACGCGGTCCATGACCTCGTGCACGAGCTCGATGTCGGCCGGGGAGCGGACGAACGACAGCGCGACGAAGTCCACGCCGAGACCGAGCGCGAATTCGAGGTCCTCGACGTCCTTCTCGGAGAGCGCGGGCGCCGAGACGTTCATGCCGGGCAGCGACATGCCTTTGTTGTTGCTGACCGGACCGCCTTCAGTGACGGTGCAGACAACGTCGTTGCCTTCGATCTCTTCGACGACCAGGCCGACGTTGCCGTCGTCCACCAGCACTCGGTCGCCGGGCGTGGCGTCCTCGACCAGCCGCTTGTAGGTCGTCGAGACGCGCTCCGGGGTGCCCTCGATGTCGTCGACGGTGATGCGGACTGTCTCGCCGTTGGACCAGAAGGTTGGGCCGTCCTTGAACCGGCCGAGTCGGATCTTGGGGCCTTGTAGATCGGCGAGGACGCCGACAGCGTGTCCGGTGGCGTCGGATGCGGCTCGCACGCGTTTGTAAGTAGCTTCGTGGTCGGAGTATTCGCCGTGGCTGAAGTTGAGCCGGGCGACGTCCATGCCAGCCTCGACCAGTGCACGAACGGCGTCGTCGGTGGCGGTCGCCGGACCGAGAGTGCAGACGATCTTTCCGCGTCTATTCACAAAAGTGGAGCATAGTCGTTATCGATTCAGACGACGCGGGTCAAAATCGCCCGGGCCGGTGGCCGATCAACCGCCGAGAAGAGTCGGAACCAAGGGGAATCCGGGCAGGTTGCGCACAACGGTCCACGTCATCGCCGATACGACAATCGTGACGATGGCGGCTGTGTTCATCAAGGGTTTGTCTTGCCGCCACCGGACGAGAAGCCACAGGAGCAAGAGGGGTAGGCCTACGAGCAGGTAGGCGTTGTCGACGACGGCGGCGGCGAGGTCGCGGTGCAGCAGGTCGTGTGTCATCCGCAGGCCGCCGCAACCGGGGCAGTAAAGGCCGGTCAACGCATGGAACGGACAGGCCGGGAAGGCGAAGTTCGGGCGATGCGGGTCGGCGATGCCGATATAGGCCAGCGCACCGGTCAGCAGGGCGCCGGTTCCGAGGGCGCCGTAGAGCCGATTACGCCCGGTGGCGACGCTAGGTGCCATCTCGCAGAGGACGTCCCTGAGGGTCACGGACCTTGTCGGTCAGCATCAGGATCGCGTCGATGATGCCCCAGATGATGGCCCCTATGCCGCAGGTGAGCAGCCCAACCGCGAGTTGGGCGATGCCGAGCCCCGTATAGCCGAGGTATATGCGACCGATGCCGACCAGCCCGAAGAGGCCGACCAACTGCAACAGGCCGGCAACGAGTTTGGATTTGTCGGAGTACGGCTCCCCTGTCAGCGGATGACGTCCATAGGGGGCCATCGGATCGCTGTAGGGAGGCGGGTAGCTGCCGGGTGGCGGGCCGTACTGGCCCGGCGGAGGTGGATAGGGCTGCTGGTATTCCGGCTGTGGTGGCGGGCTGCCGTATTCACTGCCACCGAACTGCGGTTCAGTCATGGCACAAGCATGCCAGACGTCCGGGTATCCGGTCAGGGGTAAACGTCGAGACATTTCAGACGTACTGCGACGGCTTCTCGTACCTCATGGAACGTATTGCTGCCGTTGTTGTTTCATGTATTTCGAGCACCATTCAGAACGGCGGTGGCTCGTAAATCGCAGCAAGCCAGGCCTGGCGTTGGCGTTCTTCTTCGGCGATCAGATCGGCGCGTTGGCGCCGTTCGGCGTTGATACGGTCACGACGGTTCTGCTCGCGGGTCTGCTTGCGCCGCGGCATCATCGCCAACCGGTTCACCTCGTCGGTGTTGTCGTCGAGCTGATGCACGGTGACGCCGAGGTCGCCGGTCGGCTGTCCCAGCGCCGGGAACATGGCGGCCCCGTGCGGTTCGCATCGGTACACGTGCCCAGTCGGAGCCGTGAGCACGACCGTTCCGTCGGGTCGCTGCTCATCACGCCAGCCACCCACACCGGTCAGGAAGGTCTTGATCAAATGATGGGTGCGGCAGTAATGCTTGGTGTTCGACGGATGCGTCGGCCCCGACGGCCATGCCACCGTATGGTCCACATCGCATTTCTCAACCGGCTTGTCGCAGCCCGGCCATCGACAGGTCAGATCGCGCCACTGCAGGAAATCGGTCAATTTTGCGCTGGGTCGGTACCCGGCGTGGGCGGCGGCATCAGCCGCGGGCACCACAACCGGTTTCAACTTGGCGCCGCGTGCCACCTCACGCACCGATTCGGCCGGCAACACTCCGAATCCCGGCAGATACCCCGGTTTGTCGCTGGTGCCGTCGACAGTTCCTTGTTCGGCGAGCACATGGATCACCGCCGCGGTCGCCTCGGCATGTCGCGCGGCTGCCGGGCAGTCGTCTGATCCACACTGGCAGGCCAGCCTGGACTCCATCCGCGACAACGGACCGCAGGCATCGGCGCGGCGCTGGCCTTTTGTCCGCGGATCGTTGTCACAGACGGTCGCAGCCAAAGCATCCAACCGAGCGTCCAATGAGGCGCCATCTTCGGCGCGCAGCGACGCCGACATCCAAGCCATTCCGGCCGTGTCTGCCGGGACGATCTCGACGTAGCGGTGCTCTCCTACTTCAGGGGGCACTCTGACTGCGGCTGGATCATATTGGGAGACAAAGAGATCGATACGGTCGCGCAACTTGTTCTTGGACAGCTTCATCCACTTCTCGACCCGTGCGGCCAACGCTTCGTCCAGGCCGGCGATGATCTCGTCGTCGACGTTGGCAGTACGCGAAATGATCATCCAGACCATTCGGTAATCGACAACGCCGCGGCAGAACCTCTTCAGAATCTGCGGCAACCGCTTGCGCAGCGTCACCGCCGTTTCGACCTGGCTGATAGCGCGCGCATGGCTGATGTTCTGCACGGGCGAAATCTCGGCCGCCACCGCCGCTGTCAGATCCGTGGTGCACAGATCGTCCAAGGCGAAGCCCGGATATCGCCGCTCGAAGAGTTCTCCGACCGACGCCAGCCGCCGTCCCATCGCGGCAGACTCTTCCCGAGTTTCCTCACCCATGAAGGTGATCAACTCCTCATCGGAAACTTCCTCGAACATGTGTTCGATACTATATCGAGGGTCCGACAAGTGCCTCGCCGTTCGGAATGACCTGCGGTTCAGCGGTTTCGGCGCCGACGCGCCCAGCGGCGCAGCCGACCCCCGGGTTTCTCCATTGGGCCGTCCTCGTCGGCCGGTGCCGCGGTTGCTGCCCCATCCTCGGGGTCAGAAGCCTGGCTCGATTCCTCTGCCTCATCTGCCAAGGCTTCGGCCGCAGCCTCGCCCTCAACGGCCGCCTCATGTGCCTCGGCCGCGTCAGAGAGTGCGTCGCTGGCTTCCTCACCCTCGACCGCACCCACGCCACCGACATCAGCGCTTCCGTCGGCCTCAGCCGATTCCTGCGCGTCGTCGGCTAACTCCTCAGCCACAGCCTCACCCTCGACGGCCGCCTCATGGGCTTCCTCCGCGTCAGAGAGCGCGTCGCTGGCTTCCTCACCCTCGACCGCACCTACCCCGCCGGTGTCGGCGCTTCCGTCGGCCCCGCCCGATTCCTGCGCGTCGTCGGCTAACTCCTCAGCCACAGCCTCGCCCTCGACGACTGCCTCATGAGCTTCGGCCGCATCGGCGATAGCATCGCCGGCTTCCTCGCCCTCGACAGCGCCTACCCCGCCGACGTCAGCATCGTCAGCACCCTCAGCCGATTTCGGCGACTCGTCGGGTTCCGGCTCTTTCGGCTCATCGGCCACATCGTCTGTCAACTGCTCGGCGGCAGCCTCGCCCTCGAGAGCTGACTCATGTGCCTCGGCCGCATCGGCGAGCGCATCACTGGCTTCCTCACCCTCGACCGCGCCCACACCGCCGACCTCAGCGCCCTCATCGGTCTCAGTCGATTCCTCGACCACATCGTCGGGCAACGCCTCAGCATCAGCCTCACCTTCGACGGCCGCCTCATGCGCCTCGGCCCCATCGGCGAGCGCATCGCTGGCTTCCTCACCCTCGACCGCACCCACACCACCGACATCAGCGCCATCACCGTCCTCGGACGGCTCGTCCACGTCGGCACCGCCGGATTCCGACTCTCGCGACTCGTCGACGACATCGTCTGTCAACTGCTCAGCATCAGCCTCACCCTCGACGGCCGCCTCATGGGCCTCGGCAGCGTCGGCGAGAGCGTCGCTGGCTTCCTCACCCTCGACCGCACCCACACCACCGATGTCCGCGCCCTCACCGGCCTCTGCGAAATCTTCGGCCTCGACGATCTCCTCCGCGGGTGCCTCAGCGACATCGTCCGCAAGGGCATCGGCCTCAGCGACCGCCTCCACGGCAGGTGCCGGCGATGTCTTGGACCGACGCTTCGGCCATCTCTTCAGCCATGACTTCGGCCTTTCGGCGAAGATGGGCTGGTCAGCCGCCGCCGCTGCTTCGGCTGCCACAGCTCCAGCCGCTGCCTCGGCCTCCACCGCGACCTCATGTGCCTGTGCCGCTTCGACAAGAGCGTCGCTGGCTTCCTCCCCCTCTACGGCGCCTACTCCACCGCCGTCAGCGCCCTCTCCGGCCGCTGCGAACTCCTCCGCTTCGGCGATGTCTTCCGCCGGGGCTCCGGTGACCTCCTCGGCCAGGGCTTCGGCCTCGGCGACGGCCTCTATGTCAGCGACGGCCTCCACATCAGATTCGGAGCCTTCGAGCGCGAACTCCTCAGCGTCTTCGACGCTGTCTGCCGGCACGCCGGCAACATCGGCGCCGAGTTCCTCCGCCGAAAGATCGTCGGCCGAGGGCTCAAAGCCCTCCTCGACGTCCGCGGTGAGCGCCTCAGCCTTGGGGCTGCTTTCCTCGTCCGCGGCCGCAGCTCTCGCGGCCGCCACCACTCCCGTCGTCGCCGCAACGGCGGCCAACTCCTCGGTGAGCGCTTCGACAGGCGTCGCGTCGTCACGAGCCTTGCCTTTGAGCGTCGCGGGGTCCTCTCGGCCCTTCGGCGCGGCCATGATGTACACGACGGCGCCGATGAACACGAACGTCGCGGTGAAGGAGTTGATCCGCACGCCTTCGATCAACGTCGCGTCATCAGCGCGCAACAGCTCAACCCAGAACCGGCCCAGGCAGTAGCCCGCGACATAGAGCGCGAAAAGCCGGCCGTGCCCGATTCTGAACCGCCGGTCGACGTAGATGAGAACCGCGAAAACGAAGAAGTTCCACAGCAGTTCGTAGAGGAACGTCGGATGCACCAGGTGCACGACTTCGCCGGTCGAGACACCGTTGAGGTTGTCCACCATGCCCGCGGCGTCTCGTCGCTCGTAGATCTTCAGCGCCCACGGCAGCGTCGTCGGACCGCCGTACAGCTCCTGGTTGAAGTAGTTGCCGATCCGGCCGATCCCTTGGGCCAGAATGATTCCCGGCGCGATCGCGTCGCCGAAGGCGGGCAGCGGAATACCTCGACGACGGCAGGCGATCCATGCGCCGACACCGCCGAGAGCGACCGCGCCCCAGATCCCCAGGCCGCCGTCCCAGATTCGGATCACCCCGACCAGACCGGCGCCGTTGTCGCCGAAATAGCGCCACCAGTCGGTGATCACGTGGTAGAGCCGGCCACCGATCAACCCGAACGGCACCGCCCACAAGGCGATGTCGTAGATCACCCCGCGCTCGCCGCCGCGGGCCTCCCAGCGTCGGTCACCGATGATCAACGCGGCCACGATGCCGGCGATGATGAAGAGCGCATATGCCCGAACGGGGAAAGGACCGAGGTGCCAAACGCCTTGGGCTGGGCTGGGGAACGCGGCCAGCAGAGTCGTCGTCACGCAGTGATCCTCTGCCTGACACCGTCGGCGAGTTCAGCGGTCAGCGTTCTCAATGCCTCCACACCGTTCTGCAGCGCCGACACCAACGCCGACCCGACGATCACCCCGTCCGCATAGGCGCCGATCTCGGCGGCCTGAGGTCCCGACCGGACACCGAGACCGACACCCACCGGGACATCCGAGACCGCCTTCACCCGACGCACCAGCTCAGGTGCGTTCGTCGAAACCGCATCGCGCGCACCGGTCACTCCCATCGTTGATGCCGCGTAGACGAATCCGCGCGACGCGTTCACGGTCATCGCCAGCCGTTCAGGGGTGGACGACGGCGCAACCAGAAAGATTCGGTCCAGATCGTGGACCTCGGACGCTTCCATCCAGTCGGCGGCCTCGTCGGGGATCAGGTCAGGTGTGATGACCCCGAGTCCCCCTGCCGATGCCAGGTCTCGGGCGAAAGCATCGATACCCCAGCGCAGCACAGGATTCCAATAGGTCATCACGACCGCTCGTCCACCGGCGTTGCTGATCGCCTCGACCGCGGCGAGTAAATCACGCACCCGCACACCGCCTTGCAGTGCGGCTTCGGTCGCTGCGGCGATGGTAGGACCGTCCATCCCCGGATCCGAGTACGGCACACCGACTTCCACCAGATCGCACCCGTTCTCGACGAGGCTGGTCATTGCCGAGATGGACGACGGTAGATCGGGAAATCCGGTCGGCAGGTAACCGATCAGCGCGCTGCGTCCCTCGCCCCGGCATGCATCGAACATCGGAGCCAGCCGACTCATCTGTCACCGTCCAGCAATCCGAACCACTTCGCCGCCGTCTCGACGTCTTTGTCCCCGCGCCCGGACAGGTTCACCAGCACGATCGAGCCGGGTCCGAGTTCTCGGCCCAGCGCAAGCGCCCCGGCGACGCCGTGCGCGGACTCGATCGCGGGAATGATGCCTTCGGTCCGGCAGAGCAACGAGAACGCGTCCATCGCCTCGGTGTCGGTGATCGGGCGATACTCCGCGCGACCAATGTCCTTGAGATACGCGTGCTCCGGCCCTACGCCGGGATAGTCCAAACCCGCTGAGATGGAATGCGATTCGATGGTCTGGCCGTCTTCGTCCTGCAACAGATACGAGAACGAGCCCTGGAACGCGCCCGGCGAACCGCCCGTGAAAGTCGCTGCGTGGCGGCCGGTTTCGACACCGTCGCCCGCGGCTTCGTATCCCACCAGCCGCACGTTGGGGTCATCGATGAACGCGTGGAAGATACCGATCGCGTTCGATCCGCCGCCGATGCACGCTGTCACCGCGTCGGGCAACCGGCCGGCCTGCGCCTGGATCTGGGCGCGCGCCTCCAGCCCGATCACCCGCTGGAAGTCGCGCACCATCGTCGGGAACGGATGAGGTCCGGCCGCGGTGCCGAAGCAGTAATACGTGTTGTCGGCGTTGGTGACCCAGTCGCGGAACGCCTCGTTGATCGCGTCCTTCAACGTCTTCGAGCCGGCCTCGACCGACACCACCGTCGCACCGAGCAACCGCATCCGCGCGACGTTGAGTGCCTGGCGAGCGGTGTCGACGGCGCCCATGTAGATCACGCACTCCAAGCCGAGCAGCGCGCACGCGGTGGCGGTGGCCACACCGTGCTGGCCCGCGCCCGTCTCGGCGATCACCCGGTTCTTGCCCATCTGCTTGGCGAGCAGGGCCTGGCCCAGGACGTTGTTGATCTTGTGGGAACCGGTGTGGTTCAGGTCTTCCCGCTTCAGGAAGATCCGTGCGCCACCGGCATGTTCTGAGAGTCGTTCGGCTTCGTACAGCGGCGACGGACGACCGCTGTAATGACGCTGCAGCCGGTCCAGCTCGTCGAGGAAGGCCTGATCGCCGCGGGCTTTCTCGTAGGCAGCGGTGACCTCCTCGATCACCGCCATCAGCGCCTCGGCGACGAATCTTCCGCCGTACACGCCGAAGTGGCCGCGCTCGTCCGGGTCATGGGTGGACGGCTCGGCGACCGCCGCGCTGGAACGGGGCAGCTCAGGCCCGGCGAGATCGGCCACTTCTCAGCGCGAGGGTTTCGGGCACGACGGATGCCTGCCTGCGGTGACCAGATCGGCGACGGCACTGCGGGGATCACCGCTGGTGACCAGCCCCTCACCGACGAGCACCGCGTCTGCGCCTGCCCCTGCGTACGCCAGGAGATCGGCGGTGCCGCGGACCCCCGACTCTGCAACGCGGATGACATCGGTCGGCAGACCCGGCGCGATACGCGCGAAGCAGTCCCGGTCGACGTTCAGAGTCTTCAGATCGCGGGCGTTGACGCCAATTACGGCGGCGCCCGCCGAAAGCGCGCGGTCGGCCTCCTCTTCGGTGTGCACCTCGACCAGCGCGGTCATGCCCAGCGACTCCGTGCGTTCCAGCAGCGACTCCAGCACCGGCTGCTCCAACGCGGCCACGATCAGCAGCAGCATGTCGGCACCGTGTGCCCTGGCCTCGTGGATCTGATACGGCCGGACGATGAAGTCCTTGCGCAGCACCGGAATTGAAACCGCGGCCCGAACCGCGTCGAGATCCTCGAGTGAACCGTTGAACCGGCGTTGTTCGGTGAGCACGCTGATGATCCGCGCCCCACCGCTCTCATAGGCACTGGCCAGGTTCGCCGGGTCCGCGATCGCGGCCAACTCACCACGTGACGGGCTGGCACGCTTCACTTCGGCGATCACCGCGATGCCCGGTGCGCGAAGGGCGGCCATGACATTCAGCGGCGGCCGCGCATCCTTGGCCTTGGCTTTGATCTCGGCGAGCGGAATCGCGGCTTCCCGGGCGGCGACGTCGGCACGGACTCCCTCGATGATCGAGTCGAGCACGGTTGCCGAACTCATGACTGCCGCTTCCCTTCCCCCACGAGAACGATGTTCAACCACGAAGGGTAGCCGCCACCGCAACATCTGCGATCACCGCCCCTTCGTGTCGGGATCGGTCTGCTCCCGCGTGGGATCCGAGCCCTCATCGAGGGCGTCCCAGATCTCGCGTTCGGACATCTGGCCTGCCGTTTCGTCAGGTGAAGGGACCGCGCGACGCGTGTACCGAGCCGCACCGGAGCGCTCCCGACCCGCGGCCCGCATCAACAACACCGAGCATCCGAGCGCGAGGATCGCGGTGACCAGCGTGACCACCGCCCCGGCGTAGTGCCGCTGTGTTCCGACGATGTCGGCGACTGGAGCCTCGGCGATGTGCGAGGCCCGCACCGCCACGTCCTTGACCACCCACAAGCTGATCGCCAGATACGCCGTGCCCGCGCTGGCGACCGCGACCAGCACCGCCAGGATCCGCAACGGCCACCCGCGCACGGCCAGCGGCGCAACCGCCGCAGCCACCAGCAGGACGGCCAGCGGCACCAGCGCCGTGGACCACGTCGCCCCCGACAGCGCGACCGTTCTGGGCTGCCCCAGCCCGTCGAACGACGTGACGTCGACCCAGGTCATCCGCGACGCCCCCCACAGCGCCGCGGCGGCGAGCACCAGCCCTAGTTGCGCAACCCGGATCACGGCTCGGTCAGCGTTTCCGCGGCGGCGATCGCGTTGAGCACCGCGCGCGCCTTGTTGGCGGCCTCGGTGTACTCGTAGGGCCCGTTGGAGTCGGCGACGACGCCGCCGCCGGCCTGCACGTACGCGGTGCCGTTACGCATCAGCGCGGTGCGAATGGCGATTGCGAAGTCCGCGTTGCCCGCGAAGTCGAGGTAGCCGAGCACGCCGCCGTAGAGCCCGCGGCGCGTCTTCTCGACCTCCTCGATCAGCTCCATCGCCCGCACCTTCGGCGCACCCGACAACGTGCCCGCCGGGAAACAGGCGGTCACCGCGTCCAGCGCTGTCTTGTCGTCGGCCAGCAGCCCCGTCACCGTCGACACCAGGTGCATGACATGGCTGTAGCGCTCGATGTGGCTGTAATCCTCGACGCGCACCGTCCCGGGCCGGCACACCCGGCCGAGATCGTTGCGGCCGAGGTCGACCAGCATCAAGTGCTCGGCGAGTTCCTTCTCGTCGGACTGCAACTCCTTCTCCAGCAGCAGGTCCTCTTCTTCGGTCGCCCCGCGCCACCGGGTGCCGGCGATGGGATGCGTGGTCGCCCGGCCGTCCTTGACCGTGACCAGCGCCTCGGGACTGGAGCCGACGATCGAGAAGTCCGCTCCCCCAGCCTCATTCGGCACGTTGAGCAGGTACATGTACGGGCTGGGGTTGGTGACCCGCAGCATCCGGTACACGTCGAGTGGGTCTGCCGCGGTGTCCATCTCGAACCGCTGCGACGGCACCACCTGGAAGGCCTCGCCGGCCTCGATGTCGCGCACCAGTTTCTCGACGATCGCGCCGTACTCCTCGAGCGTGCGCTGCGCCCGGTGTGACGGCTCCGGTCTGCCGAACGTCGCGACGGACGACGGCAGGTGCTCGCCGAGCGCCGCCGTCATGACGTCGACGCGGGCCACAGCGTCGTCGTACGCCCAGTCCACGCGCTCGTCGGTGCCGTTCCAGTTGACGGCGTTGGCGATCAGCGTGATCGTGCCCTCGTGGTGGTCGACGGCCGCGATGTCGGTGGCCAGGAGCAGCAGCATGTCCGGCAGGCCGAGGTCGTCGACGGCCAGTGACGGCAGCTTCTCCAGCCGGCGGACCATGTCGTAGGCGAAGAAGCCGACCAGTCCGCTGGACAGCGGCGGCAGACCCGGCAGCGGTTCGGTTTCGAGGAGTTGCAGTGTCGCGCGGAGCGCCTGCAGCGGGTCACCGCCCTGCGGGGCGTCCTTCGGCGTGGTGCCCAGCCACACCGCCTCGCCGTCGCGCACCGTGAGCGCCGACGGGGCGCCCGCGCCGATGAATGACCAACGCGACCACGAGCGCCCGTTCTCGGCCGACTCCAGCAGGAACGTCCCCGGCCGGTTGGCGGCGAGCTTGCGGTACGCCGACAGCGGTGTCTCGCTGTCGGCGAGCACCTTGCGGGTCACCGGCACGACACGGTGCCCGGCGGCAAGCGCCCGGAAGTCCTCGCGCGATGTGGTGTTCGCCAGCGAGTCGGCGGTGGTCTGCACGCATCAAGTGTCCCAGACGCGTTCCGGGCCTCGGCGTAGCGTGCGTCGGCCCTTGAAACCGACGCAATGGTCGATCCGACGGCCGAAAACCAGCCAAAACGTCGGTCCGGCGCGCGGCGTAGCGTGACCCTCATGAAACAGGGTGACCGAGTTGCCGAGTTCGAACTGCCCGACCAGACGGGCAAGATGCGAAGTCTGAGCGAGTTGCTCTCCGACGGGCCGATCGTGTTGTTCTTCTATCCGGCCGCGATGACGCCGGGTTGCACGAAGGAGGCCTGCCACTTCCGTGATCTGGCAGCGGAGTTCGCCGCGGTGGGCGCGAGCCGGGTCGGCATCAGCACCGACGCGGTCGACAAGCAGGCGAAGTTCGCCGACAAGGAGCGCTTCGACTATCCGCTGCTGTCCGACGCCGACGGCACGGTCGCGACGCAGTTCGGCGTGAAGCGGGGCCTGCTCGGGAAGTTCATGCCCGTCAAGCGGACGACGTTTGTGATCGACACCGATCACACGGTGCTGGCCGTGATCGCCTCGGAGATCAGCATGGACAGCCATGCCGACAAGGCACTCGAGGTGCTGCGCGAGCGTCAGTCCGCGTGAAGCAGGTGTGTCCGTAAGTGGTCGGTGAGGCCGCGCTGAAAGTCCTTCATCGGGGCCGATTCCGGCGCGTATCCGTCGGCCGCGTGGTACATCCCCGGAACGGTGACGAGCTCACACGGGACGCCGCACGCGCGTAGCCGCTCGGCGTACTCCACCGATTCGGGGAGGAACAGATCGAGTTCGCCGACGCCGATCCAGGCCGGCGGAAGTCCGGACAGATCGTCGCGGCGCGCGGGTGCTGCGTAGGGCGGCGCGTCCGACACCCGAGGCTCCCGGCCGAGGTAGGCCGTCCACGCGTATCGATTCGACGCCGGCGTCCATGACAGGCGGCCCCGTCCCCCGAAATCGTCGTTCAGCACGGTGCGATCGTCGAGCATCGGATACACGAGTCCCTGCGCCCGCAGCGGGATTCCCTCGTCGAGGCTGCGCTGGGCGATCGCCGCCGAAAGTCCGCCACCGGCACTGAACCCGGCAACGGCGATGCGGTCGGCATCGATGCCCAATTCGCCGGCGCTGTCGCGCATCCAGCGAAGTGTGGTCATGCAGTCGTCGAGGGCTGCCGGGAAGGGATGCTCGGGGGCCAGGCGATAGGCCGGTGCGACGACGACGGCCCCCAACTCACGGGCCAGCCGGCCGCAGGTGCGCAGCTCCAACTGGGGGGAGCCGACGATCATGCCCCCGGCGTGGGGCATGAGCACGGCGGGACGCAGGACGCGGCCGTCCTGGGGCGTCGTGACGAGTACCCGCAACGCGTTCGGGCCGACGTGGTGTTCGGTGACCTCGACGCCGGGTCCGGGTGCACTCTTCGTCCGGTACACCGCGCGCAGCAGAGGCAGGGATCGGGCGTTGTAGGTGACGGTGACGAACGGCAATCCACGGCTGCGGAGCTCGGGCAGTGCTGCTGAAAGCGGTTCCCGGAAAGACGCATAGCGACGAACAGCGAGCGCAGCGACGGCAAGGAGGGCAGCACCAGCGGTCTTTTTCACGCCGCCAATCTAACCGTCGGGGCTCAGCAGCACGTCGGCGTCGAAGCAACTGTGGTCGCCGGTGTGGCACGCGCCGTCGACCTGGTCGACCTCGAGCAGCACGGTGTCGCCGTCGCAGTCGAGCCGCACCGAGTGCACGTATTGCGTGTGGCCCGACGTCTCACCCTTCACCCAGTGCTGTTGGCGCGAGCGCGAAAAGTACGTCGCACGACGGGTTTCCAGGGTGCGCGCCAGCGCGATGTCGTCCATCCACGCCACCATCAACACCTGCCCGGTGCCACGTTCCTGCACCACCGCGGTGATCAACCCGTTGGCGTCGCGCTTGAGTCGCGACGCGATCGCTGCGTCCAGGCTCACCTCACCACGATCCCTTCCGCCGCCATCGCGTCCTTCACCTGTCCGATGGTGAGCTCACGGAAGTGGAACACGCTGGCGGCCAACACGGCATCCGCTCCGGCGAGAACAGCCGGTGCGAAATGCTCAGGGGCGCCCGCTCCGCCGCTCGCGATGACCGGAACGTTGACGGCTCCGCGCACCGCCTCGATCATCGGAAGGTCGAAACCGGCTTTGGTGCCGTCGAAGTCCATCGAGTTCAGCAGGATCTCGCCGACACCGAGTTCCGCTCCGCGCGTGGCCCATTCGACGGCGTCGATGCCCGTGCCGCGCCGGCCGCCGTGCGTGGTGACCTCCCACCCCGACGCTGTCGGCTGCTGGTCCTGCGGAACGGTGCGTGCGTCGACCGACAACACGATGCACTGCGAACCGAACTGCCGGGACAGCTCGCCGAGCAGATCGGGGCGGGCGATCGCGGCGGTGTTCACCGCGACCTTGTCGGCCCCGGCCCGCAGCAGCACGTCGACATCGGCGACCGACCGCACGCCGCCGCCGACCGTCAACGGAATGAACACCTGCTCGGCGGTCCGCTGCACCACCTCGAGCATGGTGGCCCGACCGGAAGACGAGGCGGTGACGTCGAGGAAGGTCAACTCGTCGGCGCCCTCGGCGTCGTACGCCGCCGCCAGCTCCACCGGATCGCCTGCGTCACGGAGGTTTTCGAAGTTGACGCCCTTGACCACCCGGCCGTCGTCGACATCCAGGCACGGGATGATGCGGACCGCGAGGTCCTTCGGATCCATCAGAAGTCCCCGGGGTCGCCGACCGCGCGCAGCAGATCCAGCAGTTGCCCGTGGACTCCGGGCACTCCGGCCAGGGCGGACGGCGACTTGACGGTCCAGTCGTTGCCGGCCAGGTCGGTCACCACACCACCGGCGGCGCGGATCAACGCGACACCCGCGGCGTGGTCCCACACGTGACCACCGAAACTGATGGCGCCACCGAGGATCCCGGCTCCCGTGTACGCGAGGTCGATGCCCGTGGCGCCGTGCATGCGCATCCGCGAGCACTGACGGCTCAGGCTTTCGATCACCGCCAAGCGGTAACGCCCCGGCACCCTGCCCCGGGAGTCGACGTTGAACGTGCTCACCCCGACGACCGAGTCCGAGAGATCCGCGGGCTTCAACGTCGGCTGGTCGATCCCGTTGCTGCGCAACGGTTTACCGAGGACCGCGGTGAACCGCTCACCGGTGAACGGCACCCACGTCAAACCGGCCACCGGATCGCCGTCACGCACCAGACCGAGCAGGATCGCCGCCATCGGCGAACCGGCGGCGTAGTTGAACGTGCCGTCGATGGGGTCTAGCACCCAGACCAGCGGCGAGTCCAGATCGGCGCCGCCGAACTCTTCACCGTGCACCGCGATTCCGGTCCTGGCGGTAAGCGCATCGACGACCTGCCGCTCGATCGCGAGGTCCACCTCGGTGGCGAAGTCGTTGCCCTTCTTCTGCACCGCCGAATCCGCTCGGTGGCCCTCGATGAACGGCTTCGCGGCATCGTCGAGGATCTGCGCCGCCTCGGCGACGAGTGCGTCGAGGTCTGCCTCGCCGAGCGCCATCTACCGCTCCACCGCGGCCAGTGCCTCGGGGAGCGTGAACCGCCCGGCGTACAAGGCTTTTCCGACGATCGCCCCCTCGACGCCGCGATCGGTCAGCGTCGCGATGGCCTCGAGGTCGTCGAGGCTCGACACCCCGCCGGACGCGATGACCGGTGCGTCGGTGCGCTCGGTCACCTTCGACAGCAGCTCGAGGTTGGGCCCGTTCAGGGTGCCGTCCTTGGTGACATCGGTGACGACGAACCGCGAACAGCCTTCGCGGTCCAGCCGTTCGAGCACCTCCCACAGGTCGCCGCCATCGGTTTCCCAGCCGCGGCCGCGCAGCCGGTGATCGCCGGCTGCGTCGATCTTCACGTCCAGCCCCACGGCGACCTTCTCGCCGTGTTCGGCGACCACTTTCGCGCACCACTGCGGATTCTCCAGCGCCGCGGTGCCGAGGTTGACGCGGGCGCAGCCCGTTGCGAGCGCCGCCGACAGCGAGTCGTCGTCGCGGATTCCGCCGGACAACTCGACTGCCACGTCGAGCTTGCCGACCACCTCGGCCAGCAGTTCGCGGTTGCTGCCCCGGCCGAACGCCGCGTCTAGGTCGACGAGGTGGATCCACTCCGCGCCGTCGCGCTGCCAGGTCAGCGCGGCCTCCAGCGCCGAGCCGTACTCGGTCTCGCTGCCGGCCTGGCCTTGCACCAGGCGCACGGCGCGGCCCTCGACCACGTCGACGGCGGGAAGAAGAATCAATCGCTGCGGCACGTCGGTCAACCTAGTGCCTTCACCCAGTTGGCGAGCAACGCGGCACCGGCGTCGCCGCTCTTCTCCGGGTGGAACTGGGTGGCCGACAGCGGTCCGTCCTCCACGGCCGCCAGGAACGGCACGCTGTGGGTGGCCCAGGTCAGCTTCGCAGCCGGATCGCCTTCCCACTGCTGGGCGGCGTACGAGTGCACGAAGTAGAACCGCGTGCCCGCATCCATCCCGGCGAACAACGTGCTGCCTTCGGGTGCGTCCACGACGTTCCAGCCCATGTGCGGGATCACCGGCGCGTCGAGTCGCACGACCGCGCCGGGCCACTGCCCGCAACCGGTGCTCTCCACGCCGAACTCCACGCCGCGCGAGAACAGGATCTGCATGCCGACGCAGACGCCCAGCACCGGACGGCCCGCCGCCACCCGCTCGGCGATGAGCGTCGCGCCGTCGATCTTGCGCAGCCCGGCCATGCATGCCTCGAACGCGCCTACGCCGGGGACCACGAGGCCGTCGGCGCCGCGCGCCGCATCCGCGTCTGCGGTCACCGTGACGTCGGCGCCGACGCGCTCCAACGCCCGCTGTGCCGAGCGCAGGTTCCCCGAGCCGTAATCGAGGATGACGACTTTAACTGTCACAGTGTGCCTTTCGTCGACGGCACACCGATAACCCGCGGGTCCAATTCGACGGCCTGACGCAGCGCACGCGCGACCGCCTTGTACTGGGCCTCGGTGATGTGGTGCGGGTCGCGGCCGTAAATGGTGCGCACGTGCAACGCGATGCGCGCGTTCATCGCCAAAGACTCGAACACGTGCCGGTTGACGACCGTGTGGTAAGGCGCCTGCGAACCTTCGATCGTGAAGTGCAGCAAGTGATCCGGCTCGCCGGTGTGCACGCAGTACGGCCGGCCGGACACATCGACGGCGGCGTGCGCCAGCGTCTCGTCCATCGGGATCCAGGCGTCGCCGAACCGGCGGATTCCCTTCTTGTCGCCGAGCGCCTGGCCCAGCGCCTGGCCCAGCACGATCGAGGTGTCCTCGATCGTGTGATGGCCTTCGATCTCCACGTCGCCCTTGGCGTGCACCGTCAGGTCGAAGCTCGCGTGGCTGCCCAGCGCGGTCAGCATGTGATCGAAGAACGGCACGCCAGTGTCGACCTGCACGCTGCCGGTGCCGTCGAGATCGAGTTCGACGACGATGTCGGACTCCTTGGTCTTGCGTTCGATTCTCGCGCGACGGGTCACGATGCTCCTACTTTGACGAGTTCGGTGGAGGCGAGCCGGGCGCTGGCGGCCAGCAGCGCGTCGTTCTCTTCGGCCAACCCGGTGGTGGCCCGCAGATAACCGGGTATGCCGACGTCGCGGATCAAGATTCCCGCGTCGAGGTAGCGCTGCCAGGTGGCGGCCGCGTCGGCGAACTCACCGAACAACACGAAGTTGGCGTCGCTGACGATGACCCGAAAGCCCATGTCCGACAGCGCATCTGTGACACGGTTGCGTTCCGCGATGAGGGTGGCCACGCTGCCCAGCGTGTCGTCGGCGTGCCGCAGCGCGGCGCGGGCGGCGGCCTGGGTGACCGACGACAGGTGATAGGGCAACCGGACCAGCAGCATCGCGTCGATCACCGCGGGCGCGGCGATGAGGTACCCCAGCCGGCCGCCGGCGAACGCGAACGCCTTGCTCATGGTGCGGGTGACGACGAGTCTGGCCGGGAACTCGTCGATCAGCTGCACCGCGCTCGGCTGGGACGAGAACTCGCCGTAGGCCTCGTCGACGATCATCACGCCGGTGTGCATCGCGTCGAGCAGGCGGCGCAGATCGTCGAGCGGAACGCTCTGCCCCGACGGGTTGTTCGGGCTTGCGACGAACACGATGTCGGGGGTGTGCGCGGCGACGGCCGCGACGGCGACATCGACGTCGAGAGCGAAGTCGTCGGCGCGGTTGGCCACCAGCCATGCGGTCTGGGTGCCGTCCGAGATGATCGGGTGCATCGAGTAGGACGGCACGAATCCGATCGCGCTGCGGCCGGGGCCGCCGAACGCCTGCAGGAGCTGCTGCAGTATCTCATTGGAACCGTTTGCCGCCCAGACATTCTCCGTACTGATCGCCGTTCTGGTCTGCGCCGAGAGGTAGGCGGCCAGGTCGGCCCGCAGCGCCACCGCGTCACGGTCCGGATAGCGGTGCAGGTCGCCCGCGACCGCGGCGACCGATGCCGCCACGTCGTCGATGAGCGCCTGCGTCGGCGGGTGCGGGTTCTCGTTGGTGTTCAGCCGCACCGGCACGTCCAACTGCGGTGCCCCATAAGGGGATTTGCCGCGCAGGTCTTCGCGCAGCGGCAGCCCGTCGAGGGTCACCTTCTCGCCGACGGTCACCGTTCGAACCTCCGCCGCACCGCTTCCCCGTGCGCGGGCAGGTTCTCGGCTTCGGCGAGCGTGATGACGTGTCCCGACACGTCTTTGAGCGCTGCCTCGTCGTAGTCGACGACGTGTATGCCGCGCAGGAACGTCTGCACCGACAGCCCGCTCGAGTGCCGGGCACAACCCGCCGTCGGCAGCACGTGGTTCGAGCCCGCGCAGTAGTCGCCGAGGCTGACCGGTGCGTAAGGACCCACGAAGATCGCGCCGGCCGACCGGATGCGGCCGGCCACCTCGCGTGCATCGACCGTCTGGATCTCCAGATGCTCTGCGGCATAGGCGTTCACGGTGCGGACGCCCGCCTCGAGGTCGTCCACGAGCACCGTCGCCGACTGCTTGCCACCCAGCGCCGCACTCACCCGTTCGCGGTGCACCGTGGTCTCGAGCTGGTTGGCCAGTTCGCGGTCGGTGGCGTCGGCCAATTCGACGCTGGGCGTGACCAGCACGCTGGCCGCCATCTCGTCGTGCTCGGCCTGGCTGATCAGGTCAGCCGCGACGTGGGCCGGGTCGGCGGTGTGGTCGGCCAGGATCGCGATCTCGGTGGGACCGGCCTCAGCGTCGATGCCCACCTGTGACCGGCAGATGCGCTTGGCGGCGGTCACATAGATGTTGCCCGGGCCGGTGATCATGTCGACGGGCGCCAGCTCCTCGCCGTCGGTGTCCGTGCCGCCGTAGGCCAGCAGCGCGACGGCCTGCGCTCCGCCGACCGCCCACACCTCGTCGACGCCGAGCAGCGCCGCGGCGGCCAGGATGGTCGGGTGCGGCAGCGCTTCGAAGTCGGCCTGCGGCGGGCTGGCGATGACGAGCGAGTCCACCCCCGCGGTCTGCGCAGGCACCACGTTCATCACCACGCTCGACGGGTAGACGGCGTTGCCACCCGGCACATAGAGCCCGACCCGCTCCACCGGCACCCAGCGCTCGGTGACCGTTGCGCCGGGAGCCAGCGTCGTGGTGGTGTCGGAGCGGCGCTGGTCGGCGTGCACGGCGCGGGCGCGCTCGATCGCGACCTCGAGCGCGGCGCGGACGTTCGAGTCCAGGTCGGCCAGCGCGGCGGCGAGGCGCTCGGCCGGCACACGGACCCGCGCCGGCCGCACGCCGTCGAACGTCTCGGTGAACTCCAGTGCCGCTGCCGCGCCACGCTCGGCGACCGCGTCGACGATGGGACGGACCCGCGGCACCACCGCGTCGACATCCACGCCGCCGCGCGGCAACGCGGCCCGCAACCCTGCGGCAGACAGACGCGCGCCGCGCAAGTCGATGCGGGCGATCGGCCCCGGCGATAGATTCACGCTGTCCATTCTCCCAGAGCAGACCAAATCGGTTATGGAGGCGCCATGCGAGCCAGTGAGCATCCCAACAACGCCCCTGGCGTGCCGATGGTGTTCCCGCCGTGGTTCGAAAACCTGCAGGTCAAGTACCTCAACCGGCTGATCAGGCCGTTCTCGCGGCTGATGCCGGGAATGGCCAGGATCGAACATCGGGGCCGCAAGTCCGGAAAGCCCTACGAGACGATCGTCACTGCCTACCGGAAGGGCGACACCGTGGCCATCGCGCTCGGACACGGGAAAACCGACTGGGTGAAGAACGTCCTGGCCGCCGGCGAAGCCGATCTGCACCTCGTGCGCCGCACTCTTCACCTGGTGAATCCGCGGATCCTGCCGGCCGGCAGCAATCCCGACGGGTTGCCGGCGATGGCGCGGATGCAGGCGGGGCGGATGGCGATCTTCGTCGCCGACGTCGCCTGACTCAACTGCAGAGCGCGGTGATCGCGTTGTTCTCGGCGTCGGCGTCGGACAGCCGCTTCGACTGGTCTGGGTCGTCGTTCGGGACGCCCGCGGTGGCATGGGCGCCGATGTCCGACAGGTTGTTCGCGAACTGGCGGATTTTCTCGGCGAGCTCGGCCGGGGTGGCCGGATCCAGCCGTTGCAGTAGGTACTGACCGCCGTCGTAGAGCGAGATGCGCGCGTTGGCCGCGACGGCCTGTGCTCCGGTGACGTCCTGCGGGCCGCCCGCCGGCCGCAGGTTCGTGTTGAGCGAGATGCCTTTGCGGACGATGTCGGCCGCGCCGCACGCCTTGGACTTGGCGTCAGCGATCTGCGTGGCGTCGTACTTCGGCTCCGACGTCCTCGACTCGTACAGCGTCCACCCGGCGACGGCCAAGGCAGCCACCGCGATGACCAGGCTGGCGGTGGCCAGCAGAGTGAGACGGCGCGACGAGTCCTCATCCACGCGACCGATGGTAGTGGCCGTTACAGATCGAGCCCGATATCGAGGACCCGCACCGAGTGGGTGAGCGCGCCGACCGCGAGGTAGTCGACGCCCGTGCCGGCGTACTCGGCGGCGCTGTCGAGCGACAACCCGCCGGACGATTCCAGCTTCGTTGCCGGCGACCGGGAATCGCGGCGCTGCACGGCGATCTGCGTCTGCCACACCGGAAAGTTGTCCAGCAGCACCAGCTCGACCTTCTCGGCGAGCACCTCGTCGAGCTGCTCGAGCGAGTCCACCTCGACTTCGCATTCGACGTCGGGGGCGGCTGCGCGCACGGCCTGCAGCGCCGCCACGACCGATCCGGCGGCGGCGACATGGTTGTCCTTGATCAGCGCCGCGTCACCGAGGCCCATCCGGTGGTTGACGCCGCCGCCCACACGCACCGCGTACTTCTGCAGCGCCCGCAGGCCCGGCAGAGTCTTGCGGGTGTCGCGGACCTTCGCCGCGGTCCCGGACACCGCGTCCACCCACGCCGCCGTCGCGGTGGCGATACCGGAGAGATGACAGACCAGGTTCAGCGTGGTCCGCTCGGCGGTGAGCAGTCCCTGGGTGGGCGCCTCGACCGTCAGCACGACGCCGCCCGGCTCCAGCCGGGCACCGTCCTCGACGCGGTCCTTGACTGAATAACCCTCAGACCCGAGCACTTCGTCGAGAACGAGCAGTGCGATGTCCACCCCGGCGATCACGCCCGCCTCGCGCGCCACCATCGACGCCGTGGTCCTCGCGTCCGCCGGCACAGTGGCGAGCGTGGTCACATCGGGTCCGTAGCGCAGATCTTCTTCCAGTCCGCGCGCGATCACCCTGCGAGCCTCGGTGAGCTCGTCGGCACTCAGCTCCATCAGCAGCACACTCCGGCCGCGACCAGACCTCGCGCCTGTGCGGGGTCGGTGAGCGGGTAGTCGCGCCGGTGATGACAGCCGCGAGATTCGGTACGGCTCAGCGCCGCGGCCGCGACGGCTGCTGCGGTCGTCGTCAACGCCGCGTCCTCGAAGTCGGCGCGCGAACCGATCGCACGCGGCGGTGCGGCGTCCAAATCGGCGGCCAGGACCCGTAAACCGTCGGCGTCGCGCACCACCCCGGCGTTCTTCGTCATCGCCCGCTGGAGAACGGCGCGCGGAAGGGCTCGCCGTACCACGGGCTCCGGTGGCCGCGCCGCCACCGGTCCGGCGGCCAAAGCGTGTGCGGCAGCGGCATTTCCGGCCCGGCCGCCGACGACGAGGCCTTCGAGCAGGCTGTTGGAGGCCAGCCGGTTCGCACCGTGCATCCCGGTACGCGCCACCTCGCCCGCGGCGAACAGCCCGGCGATGTCGGTGCGCCCGTGCACGTCGGTGACGACGCCGCCGCAGCTGTAATGCGCGCCGGGAAGCACGGGAATAGCCTCCAGGGTGGGGTCGATGCCCGCCGCCCGGCAGGCCGCGGTCACCGTCGGGAACCGCTTCGCGAAGCCGTCGATCCGCCTCGCGTCGAGGAAGACACACGGTGCACCGGTCTCCTCGAGCCGAGCGTGGATCGCTGCCGCAACGACATCGCGCGGCGCCAGGTCGCCCATCGGATGGACACCGGCGGTGACCGAACGTCCCTGCGAATCCACGAGTACGGCGCCCTCGCCGCGGACCGCTTCGGTGATCAGCGGCCGCCGTCCCGCGTTGTGACCGTCGAACAGCATGGTCGGGTGGAACTGGATGAACTCGATGTCGCTGACCGGTGCGCCCGCCCACATCGCAAGCGCGACACCGTCTCCGGTCGACCCGTCGGGGTTCGTAGTGGCCGAGTACAGATGACCCAGTCCGCCGGTCGCGAGGATCACCGAAGGGGCGTGTACGACCCCGAGGCCGTCGTCGCTGAGCACCAGAACGCCGGTGACGGCGCCGGCCTCGTGCAGGATCTCGACCGCGACGTGGTTGTGGCGGATGTCCAACGTGGCCGACGCACTGTCGAGCGCCCGCTGCACCTCCGCGCCCGTGGCGTCGCCGCCGGCGTGGATGATCCGGCGCCGCGAATGGCCGCCCTCACGGGTGAGCGACCACGATCCCCGCACCGTCTCGTCGAAACGCGCTCCGTCGCTGACCAATTCGACGACCGCGCGGTAACCGTCGGCGACGATCGAGCGCACGGCATCGGGGTCGCACAAGCCCGCGCCCGCGGCCAGCGTGTCGGCCACATGGGCATCGACCGAGTCTCCGTCTTCCCGCAACGCCTCCGGCAGCACCACCGCGATCCCGCCCTGGGCGTAGAACGTCGCAGAGTCAGGGGTCTTGCTGAGCACCATGACTTTTCGGCCCCGTCGGTGTGCCGCGAGCGCGGCGACCAGGCCCGCCACGCCCGTACCGATCACCACGACGTCGGCGCGTTGCTGCCAATGACCCGACCAGCGGCCGGAACCGCAGGCGGCCGCGCGCGTCATTCGCCGCCGCCGGGCTGACCGATGGCGATCATGCGCTGGACGCTGGCCCGCGCCAGTCGAGCGGTCTCGGGATCGACGTCGACCTCGTCGGCGCCCTCCACCAGGCACCGCAGCAGCGCGGCGGGCGTGATCATCTTCATGAACTTGCACGATGCCCGGTCGTTGACCGCCATGAAGTCGACATCCGGTGCGGCGCGGCGCAACTGGTGCAGCATGCCGACCTCGGTGGCAACCAGCACCTGACGCGCCCCGGTCTCACGTGCGGCGTCCAGCATTCCACCGGTGGACAGGATCTTGACGCGGTCCTCCGGAAAAGCGCCCTCGCCGGCGAGGTACAACGCCGATGTGGCGCAGCCACATTCGGGGTGCACGAAGAGTTCGGCGTCGGGGTGGGTGCGGGCCTGGTCGGCGAGCTCGTCGCCGTTGATGCCCGCATGCACGTGGCATTCGCCCGCCCACACATGCAGGTTCGTGCGGCCGGTGACGCGCCGCACGTGGGCGCCGAGGAACTGGTCAGGACAGAACAGCACCTCCCGGTCCTCGGGGATCGACGCCACCACCTCGACGGCGTTCGACGAGGTGCAGCAGATGTCGGTCTCGGCCTTCACCGCTGCCGTGGTGTTGACGTAGGAGACCACGACGGCGCCGGGGTGCTCGGCCTTCCATGCGCGCAGTTGCTCGGCGGTGATGGAGTCGGCAAGCGAGCAGCCGGCCCGCTGGTCGGGAATCAGCACGGTCTTGTCCGGGGACAGGATCTTGGCCGTCTCGGCCATGAAGTGCACGCCGCAGAACACGATCGTGTCCTCGGGCGCATCGGCGGCGATTCGCGACAACGCCAGCGAGTCACCGACGTGGTCGGCGACGTCCTGGATCGCGGGCAACTGGTAGTTGTGCGCCAACAGCGTCGCGCCGCGCAGGTCGGCGAGGCGGCGGACCTCGGCGGCCCACCGCTCGTCCCCGTCGACGCCGGAATAGCCGGTCGGACCGTCGATGATGTCGAGCACCGTCATGGCCATCCCCTTCGTCAAATCCGAGTTTTCGACTTACAATCGAAAACATGGCCCATACTAGCACCGCACACGAGGTGCTCGCCGCCGTGTTCCAGGTTCGCGAACTGGCCGCCCGCAAACCGGCACTTCACGTGCTGTTGTGGCAGCGAGCGCTCGACCCGCAGCGCGACAGGTGGTCCCTTCCCGGCGGGCGGCTCGGCGACGACGAGGACCTGATCAGCTCGGTGCGGCGGCAACTGGCCGAGAAGGTGGACCTGCGTGAGCTTGCTCACCTCGAGCAGCTCGCGGTGTTCTCCGATCCGCGCCGCGTGCCCGGCGTGCGGACGATCGCGTCGACGTTCCTCGGCCTGGTGCCCTCCCCCGCGACGCCGGAGCTGCCGCCGGACACCCGCTGGCACCCGGTGAGCGACCTTCCGCCGATGGCGTTCGACCACGGCACCATGGTCGAACACGCGCGCACCCGGCTCGTCGCCAAGTTGTCGTACACGAACATCGGGTTCGCCTTGGCGCCAACGGAATTCGCGCTGTCGAGCTTGAGGGACATCTACAGCGCCGCGCTCGGCCACAGCGTCGACGCGACCAATCTGCAACGTGTGCTCGAACGGCGCAACGTCATCACCCGCACCGGCACCACGGCGCGGTCCGGGCGCAGCGGTGGCAGGCCCGCGGCCCTGTACCGGTTCACCGAAGCGCGCTACCGGGTGACCGACGAATTCGCCGCACTTCGCCCGCCCGGGTGAGTCGACTGGATTCTTAACGCTCTCTTAAGCAAGAATGGCCGAATGTCTCTGGGCAACGCCGCGCCAGCATCAGGTGCCGACTGGATCGGGCACGTACCGCACGAGGAGCTGTCCCGCGGCGCCCGCCCGCGGCTGCCCGCCGACGACCCGTTCTACGAACCGCCGAGCGGTTTTCAGCACGCCGAGCCGGGAACCGTGCTGCGCAGTCGCGACGTCGAACTGGCCTTCCTGGGTCTCGTCCCGCAGAAGTTCACCGCCACGCAACTGCTGTACCGCACCACCGACATGAACGGTGCCCCGGAAGCGACTGTCACCACCGTGATCGTGCCGGCCGAGCGCACGAAGCGGGCGGTGATCCCGGTGATCTCGTACCAGTGCGCCATCGACGCGGTCAGCTCCCGCTGCTTCCCGTCGTACGCACTGCGCCGCAAGGCGCTGGCCCCGGGCGCGCTGGCCCAGTTCGAGTTCCTGCTGATCGCCGCCGCGCTCGCCGAGGGCTGGGCGGTCTCGGTGCCCGACCACGAAGGACCGCACGGCTGGTGGGGCACGCCGTATGAGCCCGGCTACCGCATCCTCGACGGCCTGCGTGCGGCCGTGAGCTGCGAGCGGCTCGGGCTGAGCCCGTCCGCTCCGATCGGGCTGTGGGGCTACTCGGGTGGCGGCCTGGCGTCGGCGTGGGCCGCGGAGATGCACGCGCAGTACGCCCCCGAGCTCGACATCGTCGGCGCGGTGCTGGGCTCCCCCGTGGCCGACCTGGGCCACGCTTACCGCCGGCTCAACGGCAGCCTGTACTCGGGACTGCCCGCGATGGTGGTGGCGGCGCTGACCCACGTGTATCCGGAACTCGACCGGGTGATCCAGGAGCACGCCACCGACGCCGGCAAGGCGATGCTGCTGCGCATCGAGAACATGACCACGGCGCAGGCCGTGTTGCGCTTCGCGGGCATGGACATGGGCAAGCTCGTCGACCGGCCGCTCACCGAGATCCTGGACATGCCCGAGGTCAAGCACGTCTTCGACAGCATCAAGCTCGGTACGGCGGTGCCCACCCCGCCCGTGCTGATCGTGCAGGCCGTCCACGACAAGATCGTCTCGGTCGACGACATCGACGAGCTGAGCGAGATCTACCGCTCGGGCGGCGCCTCGGTCACCTACCACCGCGATCTGTTCAGCGAGCACATGCTGCTGCACCCGATGTCGGCGCCGATGGCGCTGCGCTGGCTGATCGACCGGTTCGACGGCAAACCAACCTCGGAACACCTGGTCCGCACCACCTGGCCGACGCTGCTGAACCCGATGACCTACGTCGGGATGGCGCGGCTGGCCAAGATCGCCGTCAAAGTGATGTCGGGGCGGAAGGTGGAGCGCTCTCCGCTGTGACCGGCGGCCAGGCGCCCAGATCGTCGCGTGCCGCGGACACCGCCATGAAGGAGTACACCAGCGCGGCGACCGCGGCCGGAAACAGCACCGTCAAAGCGACCTGCAGCGGTGAATGCCCGAAGAACACCGGCGGCGTCTCCACGACGTAGTGCACTCGATGTTCGGGCGTGACCGGAGCCCCGGCCACGTCGATCGTCCCGTACCGCAGACGCACCAGCAGCGCGCCGAGCCCGGCGGCCACGCCCGCCGCCAGCATGCACCCGGTCGCCAGCGCCGCCGTCATCACCGGCCCGCGGTGCGCACGCCACTGCCACACCAGCACCGCGGCGACGACCGCCACGACACAGAGCATCCCGACGAGCAGGAAAGCCGCGACGAAGAAATGGTCGCCTTCGTCGCCCAGATAGGCGCGTACGCGATCGCCGTCGCGCGTCAGCGCCACCACACCGTGGACCGGCGGCGCCAGCCAGGACCACAGCGCCCCGATCAGCACACCCGTCGCCGCCGATGTCACCAACACGGTCAACGCCGCGCGAGCCCGCGAAAACTTAGGAGCGGCAACGTCATTCATCGCTGTTCGAGGTCCTTGGAGTCGGTCAGGCCGTGCCGCGAGCAGCGAGCGGACCAGCCGTCGGGGCGTACCTGCACGATCATCCGCCGCCCGCACTCGGCGCAGTAACGCGGGGGCTCCAAGCCCAGCCGCGCAGCGGTCGGCACGGAGGTGCCGTCGGGTTCACCGGTGTAGACGTTGAACGTCATGGGCGTTGCCTACAGGCCGGCTTCACAGAGTGGCATTGAGGGCTTTGATCGGCATCTGCAGGTCGTCGAGCAGTTCGAGGTCCGCCTCGGCCGGCCGGCCGAGCGTGGTGAGGTAGTTGCCGACGATCACCGCGTTGATGCCGCCGAGGATGCCCTTCTTGGCGCCCAGATCGCCCAGGGTGATCTCCCGGCCGCCCGCGAAGCGCAGCATCGTGCGGGGCAGCGCCAGCCGGAACGCCGCCACGGCTCGGAGCGCATCGGCGGCGGGCAGCACCTCCAGGTCGCCGAACGGGGTACCCGGGCGCGGGTTGAGGAAGTTCAGCGGAACCTCGTGCGGATCCAGCTGGGCGAGGTCGGCCGCGAATTCCGCGCGCTGCTCCAGCGTTTCGCCCATGCCGAGGATGCCGCCGCAGCAGACCTCCATGCCGGCCTCGCGGACCATCTGCAGGGTGTCCCAGCGCTCTTCCCAGGTGTGCGTGGTGACGACGTTGGTGAAGAACGACCGCGCAGTCTCCAGGTTGTGGTTGTAGCGGTGCACGCCCATCTCTTTGAGGCGGTCGACTTGCTCCTGGCTGAGCATGCCCAAGGAGCAGGCGATCTGGATGTCGACCTCGTCGCGGATCGCCTCGATGCCGGCGGCGACCTGCGCGAGCAGCCGCTCGTCGGGCCCGCGCACCGCGGCGACGATGCAGAACTCCGTCGCACCGGTCTTCGCGGTCTGCTTGGCCGCTTCCACCAGGCTCGGGACGTCCAGCCACGCGCTGCGCACCGGCGAAGCGAAAAGCCCTGACTGGGAACAGAAGTGGCAGTCCTCGGGGCACCCGCCGGTCTTGAGGCTGATGATGCCCTCGACCTCGACGTCGGGCCCGCACCAGGCCATACGGACCTCGTGCGCCAGGGCGAGCAGGTCGTCGAGGCGATCGTCCGGAAGCTGCAGCACCTGCAGCGTCTGGTCCTGGTTCAGGCCTTCGCCGCGTTCCAGCACCTGCTCGCGGGCCACCGCCAAGATGTCGCTCACCTGGTTTTCCTCTCGTCTTGAACGGTGTTCAGGTTAAGGTACCGGCGTGCAGCTCCACAAACGCGACGTCGTCGATGCGGCGACGGCGCTTCTGGACAGCTACGGCCTGGCCGACCTGACCATGCGACGGCTCGCGCGCGATCTGGCGGTCTCCCCTGGCGCGCTGTACTGGCATTTCGCCAACAAGCAGCAGCTCCTCGGCGCCGTGGCTGACCGGATCCTGGACGGGGTGCCCGCTGCGACGGGGATCGTCGACGTGTGCGATCGGCTGCGCGATGCGCTGCTGTCGCACACCGACGGCGCAGAGCTGGTGTCAGCGAGCTTCGCAGCCGGGCAGTCTGCGGCGATGTCGCAGATCCTCGCGACGCTCGCCGCGGCCGCCGAGGAGGCGGGCGTTCCGGCGGCCCGCGCCGAGCTGGCCGCGCGCACGGTCGTCTACTACGTGCTCGGGTTCACCGTCGACGAGCAGTCACGCCTGCAGTGGGACGCCGCGGGTGCCGAACTGCCGGACGACCAGTCGGTGCTGACCGAAGATCCCAGCGCCCGCTTCCGGTTCGGGGTGGGTCTGCTCGTCAACGGCCTGAGCGTCGCCGACCGGGCGTTCAGCTGAGCGGGTGCTCGATGCGGGCGTTGCCGTCCCAGCGACGCAGCCCGACGAAGCTGCCCGTGATCTCCGACGGTCGCCCCGCGATCCGCAGTGCTCGGTCGAGCTGATTGCCCTGCACTCGTCGCGCGAATGTCGTGTGACCGGTCCACTGTCCGGGTGCTGAGTTCGTCATCGGTCCTGGCTGCATGTGCGGCAGAGACAGCCGGTAGACATCGGCGTGCAGCGCCAGCAATTCGGCTGTCGGGACGATCAGCCGCGTCAGGATCAGCTGCGTGCGGCCGAACACCAGTGGCGCGCCGATCCGGCACGGCAGCGGAAACCGATCCGTCAGCGAGCGAAGCAATTCATCGACCGAAGGGTCGATCCGCTCGGCGACCGTCAAGGTGACGTGCGGGCGACTGGCCGGCGCCTGACTGCGAATTCCCGCGTCGCGCAGGTCGTCCCAGATCCGGCGGATCGCGGCCTCGGTGTCCGGATCGAAAACCAACTCGACCGAATGCACCATCGTCACACCAGGCTTGCGACCCACGCGGGGTCGAACGCCGACGCGCTCATCCGCTCGAACTCCGTCGCATCCAATGCGCCGGCACCCGCCGGCAGCACCGCCCGCACCGGCGCCAGTTCGGCGAGCGCATGCCGGTTGCCCTGCTCGGCGACCCCCGGATCAGCCGGCCACGAGCCGATCACCAACCCGGCGCATGAGAGACCTTGTGCAGCAAGGGCATCCAATGTCAGCGCGGTGTGGTTCAGCGTGCCGAGCCCGGCAGCCACGACGACCAGGACGGGCGCGGAGAGCTCGACGGCGAGGTCGCGCAACGTCATTCCGTCACCGACCTCGACGAGCAGGCCGCCGGCGCCCTCGACCAGCGCCAGTTCAGCAGCCACGTCGCGCACCGACGCCACCAGTTCGGCACGGCTCGGCAGACGCATACCGGCCCGTTCGGCGGCGGCGCGCGGCGCGAGCGGTTCGGGGTATCGCCACCCGCCGAGCAGGTGGGTCACCCCCGAGAGCCGGCCGACGTCGGCGAGGTCGTCGTCGATCGGGCTGCCGGTCTGCACAGGTTTGCACACTGCAACGTCGATACCCGCCAGGCGTGCGTGACAGGCCAAGGCCGCGGTGGCCACCGTCTTGCCGACGCCGGTGTCGGTGCCGGTGACGACGAGCGT
The DNA here is from genome assembly GCF_001672895.1 of Mycobacterium sp. E740. Taxonomy (GTDB): domain Bacteria; phylum Actinomycetota; class Actinomycetes; order Mycobacteriales; family Mycobacteriaceae; genus Mycobacterium. The sequence goes on from NZ_LZKP01000019.1 coordinate 48,860, forward strand.
GCTCACCGGCGCGCGTTGCTGAGCACGTCGGTGAGAACCTCGCGCGCCAGTGACATCTCGTCGCCGGTCAGCGACGCCCGCGCGGTGAGCCGCAGCCTCGACGTCCCCGCGGGCACTGTCGGCGGCCGGAAGCAGCCGACCCGCACACCCCGGTCCAGACACGCCACCGCCGCGCCGAGCGCCACTTCAGGATCGCCGAGAACCACCGAAACCACCGCAGACTCCGGTCGGTGCGACACCGAACAGATCGAGGCCAACTCCGCGGCGTGGTCCAGCACCGCCCGAGCACGCCACGGTTCGGCGATCAGCACATCGAGCGCCGCCCACGCCGCCCCGACCGCGGCGGGTGCGAGTCCGGTGTCGAAGATGAACGGCCGCGCGGCATCGATCAGGTGGTCGCGCACCGCGGTCGGACCCAGCACCACGCCGCCCTGGCTGCCGAGCGCCTTGGACAGCGTCGTGGTCATCACGACGTCGGGCGCTCCGGCGAGGCCGATCTCATGCAGCAGGCCGCGGCCACCGGCACCGCGCACACCGAGACCGTGGGCCTCGTCGACGAGCAGCAGCGCGCCGTGCCGTCGGCACACGTCGTGCAGAGCGTGCAGCGGGGCCAGATCCCCGTCGGCGGAGAACACCGAGTCGGTCAACACCAGCGCGCGTTCCTCGGAGCGGGCCGCCAGGGCGGCCTCGACCGCGGCGACATCCCGGTGCGGCGCGACGACGACCCGGGCGCGCGACAGCCGGCAGGCGTCGACCAGCGAGGCGTGCGTCAGCGCGTCGGAGACCAGCAGTGAACCTGCGCCCGACAGGGCGACGACCGCCCCGAGGTTGGCGGTGTAGCCCGAGGAGAACACCAACGCCGACTCGGCGCCGACGAATCCGGCCAAGGCGCGTTCGAAGCCCTCGTGCAGTTCGGTGTTGCCCGTGACAAGGCGTGATCCCGTCGATCCCGCACCCCAGGTGCGCAGCGCCTGCACGCCGCCGTCGATCACGGCGGGATGCTGCGAGAGGCCCAGGTAATCGTTGGATGCGAGATCGAGTTCAGCGCCGACGGGCGGACGGGCGCGCAGGGACCGGCGCAGACCGTCGGCGCGCCGCTGCTGCTCGACGTCATCGAGCCACGACAGCGGCGAAAGACCGGCGCGCGTCAAGAGGGCCCCTTTGAAAATTGAACACGTCGGCGAGCCGACAATTGAACACCGTTCAGGTTAACGCACGCGCGACCGCGACCATGCCGGCGGTGATCTGGTCGACCTCGTCGGGTGTGCAGATATAGGGCGGCATCGCGTAGACGAGGTTGCGGAACGGCCGCAGCCAGATGCCGTGCTCCAGCGCAACCGGCGTCGCCACCCGCAGATCCACCGCCCGGTCCATCTCGATGACCCCGATCGCGCCGAGCACCCGCACATCGGCCACTCCGGGCACTCCCGCGGCAGCGGCCAACCCGTCGCGCAGTCCCGCCTCGATCCCCCGCACCGACGCTCGCCAGTCGTGTGCGAGCAGCACCTCGACCGACGCCACCCCGACCGCGCACGCCAGCGCGTTGGCCATGAACGTCGGGCCGTGCATGAGGGCGCCCGGCTCGTTCGAGCTGATCGTGTCCGCGATCCCGCGCGAGCACAGGGTGGCCGCCAGCGTGATGTAGCCGCCGGTGAGCGCCTTGCCGACACACATGATGTCCGGGCTGACGCCCGCGTGGTCGGCTGCGAAGAGCTCACCGGTGCGCCCGAACCCGGTGGCGATCTCGTCGAAGATCAGCAGGACGTCGTGGCGAGAGCAGATGTCGCGCAGCTCGGCGAGGTAACGCGGCTCGTGAAATCTCATCCCGCCGGCACCCTGCACCACGGGCTCGACGATCACCGCGGCGAGTTCGTCGGCGTGCTCGGCCAACTGGGTCTCGAACGCCGTGACGTAGTCCGGGTCGTAGGCCGTCGGCACCGGCGGTGCGAACTCCTGGCGCGCCAGCACGTCGGTCCACAACTCATGCATCCCACCGTCGGGGTCGCACACGCTCATCGGTGTGAACGTGTCGCCGTGGTAGCCACCGCGCCACGTCATCAGCCGGTGCTTGGCGCCGCGGCCCAGGCTGCGCCAGTACTGCAGCGCCATCTTGACGGCGACCTCCACCGACACCGAGCCCGAGTCGCTGAAGAACACGGTGTCGAGCCCCTCGGGGGTGATCTCGACGAGCAGCTGCGCCAGCCGCGCGGCCGGCTCGTGCGTCAGCCCGCCGAACATGACGTGGTTCATGACTGCGAGCTGGTCGGCGATCGCCGCGTCCAGCACCGGATGACCGTGCCCGTGGATCGCGGTCCACCACGACGCCATCGCGTCGAGAACCACCAGCTCACGACCGTCGTGGTGCAGGGTCAGCCAGGCTCCGCGGGCGCCGACCGCGACAACCGGAGCCAGGGCTTCGGCCCCGATGGTGCTGTAGGGATGCCAGACGTGGGCGGCGTCGACCGCGCTGATCTCGGCGGGCGTCATGGCTGGCACCTTCGGTAGATTATCCGTCGACCATGATGACCCTCGCTCCTCCCCGGCCGGCACCCGTCACCGGCCCGGGACCCTCGGTGCGCGCCGCGACAGCGTCGAGCAGTCGCCGCGCATCGGCGTCATACCGGCTCGATCTCGACGGTTTGCGCGGTGTGGCGATCGCCCTGGTCGCGTTGTTCCACGTGTGGTTCGGCCGGGTGTCCGGAGGCGTCGACGTGTTCCTGGCGCTGTCCGGCTTCTTCTTCGGCGGCCGGCTGCTGCGCACCGCGATGACGCCGGGCGCCTCGCTCTCGCCGACGCCGGAGGTGACCCGGCTGATCCGCCGCTTGTTGCCGGCGCTGGTGGTGGTGCTGGCGGCGTCGGCGGTGTTGACCATCCTCATTCAGCCGCAAACCCGTTGGGAGACCTTCGCCGATCAGAGCCTGGCCAGCCTCGGGTACTTCCAGAACTGGGAGCTCGCCAGCTCCGCTTCGAACTATCTGCGCGCAGGCGAGGCGGTGAGCCCGCTGCAGCACATCTGGTCGATGTCGGTACAGGGCCAGTTCTACATCGGCTTTCTCGCGGTGATCTTCCTGTCCGCCTTGCTGTTCCGGCGCATCTTTCGCAGGCACATGCGGCTGGCGTTCGTGGTGCTGCTCACCGCGCTGACGATCGCGTCGTTCGTATACGCGATCTTCGCGCACGACACCGACCAGGCCACCGCGTACTACAACAGCTTCGCCAGAGCCTGGGAGTTGCTGCTCGGCGCGCTGATCGGCGCGCTCGTACCGCACCTGCGCTGGCCGATGTGGCTGCGGACGACGGCCGCGGTCGTCGCGCTGGCCGCGATCCTGGCGTGCGGGGCGGTGATCGACGGCGTCAAGGCGTTCCCCGGCCCGTGGGCGCTGGTTCCGGTCGGCGCCACCATGCTGTTCATCCTGTCGGCGGCGAACCGGGTGGCCGACCCGCACACCGACGGCCGGATGCCCCTGCCCAACCGCCTGCTGGCGACGGCGCCGTTCGTGTCGCTCGGCGCGATGGCCTACTCGCTGTACCTCTGGCACTGGCCGCTGCTGATCTTCTGGCTGTCCTACAGCGGACACGCCCGCGCCACCTTCCTCGAGGGCGCGGTGGTGCTGCTGGTCTCCGGCGTGCTGGCGTGGCTGACGACCAGATACGTCGAGAACCCGCTGCGGTACCGGTCCGCGCCGGCGCCGGTCGCGGTAGCGCCGCGCAGGCGGCGCAGGCCGACGGTCGTGCTCGGTTCGGTGGTCGCACTGTTGGGCGTCGCACTGACCGTGACGTCGTTCACATGGCGCGAGCACGTGCTCGTTCAGCGCACCAATGGTGAAGAGCTGCTTGCGCTTTCGCCACAGGACTACCCGGGTGCTGCGGCGCTGCTGGCCAGGGCGAGAGTGCCGAAGCTGCCGATGCGCCCGACGGTGCTCGAGGCCAAGAACGACCTGCCCGAGACCACCGAAGACGGCTGCATCAGCGACTTCGACAACGTCGACGTGATCAACTGCGCCTACGGCGACACGAACGCCAAACGCACGATCGCGCTGGCCGGCGGCTCACACGCCGAGCACTGGATCACCGCGCTGGACCTGCTGGGCAGGCAGCACCACTTCAAGGTGGTCACCTACCTGAAGATGGGCTGCCCGCTGACCACCGAGAAAGTGCCGCTGGTGATGGGCGACAACCGCCCGTACCCGAAGTGCCACGAGTGGAACGAGCAGGTGATGAAGAAGATCATCGCGGACCACCCGGACTACGTCTTCACCACATCGACGCGACCGTGGAACATCAGACCCGGCGACGTCATGCCGGGAACGTATATCGGCATCTGGCAGGAGTTGTCGGACAACAACATCCCGGTGCTGGCCATGCGTGACACGCCGTGGCTGGTCCGCAACGGCAAGCCGTTCTTCGCCGCGGACTGCCTCGCCGGCGGTGGCGACCCGATCTCCTGCGGAACGAAACGATCCGACGTACTGTCGGAGCACAATCCCACGCTGGATTTCGTCAAGCGGTTCCCAGGGCTCAAACCGCTCGACATGAGTGATGCGGTGTGCCGCAAGGACATCTGCCGGGCAGTGGAGGGGAACGTGTTGCTCTACCACGACGCTCATCACATCTCGAAGACGTACATGCGCACCATGGCACCGGAACTCGGTCGCCAGATCGCGGCCGCCACCGGCTGGTGGGTTGGCTGATGATCTGGCCGGGAACGGCTTATCCCCTCGGCGCCACCTACGACGGCGCGGGCACGAACTTCTCGGTGTTCTCGGAGGTCGCCGATCGCGTCGAGCTGTGCCTGATCGGCAAGGATGGCAGCGAACAGCGCGTCAACCTCGAGGAGGTCGACGGCTACGTCTGGCACTGCTATCTGCCCACGGTCACCCCGGGTCAGCGTTACGGCTTCCGCGTGCACGGACCCTGGGATCCGGCGGCCGGGCACCGGTGCGATTCGAGCAAGCTGCTCCTCGACCCGTACGGCAAGTCGTTCCACGGCGATTTCGATTTCTCGCAGGCGCTGTACTCCTACGACCTCGAGGCCGACGACCCCGCCACCGGGGGCACCCCGCCGCGCGTCGACTCGCTGGGCCACACCATGACCAGCGTCGTCATCAACCCGTACTTCGACTGGGCGACCGACCGGGCGCCGCGCACGCCCTATCACGAGACGGTCATCTACGAGGCGCACGTCAAGGGGTTGACGCAGCGCCACCCCGGCATCCCCGACGAGTTGCGCGGCACCTACGCCGGGATCGGCCACCCGGCGATCATCGACCACCTCAAGTCGCTGAACGTGACGGCGATCGAGTTGATGCCCGTGCACCAGTTCCTGCATGACCACCGGCTGCTCGACCTCGGGCTGCGAAACTATTGGGGCTACAACACTTTCGGCTTCTTCGCGCCGCACTACCAGTACGCGGCCAACAGATATGCCGGCGGCGCGGTCGCAGAATTCAAGACGATGGTGCGGTCCTTCCACGAGGCCGGCATCGAGGTCATCCTCGACGTCGTCTACAACCACACCGCCGAAGGCAACCACCTCGGGCCGACGCTGAACTTCCGCGGCATCGACAACGCCGCCTACTACCGTCTGCTCGACGGCGATCTTCGGCTGTACAAGGACTTCACCGGTACCGGCAACAGTCTCAACGCCCGCCATCCGCACACCCTGCAGCTGATCATGGATTCGCTGCGCTACTGGGTGATCGACATGCACGTCGACGGCTTCCGTTTCGACCTTGCCGCCACGCTGGCCCGCGAGTTCTACGACGTGGACCGCTTGAGCGCGTTCTTCGACCTGGTGCAACAGGACCCGGTGGTCAGCCAGGTGAAGCTGATCGCCGAACCCTGGGACGTCGGCGAAGGCGGTTATCAGGTCGGCAATTTCCCAGGTTTGTGGACGGAGTGGAACGGGAAGTATCGCGACACTGTGCGTGATTACTGGCGGGGCGAGCCCGCAACCCTCGGCGAGTTCGCATCGCGGCTGACCGGTTCCTCCGACCTCTACGAGGCCACCGGTCGCCGGCCGTCTGCGAGCATCAACTTCGTCACCTGCCACGACGGCTTCACGTTGAACGACCTCGTGTCCTACAACGAGAAGCACAACGAGGCCAACGGTGAGGACAACCGCGACGGGGAAAGCCACAACCGGTCCTGGAACTGCGGTGTCGAGGGCCCCACCGACGATCAGCAGATCCTGGCGTTGCGAGGCAGGCAGATGCGCAACATCATCGGCACGCTGATGGTGTCGCAGGGCACGCCGATGATCTCGCACGGCGACGAGATCGGCCGCAGTCAGCAAGGCAACAACAACGTCTACTGCCAGGACTCCGAGCTCTCCTGGGTGGACTGGTCGTTGTGCGAGAAGAACGCCGACCTGCTCGAGTTCACCCGCAAGGTCAGCGCGCTGCGCGCGGCGCATCCGGTGTTCCGCAGGCGACGGTTCTTCGAAGGCAAGCCGATCCGCAGCGGAGACCAGGTTCGCGACATCGCATGGTTGACCCCCGCCGGGGAGGAGATGACGCTGCAGGACTGGGGCACCGGCCTGGGCAAGTCCGTGGCGGTGTTCCTGAACGGAGACGCCATCGCCGCGCCGAACGAACGCGGGGAACGGGTCGTCGACGACTCATTCCTGTTGTGCTTCAACGCAGACGACCATTCGCGGGACTTCGTCACCCCGACGAGCAGCTACGCCAACGAGTGGACCGCGGCCCTGGACACCGCCGATGCCACGGGATCGACCGAACTGGTCGCCAAGGCAGGTGAGAAGATCACGCTGCCCGCGCGTTCTCTCCTGGTCATGCGTAAGACGGCCTGAGCGCAATGCCACTCACCTCCACATACCGCCTCCAAATGCGCGGTGACGCTTTCACTTTCGCCGACGCCGAACAACTGCTCGACTACTTCGCCGCGCTGGGGGTGTCGCACCTCTACCTGTCGCCGATCCTCACCGCCGCCGAGGGTTCCACCCACGGCTACGACGTCACCGACCCGACAACGGTGTCCGCCGAACTCGGTGGCGCCGAGGGCTTCGCCCGGTTGTCGCGGGCCGCTCGCGAGAGGAAAATCGGCCTCATTGTTGACATCGTGCCCAACCATGTGGGCGTGGAGACACCGCGACACAACCCCTGGTGGTGGGACGTCCTCAAGCACGGCCGCTCCTCGGCGTATGCGTCCTTTTTTGATATCGACTGGGATCTCGACGGCGGGCGCGTGGTGCTGCCGGTGCTCGGGTCCGACGACGACGCGAACGCTCTCGAAGTCGACGACAGCGGGGACGAGCCGATGCTGCGCCTCGGCGACCTCGCCTACCCGATCGCACCCGGCACCGGCGACGGCAGCGGCCCGCAGGTGCACGACCGGCAGCACTATCACCTGATCGGCTGGCGCAACGGAATCTGCGGTTACCGCCGGTTCTTCTCGATCACCTCGCTGGCCGGACTGCGTCAGGAGGACCGCGTTGTCTTCGACGCCACCCACGTCGAGGTCAAGCGCTGGTTCGACGAGGGATTGGTCGACGGCGTGCGCATCGACCACCCGGACGGGCTGTCGGATCCGGCCGGCTACCTGAGGTGGCTGCGCGAACTGACGGGACCGGACGCGTGGATCGTCATCGAGAAGATCCTGGCCACCGACGAGCCGTTGGAGCCGACCCTGCCCGTTGCCGGCACCACCGGCTACGACGCGATGCGGGAGATTGGCGGTGTGTTCATCGACCCCACGGGTGAGCCGGCGCTGACGAACCTGTTCGACTCCACCGGCGCGACATACAGCGCGATGCCGGAGATGGCCCGGAGCCTCAAAGCCGCCGCGGTGACCGACACCCTGCGCAGCGAGTCAGCCCGGCTGCGCCGCACCATCGTGGGCGTCACCGGCACCGACCACGAAGACCTACCCGCCGCGCTCGCCGCACTTCTCAGCCGCATCGACGTCTACCGGTCGGACTACCGGTCGCTGTCGGCGGTGCTGCCGACGGCGCTGGCCGAAACCACCTCGGCCCGACCGGAACTCGCGGCGCCGCTGGCGCTGCTCGCCACGGCGCTGGCGAAAAGCCCCGAAGCCGAGGTGCGGCTGCAACAGCTGTGCGGTGCGGCGACGGCGAAGTCCATGGAGGACTGCCTGTTCTACCGCGACGCGAGGCTGGTCTCGCTCAACGAGGTGGGCGCCGAACCACACCTCTTCGGCGTCAGCGTCGCGGAGTTCCACCGGCGTGCCGCGGTGCGCGCACAGCTGTGGCCGACCGCGATGGTCGCGCTGACCACCCACGACACGAAGCGCGGCGAGGACGTGCGCGCCCGCATCGGGCTGCTGTCACAGGTGCCGTCGCTGTGGGCCGAGCTGATCGGCAAGTGGACGTTGGCCGCGCCACCACCGGATGCGAGCACCGGACTTTTCCTGTGGCAGAACGTGTTCGGTGTATGGCCTGTGGACGGCGAGATCACCGACGACCTTCGCCGGCGAGTACATGCCTACGCCGAGAAGGCGATCCGCGAAGCAGCGGTGCACACGACGTGGAACGACCCGGACGAGGATTTCGAGGCAGCGGTGCATGCCTGGCTCGACGCCGTCTTCGACGGGCCGGTGGCCGCCGAGATGACCTCGCTGGTGGCCCGGCTCGACTTGCATGCCCGCAGCGACGCCCTCGGCCAGAAACTGTTGTCGCTCACCGTTCCCGGTGTGCCCGACATCTACCAGGGCACCGAACTGTGGGAGGACAGCCTCGTCGACCCGGACAACCGCAGACCCGTCGACTACTCCGCGCGACGCCAAGCGCTGGACGCGTTGCGACATCCGAAGGTGCGCGTGGTGAGCGCCGCACTGGCACTACGGCGGGACCGAGCGGCCGCGTTCGACGGTGGCTACACGCCGGTGCTGGCCGAGGGACCCGCAGCCGAGCACCTGCTGGCGTTCCTGCGCGGCGACGAGGTGCTGACCGCGGTCACCCGGCACTCGGTGCGCCTGTCCGAAAGCGGCTGGGGCGACACAGCTTTGACTCTGCCTCCGGGCGTGTGGACGGACCGGATCAGCGGCGGCAGGCACAGCGGCAGCGTGCTGGTCGCGGAGTTGTTCACCGAGCTGCCGGTCGCGCTGCTGGAGCGAACAGATGACTGAGTTCAGTGTGTGGGCGCCGATTCCGGCGCGCGTGCGGCTCGACGTCGACGGTGAGTTGCACGAGATGACCCGGTCCGACGACGGGTGGTGGCACGCCGACGTCGAGGCTCGCCCCGACGCGCGCTACGGCTTCGTCCTCGACGACGACCCGAAAGTGCTGCCAGACCCACGCTCCCCCCGCCAGCCCGACGGCGTGCACGATAGGTCGCAGTCGTGGCAGCCGGACCCGTCGGCATGGACCGACGGCGAGTGGGCCGGCCGCTCGATCGAGGGCCGGGTGATCTATGAGCTGCACGTCGGCACCTTCACCGGTGACGGCACGTTCGATTCGACGATCGACAAACTCGACTATCTGGTCGATCTCGGTGTCGACTTCGTCGAGTTGATGCCGGTGAACGCGTTCGGCGGCACCCACGGCTGGGGCTACGACGGCGTGCTCTGGTATGCGGTGCACGAACCCTACGGCGGCCCCGACGCCCTGGTTCGGCTGATCGACGCCTGCCACCAGCGCGAACTGGGTGTGCTGATCGACGCCGTGTTCAACCACCTCGGCCCGTCGGGCAACTACCTGCCCCGGTTCGGGCCGTATCTGTCCTCGGGAAGCAACCCGTGGGGCGAGTCGATCAACATCGCCGACGCCGCAGCCGACGAGGTGCGGCGCTACATCATCGACTGCGCGCTGCGCTGGATGCGCGACTTCCACGCCGACGGATTGCGACTGGACGCGGTGCACGCGTTGGTGGACACGACGGCGATCCACATCCTCGAGGAACTGTCCGCCGAAACCGACGCGCTGGCAGCCGAACTGGGTCGGCCGCTGTCGCTGATCGCCGAGAGCGACCTCAACGACCCGCGGCTGATCACGCCCCGCGACCGCGGAGGACTCGGCATGACCGCGCAGTGGGACGACGACATCCACCACGCCATCCATTCCGCGGTGTCCGGTGAACGGCAGGGCTACTACCACGATTTCGGGACGCTCGAGGCGCTCGCCGAGACCCTGGAGAACGGCTACTACCATGCCGGTACGTACTCGTCGTTTCGGCAGCGCAGGCACGGACGCCCGCTGGACACGGCCGTGATTCCGGCCACGCGCCTGCTCGCCTACACCCTCACCCACGACCAGGTGGGCAACCGGGCGATCGGCGACCGTCCCTCGCAGAACCTCAGCTACGGCCAGTTGGCCGTCAAGGCCGCGCTGGCTCTCGGATCGCCCTATACCGCAATGCTTTTCATGGGCGAGGAATGGGGTTCGTCGTCGCCGTTCCAGTTCTTCAGCTCGCATCCCGAGCCCGAACTGGCCCGCGCCACCGCCGAAGGCCGAAAACGCGAGTTCGCCGAACACGGTTGGGACGCCGACGAGATTCCGGACCCACAGGACCCCGAGACCTTTTTGCGCTCGAAGCTGAAGTGGGACGAGGTCGACGACGGTGACCACGGCCGGCTGCGGCACCTCTATCGTGAGCTGATTGCGTTGCGGCACAACGAACCTGACCTCGCCGATCCATGGCTGGACAACCTTCGCGTCGACTACGACGAGGACCGCCGCTGGATCGTGATGCGCCGCGGGTCGTTGGCGATCGCATGCAATATCGGCGGCGAGGCGGTCGACGTACCGGTGACGGGGACTGTCGTGCTGGCCTGGGGAGAGCCCGCTGTCGGACCCGAATCCACTCGGCTCGAGGGCCACTCGTTCGCGGTCATCCGCCGAGACTGAACCCCTAGAGCAGGTAGCGGTACGCCGGTGAGTCCGGCTCGAGCGACTCGACGTGGATGTCGGAGGCGCGCATCCGCTGCAACAGCCTGTCGAAGTCGGCGGCCGAACCGAGCTCGACACCGACCAGCGCCTCGCCGGTCTCGCGGTTGTTGCGCTTGACGTATTCGAACAAGGTGATGTCGTCATTGGGGCCGAGCACCTGATCGAGGAACCGGCGCAACGCCCCTGGCTCCTGCGGGAAGTCGACGAGGAAATAGTGCTTCAGGCCGAGGTGCACCAGCGACCGCTCGAGCACCTCCCCGTACCGGGAGACGTCGTTGTTGCCGCCCGAGATCACGCACACCACAGTCGATCCGGGCTCGATGTCGGTCTCCATCAGCGCGGCGACCGACAGTGCCCCCGCCGGTTCGGCGATGATGCCTTCGTTCTGGTAGAGGTCGAGCATCGCGGTGCACACGGCTCCCTCGTCGACCGTGGTCATCGACACCATGTCGCCCGCCGCGGCCAGCGCCGCGTACGGCAGCGCGCCCGCGCGGTTCACGGCCGCACCGTCGACGAACTGGTCGACGTGGTCCAACGTCACCGGTTCGCCCGCCGCCAGCGCCGCGATCATCGCGGCGGCGCCCGCCGGTTCCACGCCGAGCACCGACGTGCCGCTCGTCCGCTCGGCCAGATAAGCGGTGATGCCCGAGATGCACCCACCCCCACCGACGGGCACCACCACGAGGTCCGGCTCGACATCGAGTTGGTCGAGGATCTCGGCGGCGATCGTGCCCTGGCCGGCCATCGTGCGCAGGTCGTCGTAGGGCGGGACCATCGTCGCTCCCGTACGGGCGATGTCATCCAGCGCAGCGGCGGCCGTCTCGTCGTATGTCCGGCCGACGACGATCAAATCGATGGACTCCCGGCCGTGATACCGGATGCGGTCGCGCTTCTGTTTCGGCGTCTTCAGCGGCACGTACACACGGCCGCGGACACCCATGGATCGGCACGCCATGGCGAAGCCCTGCGCGTGGTTGCCTGCCGACGAGCAGACCACGCCGGCGGCCAGCTCGTCGGCGGACAACTGCATCAGGAGGTTGTGCGCCCCGCGCAGCTTGTACGACCGGACGGGCTGAAGGTCTTCACGCTTCAGGTAGACGGTCGCGCCGGTGGCGTCCGACAGCCGGTCACAGATCTGCAGCGGGCTGCGAAGCACCACGCCGGAGATTCGCGCAGCAGCCTCGTCGATGTCGGCCGCGGACAGCGGTGACATTCTCCGGCTCTGGCTCAGTTCGGCGGACACCGGTCAATGGTGCCACCAACCTGGGGTTTTCAGTTAACCGGGGTCAGCACGAAAACCGGGATCTGGCGGTCGGTCTTCTGCTGGTACTCGGCGTAGTCGGGCCAGGCCTCGACCGCGCGCTCCCACCACGCGGCCTTCTCGTCACCGGACACCTCGTGTGCCTCGTACTCCCGGGTGACGGGGCCGTCCTGCAGCTCCACGCGCGGATTGGCCTTGATGTTGTAGTACCAGACCGGGTTCTTCGGAGCGCCGCCCAACGACGCCACCACCGCATACTGCCCGCGGTGTTCGACCCGCATCAACGGCGTCTTGCGAACCTTGCCGGTCTTCGCCCCGATCGTCGTCAACAAGATGATCGGCTTGCCCTTCATCTCGATGCCGTCGGTGCTACCGGATTCCATGATCTTGTCGGCGTGCTCGCGCACCCAGTCCCAAGGACTCGGCTCGTAATCTCCGGAAAGTGGCATGCGAACAGCTTAGACCCGGCAAAGAACCGCGACCCTGATCCAGCGTTTCGGTTGGCCGAAACCTAAGTTACGAGGTATCGTCGCCCTATGACCACCGTCGGCACCTTCCGCTCCACGGCCGCCCGTGCGGCGTGCGAGGTCCGCGTGGCCGGCGTGCCGTGGCCGGCATACAAACTGATCGCGCTCGTGCTGGCCGTCGCGGTGGCGCTGGTGGTCGGTGTGGCCACCGCTACCGCAGCCTCCGCGGTTCTCGCCGGTGCGGCGGTCGGCACACTCACCTGGCTGGTGTTCAGCGCCATCTGCTCGACGCGGCCCTAGTCCTCGATCAGCTTCTTGAGCGCCGCCAGGTCGGCGGCCACTGCCCGCACGTCGGCGTCGAAGTCCTCGTCCGTCATGCCGGGCCGGCGCCGGGCGGTGAACACCACCTCGCAGCCGGATTCGTCAGGGCCGCCGGGAACCACCCGCATCGGGTTGTAGACCGCTTCGCCGGACGGCAGGCGCACGACGTGGTCGAGCACGCCGAAGGCGTTGCGGGGACTAAACTCGACGGTCACCCTTCCCATCGGCGAGTCGGCCACCCAGCCCTCGGCCGTCTGACGAAGGCCGCCCTCGGCGAGGCCCGCGGCCCACCGCGGCCAGGTCTGCGGGTCGGCGGCGAACGCGTAGACCGTCTCGGGCGCGGCGTTGATCCATGTGGTGACGTGTCGGGACTCCATGGTCCCATCGTGGCGCACCCACAATGGCCTGATGAAGCGACCCGGCCGCAATTCTGCGCAATTCAATTGTCGTCGTCACCAAATCAGAACCATTTTGTAATCGTTTCCACGCCCGAATTCGCTGTTTATCGGTCAGCTGCATCGCACCCCGACGTGCACAGTGGCGGGGTGCTGCTGAAAGGCATTGCCGATTTGCGGGTTGCCCGAAAGGGTCCTGCCCCTGGGAACCGGCGGCTGCGGCGTCCGCACCGTCTGCACCGAGGTGATCGAGCAGTCTGCCCCTGTGCCAACCTTGTTGACTACCACGCGGTTACCGTCGGCTTGCAGCCTCGCGATGGTGTCGTGGGCCGACGGGCCCGTCGGAGCGGCGACCGCTGACCCGATCCCGGTGCTCAGCGCCGCCGCCATCCCGGCGCCCGCGATCGCCGATGCAATTCCGAAACGCTTGATGTTCATTCCAGCCCTTCCGCTCAATCGAATTTTCGATAATTCGAGCGTAGGAGCGATGATCGAAGAATAGCCATCTATTCATAGCGGGCACATATATGAGTACTCATATGAGCATTCACATATATGAGAACCTGGGTTCGAACGCCAACGCCTCCACCCGCGTGGGGCCCACCTGCAGGACCGCCGCGGAGGCGATGTCGTAGAACAGTCCGCTGACGTGCAAGCCGGCATCGAGAGACGCCTTCTGGACGACAGGATGTTGCCGCAGCGTCTCGATCTGGACCGCGACATTGACCATGCTCAACTGGTCCACCACGGAGAAGCCTGCGTCGGCCGCGGACCGGGCAACCGGGTGGCGCCCGTCGTCGAACGCAACGACCGTGTGTCGAGCGTGTCGAAGCCACGACTTCACGGGATCGTCGTGGTCGCTGTGCGCCGACCCGTTCGTGGGTGCGGCCAGCAGCGCCGTCATGGCCCCACAACTCGAGTGCCCGCACACCACGATCGACGAGACGCCGAGGTGCTCGACGGCGAACGTGATCGCCGCCTCGACCGAGGTGTCGCCACGGTCCGGCGGCACCAGGTTGCCCACGTTGCGGAACGTGAACAGGTCGCCCGGTCCGCTCGACGTGATCACATTGGGTACGACGCGCGAGTCGGCGCACGTGATGAACAGAGTCTCCGGCCGCTGCGCGTGGGCCAGTTCCCGCAGATGCGGCCGGATCACGGGCGCGGTCCGCCGCTGATATTCGGCCAGTCCGTCCAGGATCGGCTGCGGCGCGGCGCCGGTGTCGCGCCGCTGCCACGAGCTCCAGGGCCGCACGCCGGCGAGGCTGTCGGCCGGCGACTCCAGCGCACGCTCCGGCGGTCCGTGCAGGGCGCTGTCCATGTCGACGGCACCCAGTTCGTGGATGTGCACGGTGCCACCAGAGGCCTCGTGCTGGCGCCGCCAATGTGCGATCGCCTCCTGACACGGATGGTCGAGGAAGTCCACGCGCAGCTCGAGCGTGACCGTGGCCCCGGCGGGTACGGACTCCAGCGCGCGCGTCAGTTGGGGCAGCGAGAGGAACGTCAGAGAACCGGTGACCGCGACGCACCACTGGCCCGCACCGGTCTCGTCGACGTGGATCCGCGTGCGCACGACCCGCCACAGGATGAGCAGGACGGCCAGTGCCAGTCCGATGAGCACGCCGGCGAGCAGGTTGACGAACACGACGCCCAGGATGGTGACCAGGTAGACCGCGAGGTCACCGGTGCGGTGGGCGGTCTTGATCTGCGGCCACTTGACGAGCTGGCAACCGATCACGATCAGCAGGCCGGCCAGCGCCGCGGACGGAATCTGCTGAATGAGGCCGACGAAGGGCAGCGCGAACACCAGTAGCCACACCCCGTGCATGATCGCTGACGCACGGCTGCGAGCACCGGCGGCGACGTTCGTCGAGCTGCGCACGATCACGCCCGTGATCGGCAGGCCGCCGATGGCGCCCGACACGATGTTGGCGCTGCCCTGGCCGAGCAGTTCGCGGTCGAAGTTCGTCTGCGTCCCGCCGAGCCGGTCCACCGACACGGCGGACAACAGGCTCTCCACGCTGGCGATCAACGCCACGGTGAGCACACCGATGGCGAACGCGCCCCAGTTACCGTCCGGGAGCTGCGGCAGCTGCAGGGCATCCAGCAGCGAGCCGTCGATCTTGATGCGCGACACCTCGAACGGAAGCACCAACGAGACCGCGGTCACCCCGACGATCGCGACCAGCGGCCCCGGCACCCGGCCGGCGGGCGCGGGCACCCTCCGCCACAGCACCAGCACGGCGATGACCACCAGGCCGAGGAGCAACCCGGCGCCTTCCACCTCGAGCAACTGCCCAGGCAGCTCGACGAGGCTCGTCAGCGCCGAACTCTTCGACTCACCGCCCAGCAGCACATGCAGCTGTTGTAAGGCGATCGTGACTCCGATGCCCGCCAACATCGCGTACACCACGACCGGTGCGATGGCCAGCGCAGAGCGCGCCACCCGACTCAACCCGAACAGCACCTGCAGCACCCCGGCGCACACCGTGATCGCGCATGTCACCGCCCAGCCGAACTGCCCGACCAGCCCGGCGACGATGACGGTCAGCCCCGCGGCGGGCCCGCTCACCTGCAGCGGCGATCCGCCGAACGCACCGGCGACGATCCCGCCGACGACCGCGGCGATCAGCCCGGCGAGCACCGGCGCATCCGAGGCGACGGCGATACCCAGTGACAGCGGCAAAGCGACCAAGAACACCACCAACGACGCCGGTAGGTCGTACCGCAGTGTCGATCGCCAACGAGTCGACTCGTGCACACCTTCGTTCATGGGCGATTCCCGTCTGTTTGTCTCAAAGTCTTTTGATAGAGCGCTGATTGGTCACGCAGCGCGAAAGATGCGAATGAGACGTCGTCGTCTCCTCTCAGACCACGCTATGAACCAGGGGGCCCTCGGGCAAGGCAGATCCTCGTCCTTCATATGGAACGCATATATGTTGGGAAATAGAACAACTCGGCTTACTCGCCGTTGTATGAGCTTTCTATGAACCTGTTGACAAGGAACAACATGATGACGCAATCGGCTCCGACGCCATCACACCGTCAAGCGATCCTCGGCAAGCTGCCGCGGATCTATCGCTCGGACGGATCGCCCATCCGCGTGCTTCTGGTCGACGACGAACTGGCGCTGACGAACCTGGTGAAGATGGCTCTGCGCTACGAGGGTTGGGAGGTGGACATCGCCCACAACGGCGAGGATGCGGTCGGCCAATTCAACGCCAACACACCCGATGTGCTGATTCTGGACATCATGCTGCCCGACATCGACGGCATGCAGATCCTGCGCCGGGTGCGTGAGGCGGAGGCCTACACACCGATCCTGTTTCTGACCGCGCGCGATTCGGTTGCCGACCGGGTCGCTGGATTGACCGCCGGCGCAGACGATTACATGACCAAACCGTTCAGCCTCGAAGAACTCGTGGCGCGCATCCGTGGTCTGCTCAGGCGCGGCCAGTACACCGCCACCGCCCCGCAGGACGAGATCACCGTCGGCGATCTCATTCTCGACGGGGCCAGCCGGACGGTCAGCCGTGGCGGCACCGAGATCGATTTGACGGCAACTGAATTCGAGCTACTGCGCTACCTGATGCGCAACCCCGGGCGGGCCATCGGCCGAGCGGAGATCCTGGATCACGTATGGAACTACGACTTCGACGGCAGAACCAGCATCGTCGACCTCTACATCTCCTATCTGCGCAAGAAGATCGACGGCGAGCGGAAACCGATGATTCACACCGTGCGCGGCATCGGGTACATGCTGCGACCACCGTCGTGACACCGGTGAAACGTCTGCGGTTGGTGCCACGGACGCTGCGCCGGCGCCTTGTCGTCGGCCTGTCCATCGTCGTCGGCGTCGTGATGATCGCCATGGGTGTGCTCCACGTGATCAGCCTGCGTGACTACGCGTACCACCTCACCGACGACCGGTTGACGCATTCGCTTGCCGCGCTGAGACATTCGTTCACCAAGCTGTCATATACCGAGGCGCATCCGCGACTGTTCGGCGCGGAAGGTCCCCAGGCCCTGGTCAACTTCACCGGCCAGCCGGTGGGTGCGCTGATCGCGGTCGTACACGACGGGAAAGTCACCGGTTCGGCGGTCTTCACCGACGACGAGGGGCGGCCCGCGCCGCCCGACGTGATCTCGTCCCTGGAAGCCATCGACTGGCACAACGACGGCTCACCGTTCAACGCGCAACTCGGCGAGCTCGGCCGCTACCGCCTGCAGAGCATGGCCATCGACGACTCCGACTGGCTCGTTGCCGCCGCGAGCTTGCGCCCCACCGACCAGGCGATCACCCGAGGGATAATCAGCACCGTCCTGCTGGTGACCGCCGCACTGCTGGTCATCGCACTGGGCACCCTGCTGACCATCCGCTATGCGCTGATGCCGTTGCGCCGGGTCGCGGCGACAGCCGGCGAGGTGGCCAAGCTGCCGCTGGGGAATCCGGAGAACCGCATCGACATCCGCGTCGCCGACGCCTACACCGACCCCGGCACCGAGGTCGGCATCGTCGGCCACGCCCTGAACCGGTTGCTCGCCAACGTCGATTCGGCACTGGCAGAACGCGCCGAATCGGATCGTCGCATGCGCCGGTTCCTCGCCGACGTCAGCCACGAGCTGCGCACTCCCCTGGCCGCCATCAGCGGCTATGCGGAGCTGACGCGGCAGGACAGCGCCGAGCTGCCCGAGACCACCGAGTATGCGCTCGCGCGCATCGAGGCCGAGTCGAGCCGGATGACCGCGCTGGTCGCCGACCTGCTGTTGTTGTCGCGCCTCGAGGAACGGCAGGACCTGCTGGCCGAGTACGTCGACCTCGGCGAGCTGGTCACCGACGCGATCAGCGACATCTCGGTTTCGGCTCCCAGCCACAACTGGCGCACGGCGCTGCCCGACGAGCCGGTCTGGATCCGCGCCGACAGGGCACGACTGCACCAGTTGGTGAGCAATCTGCTGATCAACGCGGTCGACCACACCCCGGCCGGCACCACGGTGACGACGACGGTCTCGCGTGACATCGACGCCGCGCGCCCCGCGTGCGCCGCGCTGACCGTCCACGACGACGGCCCGGGCATCCCGGGTGAACTGCTGCCGCAGCTGTTCGACCGGTTCGTGCGTGCCGACAAGTCCCGGTCCCGCAAGCTCGGCAACCTCGGGCTGGGCCTGGCGATTGTCGAGAAGATCGCTCAGGCGCACAACGGCAGCGTTTCGGTGCAATCCGCGCCCGGCGCGACCACGTTCACCGTGCTGCTTCCGGAAGTGGTCAGCCCCCCAGGCAGCCCGGACCCAGCAGCGCCTTGAGGTCACCCATCAACGCGGATGACGGCGTGACGCGCAGTGACACATCCAGTTCCAGCATGGTGATGCGCTCACCGCTGATCAGCCGCAGGTGCACCTGCGAAGTGCCCGGATGGCGGGCCAGTACCTGCTTGAGGGCGGTGACCTTGTCCACGGTGCACTGTCGCGTCGGCATGCTGACCGCCAGGGGACGGTCCAGCTGCGCGTTCGAGAAGTCCGGCACCACAAGGTCGTTCGCGATCAGCGAGATCCGGTCATCGCGGATAGCGACCTTCGCGCCGACCAGCACGACCGCGTCGTCGGCGATCTCACCGCCGAACGTCGAATAGGTCTGCGGGAAGAACAGCACCTCGATGCCGCCGGTCAGGTCTTCCAATTGCGCCGAAGCCCAAGGCAATCCGTTCTTGTTGACCCGCCGGTTGACTGAGGCCAGGATTCCGCCGACCCGCACCTGGGTGTCGTTCGGGATGTCGCCGTCGAGGATCGCCGGGATCGCGGTGTCGACCTGGGTGGCCAGCAGGTGGGCGATGCCGTTGAGCGGGTGGCCGGACACGTAGAGCCCGAGCATCTCGCGTTCGAGCGCGAGTTTGTGCTTGTCCTCCCACTCCTCGTCGGGCACCTTGATCGTGAAGACTGCGTCCATGGAGTCGGTGGCCGACCCGTCGGCGCCACCGAACAGGTCGAACTGTCCCATCGCCTCGGCCTTCTTGGTGCCGAGCACGGAGTCGACGGCGTCGGTGTGGATCAGGAACAGACCCTTGCGCGGATGCCCCAGCGAGTCGAACGCGCCCGCCTTCACCAGCGACTCGGTGACCTTCTTGTTGCAGGCGGCGATCTCGATCTTGTTCAGGTAGTCGGAGAAGTCGACGTACTTGCCCTTCTCGGTGCGGGTGTTGATCAGTGAGGCAACGACATTGGCGCCGACATTGCGCACCGCGCCGAGACCGTAGCGGATGTCCTCGCCGACCGAGGCGAAGTTCAGCCCCGACTCGTTGACGTCGGGCGGCAGCACCGTGATGCCGAGCTTGCGGCAGTCGGCCAGGTACACCGCGGCCTTGTCCTTGTCGTCACCGACCGACGTGAGCAGCCCCGCCATGTATTCGGCCGGGTAGTTGGCCTTCAGATACGCCGTCCAGTACGAGACCAGCCCGTAGCCCGCGGCGTGCGACTTGTTGAACGCGTAGTCGGCGAACGGCAGCACCGTGTCCCACAGTGCCTTGATCGCGCCGGACGAGAAGCCGTTGGACTTCATGCCCTCGGAGAAGCCCTCGAACTCCTTCTCCAGGACCTCGCGCTTCTTCTTGCCCATGGCCTTGCGCAGAATGTCGGCTCGGGCCAGTGAGTAGCCGGCGACCTTCTGCGCGATCCGCATGATCTGCTCTTGGTAGACGATCAGGCCGTACGTCTCGGCGAGGATCTCGCGCAGCGGCTCTTCGAGTTCCGGGTGGATCGGCTTGATCGCCTGCCGGTTGTTCTTGCGGTCGGCGTAGTCGTTGTGGGCGTTCATCCCCATCGGGCCGGGGCGGTACAGCGCGATGACCGCGACGACGTCCTCGAACCCGGTCGGCTGCATGCGGCGCAGCAGGTCGCGCATCGGGCCGCCGTCGAGCTGGAACACGCCGAGCGTGTCGCCGCGGCCCAGCAGGTCGTAGGTGGCCTTGTCGTCCAGCGGGACCGACTCGAGGTCGAGCTCGATGCCGCGGTTGGCCGCGATGTTCTCCAGCGCGTCGCCGATGATCGTCAGGTTGCGCAGCCCGAGGAAGTCCATCTTCAGCAGGCCGATGGCCTCACACGACGGGTAGTCCCAGCCGGTGATCACCGCGCCGTCCTGCGGGCGGCGCCACAGCGGGATCGCGTCGATCAGCGGCTCGGAGCTCATGATGACCGCGCAGGCGTGCACGCCCGAGTTGCGCACCAGCCCCTCCAGGCCGCGCGCGGTCTCGTAGATCGTGCGTACGTCGGGATCGGTGTCGATCAGCCCGCGGACCTCGGCGGCCTCCTTGTACCGCTCGTGGTTCGGGTCGATGATCCCCGAGAGCGGGATGTCTTTGGCCATGATCGGCGGCGGCAGCGCCTTGGTGATCCGGTCGGCGATCGCGAAGCCCGGCTGGCCGTAGTGCACCCGCGCCGAATCCTTCAGCGCCGCTTTGGTTTTGATCGTGCCGAAGGTGATGACCTGAGCCACCCGGTCGCTGCCCCACTTGTTGGCGGCGTAGCGCAGCATCTCGCCGCGTCTGCGGTCGTCGAAGTCGATGTCGATGTCGGGCATCGACACGCGCTCCGGGTTCAGGAACCGTTCGAACAGCAGCCCGTACGGGATCGGGTCGATGTTGGTGATACCCAGCGCGTAGGCGACCAGCGACCCGGCGGCCGACCCGCGGCCCGGCCCGACCCGGATGTCGACGGAACGCGCGTAGTTGATCAGGTCGGCGACGATCAGGAAGTAGGACGGGTAGCCCTTCTCGCAGATGACCTTGATCTCGTAGTCTGCGCGGTCCGTGTACTCCGCTGGCACGTCGGCGGCCGGGAAGCGGCGGGCCAGCCCGGCGTCGACCTCGTGGCGCAGCCAGGACTCCTGGGTGTGGCCTTCGGGCACCGGGAAAACGGGCATCCGGTCCCGCGGCGCCCACACGTCCTCGTAGGACGAGACGCGCTCGGCGATCAATAGCGTCGAGTCGCAGGCACCGGGCACCTGACCGTCCCACAGCGCGCGCATCTCGGCGGCGGACTTCAGGAAGTAGCCGTCCCCGTCGAACTTGAACCGGTTCGGATCCGACAGGGTCTTGCCGGTCTGCACGCAGAGCAGCGCCTCGTGGTTGCGGGCGGCGTCGCGGGTGACGTAGTGGCAGTCGTTGGTGGCCAACGGCGGGATGTCGAGCTTCCGGCCGATCTCGAGCAACCCCTCGCGCACACGGCGCTCGATGTCCAGGCCGTGATCCATCAGCTCGAGGAAGAAGTTCTGCGCCCCGAAGATGTCCCGCCACTTGGCGGCGGCTTCGAGCGCTTCGCGGTGGTGGCCGAGCCGCAGCCGGGTCTGCACCTCACCCGACGGGCAACCGGTGGTGGCGATGATGCCCTCGGCGTGTTCGGCGATCAGTTCGGCGTCCATGCGCGACCACTTGCCCAGCTGGCCTTCGAATGACGCCAGCGACGAGAGCTTGAACAGATTGCGCAAGCCGGTGGCGTTCTCGGCCACCATCGTCATGTGGGTGTAGGACCCGCTGCCGGAGACGTCGTCGCCCTTCTGGCTCGGGTCACCCCACAGCACGCGTTTGGTCTCGAACCGCGAAGCGGGAGCGATGTAGGCCTCGACGCCGATGATCGGCTTGATCCCCGCCTCGGTGGCGCAGTTGTAGAACTCGCTGGCGCCGAACATGTTTCCGTGGTCGGTCATCCCGATCGCGGGCATCTGAAGGCGCTGAGCCTCGGCGAGCATCGGCTTGACCTTCGCCGCACCGTCCAGCATCGAGTACTCGGTGTGGTTATGCAGGTGCACGAACGACCGCGACTCCGAAGTGCTCATAGGCAGGCCAGTCTATGACCGCACCCCGACAGCTCTCGGCGTGTCGGGGTGCGTGTCTTCACCGGTCCCGGACACCCTTCGAGCGCACCCGTTCCAGGCCTCGCCGGATCTCCGCCGCGGTCGGCAGTTGCCAGCCGAGTTGGGTCAGGACGCCTGCCGTGACGACGCCCGCGACCATGACCGCGAACCAGAAGCCGTTCATGGCTTCGACGCTATTGCCCCGAGAGGCGGGGAGAAATCGGGTGTTTCCCTATACCGCGAGGCAACTCGGCGGGGGCTCGACCGAATCCACCGGCGGGCCGAGCAAACCTTGACGCAGCAGCCCGTTCAGTTGCTTGGCAATCCCCGCGCGGCCCCCTGAGCCGGCCACGAACGCCCCGAAGAAGCCGACTCCCCAGAACATCGCCGCCAGCATGTCGACCACCGCCGGGCGGTCCACCTCCGCGCCGATCTCGCCCCGGCGGATCGCGTCGTCCACCGTCCACGCGTAGAACCCGGCCATCGCCTCGGTCACCGGCGTGCTGCGGTCGCGCAAACCTGGGTGGCGGTGCTGTTCGAGCCGCGAGCTGATCACGAACCGCATCATCGAGGCCTCCGCGAAACCCAGCGCGCGTGCGGTGGCATTGAACGTGCAGAGCTGTTTCAGCAGCGTGTCTTCGCGCTGGGCGGCAGCGATCGAGGCCGTCACGACCGAGTGCACCTCGCTCAGGAGGGTCTCGTAGACCTCTTCCTTGCCGGCGAAGTAGTAGTGCATCGTCGGCCGGCTGATTCCCGCGCGCACCGCGATCGCCTGGAACGTCGCCGCTTCGTAACCGCGTTCACTGATCACCGCTCGGGCCGCGTGCAAGATCGCCGCGCGCGTCTCGGCCGAGTCCGCACCCACCGGGCGCCCTCGTCCGCGCCCACCTCGCGCGGGCTGGGGTCTGTCGGCCACGAGCAAACGCTAAAACATTGCTAAGCCGTGGTCAACCGGCAATTGGCGCTTCTGCCGCAAAACGCTGCTGCCGGAGGGCATCGACGCTGAACACCAGTAGCGCGAGCCAGATCAACGCAAACCCCAGCCAGCGACCGGGCGGCATCGGCTCGTGGCCGACGAGCACGCCCCAGGTCAACTGCAGGGCCGGGTTCAGGTAGAACAGCAGGCCCATCGTCACCAACGGCAGTCGCTGCGCAGCGGCGGCGAACAGCAGCAACGGAAGCGCCGTGAGCACACCCGACAGGATCAGCAGCGCGGCGTGTCCGCCGCCGTGACCGGTGAACGTCGCGTGCCCCGTGAGCTGCAGCATGACCAGGTATCCCGCGGCGAACGGTGTGGCCACGCCGGCTTCTATGCCGACGCTGACGCGGGGATCGGTCGGCACCACTTTCTTGACCGCGCCGTAGAGGCCGAACGAGAACGCCAGGGCCAGCCCGATGTACGGCGGCGCGCCGACCTCGAGCGCCAAGACCACCACGCCCGCCACCGCGACCATCAGCGCGGCCACCTGCGAGCGGTTGAGCTGCTCCCGGAAGACGAGCACACCCAGCGCGACCGTCACCAACGGGGTGATGAAGTACCCGAGCGCCGCGTCGACCACGTGCCCGTTGGTGACGGCGTAGACGTAGATGCCCCAGTTGATCGAGATCAGCGCCGAGGCGGCGGTGAGCAACAGCCAGGTGCGCCCGGTGATCTGTCTGAGGTCACCGACCCTGCGGACGATGGCGACGACGACGACCATCAGCAGGAAGTTCCAGACGATCCGGTGCGCGAGCACCTCGACCGCGGAGGCGGGCGCCAGCAGTCCGAAGAACCCGGGAAACACTCCCCAGCACAGGTAAGCGCCGACGCCGAACAGCAGACCGGATCTGCGGGCGTCGCTCACGGTTCGTGGTTGCGCAGTGTGTCGAGGGCGTGTTGGAGATCGGCCGGGTACGGGCTGGTGATCTCCACGCGTCTCCCGTCGGCCGGGTGGGCGAACGCCAGCGACCGCGCATGCAGCCATTGCCGCTCCAAGCCGAGCCGCTTGGCCAGCGTGGGGTCCGCGCCATAGGTGAGGTCTCCGACGCAGGGATGGTGCAGAGCGGCGAAATGCACTCGAATCTGGTGTGTACGACCGGTTTCCAGCTCGATGTCGAGCAGGCTGGCGGCTCGGTGTGCCTCCAGGGTGTCGTAGTGGGTGATGCTGTGCCTGCCGTTCTCGGTGACCGCGAACTTCCAATCGTGCCCACGGTGACGGCCGATGGGTGCGTCGATCGTCCCGCTCGACGGATCCGGATGTCCTTGCACCAGCGCGTGATAACGCTTGTCGACAGTGCGCTGTTTGAACGCTCTCTTGAGCACCGTGTAGGCGCGCTCGGACAGCGCGACCACCATGACCCCCGACGTGCCGACGTCCAGGCGGTGCACGATGCCTTGGCGCTCATGGATACCCGAGGTGCTGATCCGAAAGCCGGCAGCGGCCAGGCCGCCCAGCACGGTGGGGCCGTGCCAGCCGACGGTGGCATGCGCGGCCACGCCCGGCGGTTTGTCCACGGCGACGATGTCGTCGTCGGAATACAGGATCGCCATGCCCTCGATGTCGACCGGCGTGTTCTCAACGGGCGCAGGCGCTTCGGGCAGCCTTACGTCCAGCCATGCGCCGGCGGTCAGCTTGTCCGACTTGCCGGCCCGCGCGCCGTCGATCTCGACACCGCCTTGCTCGGCCAGCGCCGCGGCCGCGGTGCGCGAGAGCCCGAGCAGCCGCGCAATGCCGGCGTCGACCCGCATCCCCGCCAGCCCCTCGGGGACGGGAAGCGACCGATCGGTCATCTACTCGCCCTCAGCGGACCCGCGACGCCCGACGGCGTCGAAGTCGAAGCCCAGCAGTGAGAGCCCGACGAGCAGGATCGCGCCGCCGACGACGCACGGGTCGGCCACGTTGAACACCGGCCACCAGCCGATGGACAGGAAGTCGACGACGTGACCCTGCAGCGGGCCGGGCGACCGGAAGAACCGGTCGACGAGGTTGCCCAGCGCACCACCCAGGATCATGCCCAGCCCGACCGCCCACCACGGTGACACCAGTCGACGGCCCATCCACACGATCCCGATGACCACGCCGGTGGCGATCAGTGTCAGAACCCACGTGTAGCCGGTGGCCATCGAGAACGCCGCGCCGGAGTTGCGCACCAGAGTCCAGGTCACCGTGTCGCCGATGATCGACACCGGCTGGCCGGGGGTGAGCAGCTTGACCGCGAGAACCTTCGTGACGACATCGGTGACGAGCACCGCCGCGGCGATGCCGAGGAGCAGCCGCAGCCGGCGCCTCGGCGGCACCGTCTGTCCGGTCGTCTGTTCGGCCACTCCGGGGTCGTCAGTCACCTGCCCATCATCCCAAAGACGTAGTCCGGCCAGTCGAGCGAGTCGACGGGATTCGCCCGATCGACACAGGCAGTGTCGGCCGGGAAAGTGCGCGCCTGACCCGGGCCGGTGACCCGGGTCTCGAACCGGATCGTCATCACCCCGTGTCCGGCACCCTGGATCCAGCCGTGGCCGAAGTCCGGATGCGCGACGTCGTCGCCGACGCGCCAGGCGGGCGCCGTCGCGGTCAGGTCCGTGAGGGAGGGTGGTGCCCCGGTGTGCGTGACGTCATCGGCGACCATCGACTCCAGATCAGGGAACAACGACTCCTGACGGACGTCGGACAGGCCCGAAAAGCCAACGCCCAGAAGCCGAATCGGGCCCACCTCGACGGGGTCGAGCAACAGCCGGCGCGCGGTCGCGGTGAGGGTCGCCACGTCCGTGGTGGCATACGGCAGCGTCGCCGACCGGGTGAGCGTGCTCATGTCGGACTTCTTCAGTTTGACGGTCACGGTGCGGGCGCCGCGGCCGTCCTTTTCCAGGCGTCGGTGCGCGTGCTCACCGATCGGGCCCATCGCTGCGTGCAGCTGGTCGAGGGTGGTGAGGTCCTCAGGAAACGTCGACTCCGCGCTGATCTGTTTGGCCGGTGCGTTCTCGGCGACCGGCCGGTCGTCGACGCCGCGGGCCAGCCGGTGCAGCGCCCGGCCGACGGCCCCGCCGAGGATGTCGGCGGCCTCGGCTTCGCTCAGCGCGGCGAACGCGCCGATGGTCTCGATGCCGAGCCGGTGCAGCTTCTCCCCGGCGACGGGCCCGATCCCCCACAACCGCCGTACCGGCAGGCCGTCGAGCAGCGGACGTTCCTCCTCGCGGCGCACCACCCGCAAGCCGTCGGGTTTCGCCAGGCCCGAGGCGATCTTGGCGAGCTGCTTGCCCGAGCCGGCGCCGATCGACGCGACGAGACCGGTCTCTTCGAGCACCGCAGACCGCAGGGTCCGGCAGAAGTCCTCCACGTCGCGCGCCGACGCGCCCGCAAGCTCGGCCGGCTCCCCGAACGCCTCGTCGTACGAGAGCTGCTCGAGGACCGGCACGGTCGCGCGCACGGTCTCGAACACGCGGCGGCTCGCCACCCCGTACACGACGCCACGCGGCGGAAGGACCACCGCGGCGGCCCCGACCAGCTTGCGCGCCTGATGCATCGGCATCGCCGAGCGGGCGCCGTACACGCGGGACTCGTAGCTGGCCCCGGCGACCACCCCACGCCCCCCGAGACCACCGACGAGCACCGGCCGGCCACGCAGCGTCGGCCGGGTCAGCTGCTCGACCGACGCGAAGAACGCGTCCATGTCGAGGTGCAGCACCCAGCGACCGTCCACAGCTGCCGATGCTAGGACGCTAGCCTTTCCCGCATGGCAGACGCGCGCGGCGAACCTTTCGACGTGCCGATCCGCGACGCGTCGATCCGCCTGGGCCAGTTCCTCAAGTTGGCCGGGCTGATCGATTCCGGCGCGGAGGCGAAATCAGCGATCGCCGACGGGCTAATCACCGTCAACGGCGACGTCGAACGGCGCCGGGGCAGGCAACTGCAGGCCGCCGACGTAGTGACGTTCGCCGGCCGCGCCGCGCGCGTGGCGCTTCGCTAGGCCTTGGCGATCGCGACCTTCACGCCGTCACCGATCTCGCTGCCGTTCACCGGCTCGCCGAAGTCGAAGCGCGTCGCGAGGATTTCGCGGGCGATCAGGTCGCGGTGTGCGCGGGCCCAGGCCTGCCGCGCGTCGGGCACGGACATCACGACCTCGATGCGGTCGGACACGTCGAGGCCGGTGGACTTGCGCAGCTCCTGCAACTCGCGGATGCGGTCCTTGGCCCAGCCCTCGGCCTCCAGCTCTTCGGTGACAGTGCCGTCGAGCACCACCAGCCCCGCCCCGTCGGACAGCGCGGCGGTGTAGTCCGGGTCGGCGGCCACCAGCCGCGAGCTGTACTCCTCGGGCGCCAGGACCGCCGGTCCCGCTGTGAGCGTCCCGTCTGCGTTGACCACCGCGTCGCCCGCCTTGACCGCCTTGATGGCGGCCTGCACGTCCTTGCCGAGCCGCGGCCCCGCAACGCGGGCGTTGACGGTCAACTCGAATCGCCCGAAGGCGTCGATGTCGTCGGTGAGCTCGACCGCCTTGACATTGAGTTCGTCGGCGATGAGATCGGTGAACGGCGCCAGACGTTGCGGATTATCAACGGCCACGGTCAGTTTCGGCAGTGGCAGGCGCACCCGCAGCTTCTTGGCCTTGCGCAGGGAAGAACCCACCGACGCCACCTCGCGCACCAGGTCCATCGTCGCCACCAACTCCGGGTCGGCCGGCAGCAGGCCGTCGGCCGGCCAGTCGGTCAGGTGCACGGAGCGCTCGCCGGTGATGCCGCGCCAGATCACCTCCGTGATCAACGGCAGCAGCGGGGCGGCCAGCCGGCCGGTCACCTCCAGCACCGTGTGCAGAGTGTCGATCGCGTCGCGGTCTTCCTCCCAGAACCGCGAACGCGACCGGCGCACATACCAGTTCGTCAACGCCTCGGTGAACTGCCGCAGTTCGTCACAGGCGGCGTAGATGTCGCACTCGTCCAGCGACGCGGTGAGTTGGTCGCGCAGGACGGCGAGCTTGGCCAGGATGTAGCGGTCCAGCACATGCGACGAGTCCGTGCGCCAGGTCCCCTTCTCGGGCGCGTACAGCGCGAGGAACGTGTAGGCGTTCCACAGCGGCAGCAGTACCTGGCGGACGCCCTCGCGGATGCCTTGTTCGGTGACGATGAGGTTCCCGCCCCGCAGGATCGGGGAGGCCATCAAAAACCAGCGCATCGCATCGGAGCCGTCGCGGTCGAACACCTCGGTCACGTCGGGGTAGTTGCGCAGCGACTTGCTCATCTTCTGGCCGTCGTTGCCCAGGACGATCCCATGTGCCACACAGGTTTTGAACGCCGGCTTGTCGAACAGCGCGGTGGCCAGGATGTGCAGCGTGTAGAACCAGCCGCGGGTCTGTCCGATGTACTCGACGATGAAGTCGCCGGGAAAGTGCGTATCGAACCATTCGGCGTTCCCGAACGGATAGTGCACCTGGCCGTACGGCATCGAGCCCGAGTCGAACCAGACGTCGAAGATGTCCTCGATCCGGCGCATGGTCGAGTTGCCGGTCGGGTCGTCGGGGTTCGGCCGGGTCAACTCGTCGATGTACGGCCGGTGCAGATCCGTTGGCCGGACGCCGAAGTCGCGTTCCAACTCGTCGAGGCTGCCGTACACGTCGATCCTCGGGTATGCGGGATCATCTGACTTCCACACCGGGATCGGCGTGCCCCAGTAGCGGTTTCGTGAGATGGACCAGTCGCGGGCACCGGCCAGCCACTTGCCGAACTGCCCGTCCTTGACGTGCTCGGGATGCCAGGTGATCTCCTGGTTCAACTCCACCATGCGATCGCGGAACTCGGTCACCTTGATGAACCACGAGGACACCGCGCGGTAGATGAGCGGGTTGCGGCACCGCCAGCAGTGCGGATACGAGTGCTCGTAGGTCTCGTGGCGCAGCAGCACGGCGCCGTTGAGCGCTGCGGCGGCGGCGCCGTTCTTCAGGTCGCGGATGATCTGCGGGTTGGCGTCGAACACGTGCTGGCCCGCATAGTCGGGCACGCTCGCGTCGAACCGGCCTTTCGAGTCCACGGGCGTGACTGCCTCGATTCCCGCGGCCTGGGCGGTGAGCATGTCGTCCTCGCCGTAGGCAGGCGACATGTGGACGATGCCGGTGCCGTCCTCGGTGCTGACGAACTCGGCCGGCAGCACGCGGAACGAGCGCGGCGCGTCGGCGAAGTACGGGAACGGCGGACGGTACCGCGTCTCGAGCAGATCGCTGCCCGAGTAGGTGCCGAGCACCTCGGGCTCCTCCCCGAGCTCGCGGGCGTACGCGGCCAGCCGGGCCTGGGCGAGCACGTACCGCCTGCCGTCCGCGCCCTTCACCTGGACGTAGCTGACGTCGGGGTGGACCGCCACCGCCTGGTTGGACGGCAGCGTCCACGGGGTCGTGGTCCAGATCAGCAGGTAGGCGCCGTCGAGCACACCGCCATCCACCCTGAAACCCACCGTGATGGCCGGATCCTGCCGGCTCTGGTAGACGTCATCGTCCATGCGCAGCTCGTGGCTGGACAGCGGGGTCTCGTCGCTCCAGCAGTAGGGCAGCACACGGTTGCCCTCATACGCCAGACCCTGGTCCCACAACTGCTTGAACGCCCAGATCACCGACTCCATGAACTCGGGTTCGAGCGTCTTGTAGTCGTTGTCGAAGTCCACCCAACGGGCCTGCCGGGTGACGTAGGCCCGCCACTCGTTGGTGTACTTGAGCACCGACTCCCGGCAGGCGTCGTTGAACTTCTCGATGCCCATCTGCTCGATCTGCGCCTTGTCGGTGATGCCGAGCTGGCGCTGGACCTCGAGCTCCGCGGGCAGGCCGTGGGTGTCCCAGCCGAACCGGCGCTCCACCTTGTACCCGCGCATGGTGCGGTACCGCGGCACGATGTCTTTCACGTAGCCGGTCAGCAGATGGCCGTAGTGCGGCAGGCCGTTGGCGAACGGCGGGCCGTCGTAGAAGACGTACTCGGGCGCGCCCTCGCGACGCGCGACGCTGGCGCGGAACGTGTCGTCGGCGTCCCAGTACTTCAGCACTTCGACTTCCAGCGCAGGGAATTTCGGTGCGCCGGCCGTCGGCTTGGGATAAGCGGTCACGATGGTGCGATGTCTCCTGTGCCGGTCGGCACGGGGACGACGCCGCGCTTGTGCACGAACGCCGCGGTACCACCCCGCTTGCGCACAGTCAGCTTCCGCGGTGTGCGCCGCTCACTTCGGGCGATGACGGGCCCACCCGTTCGGGTCTACTGAGCTGGTCGAGCTGTTCTTCCGAAGGCTCCCCGGTGATGGCCGGATCCAAGCCGCTGGGTCGATCTTACCGACGGTCGCAAACGACGGCTTCGAGCGCTTACTGCGGTGGCAGCGCGTCCGAGGTCATCTCGACGAGGGCGAGCGGGAACTGCTCGGCCAGCTCCTCGACCGTGTAGTCCTCGAACCGGCTGGTGTCATACCACCAGTCGACCTGCAGGACGCCGTCGACGCGGTACACCCGGACCTCCAGCGCGTGGCCGAGACCGGGCGGGGTGTCCTGAACCGGCCCCGACTCGGCCGGCAGTTCGCCGATGTAGTTGAAGTACACCTCCGGCGTGGCGGCCGCGACGCGCTCCGAGGCGATGGCCAGCGTGTGGTGGACGGTGGTGAGCACCTCGGTGGCGCCGGCCTGCTGGGCGGTCGCGCACATCATGGGCACCGCATCGAGCAGGCAGCCGCGTTCGCTGGCGATGTCGACCGGCACCACACCGTCACCGAGGGTGCGCGCGATGGTCCGGGTCAGCGCTGCCAAGAGAATCTCGTCGGCCGGGAGACCGAGCCACTCGGTGGCGCCGTCGAGTTCGGCCGTCAACTCCTCCGATGCCGGCGTGGGCTGTTTGGCCATGCCGGCGGGGCGCCCCGAATCGGCGCTGTAATCCGCGAGGCGGACGGTTGCTGCAGCGAAGTCGCCGAGCGGGTGAAGCACCTCGGGCCCCGGCGTCGCGAGATAGGGAGCGACCATGTGACCAAACATAGTCGAGATGTCCCAATAATGGGAGACACCTCCCAAAAGTGTGACGGTAGTGTCAATTAAGGCAAACTACTGCAGTTTGCGGATCGCACTGCCCCTCTCCGGGAGCTCTGGTTTAAAGTGGGTGGGTGCCCCGCACTGACGAGAACGGCAGACAGCTCAAAGCCCTGCTCGACTACCTGCTCGACGGCGAGGTCGAAGCCAAGGACATCTTCGACGCGCTGGGCACCTCCAGCAGCACGTACTACCGGCGCATCAAGGAAGCCGACTACCCGGACGCCGAGGAGCTTCGCCGGGTCGCCGACAGGTTCGGCCTGAGCTACCCCGACCTGCAGATCAGGTTCGGCCTGATGACCCGCCAAGAAGTGTTGAGCTACGTCGAATTCCTCGAACGCACGGGCGGTTCGGCGCACGTCTCCGTCCGCGAGACGACGAGGGCGCTCACGCGCGCTCCGAAGCTGTCCGAACTGCGTCCGCGCAGTGACGCTCCGCCCCTGTAAGCCCTACAATCCGCTGAGAAGAACAGCAGCTCGAAAGCAACGCTCATGGCCCTGGCGACGATCATCGCGATAACGCTCTGCTGTATCGCATGGAGCCTGTGGATTCGTCGTGTCACCTGGTCGTCGCGCTGGGAAGTCGCCGCCACGCTCAACATCGCCTTGCAGGGAATGGCGGTGTTGCTGATGTCCCCGTGGGCCTCGGAGACGCTGGGCGTCGCGCTGCACGCACTGACCGGTAAGTGGAACCTCGAGGATTTCATCGGCCACGACTGCTACATCGTCGCCGCGTCCGCCGTCGTGTACAACGCCCTGGGCCGGTTGCAGAACGACCATCTGCTCCAGCGGTCGTTCAAGCAGTACGTCGAGTTGCCGGCCACCCTGTGCATCCCGCTGCTGCTGGCCACGTTCACCCTCGGAAACGGAGCGCGGATCTACAAGTCGGACTTCTTCGAGGTGCCCACCGACTTCTGGCTCAACCTCTACTGGCTGGTCCTGTGCGGCATCCTGATCTACCTTCTCGGCTACGGCAGCCGGGCGCTGTTGGTGCTGCGCAAGGACCCGCGCTCGCGCAAGATCGCCAACGTCTATCTGATCTCGTGCGCAGCGGGCATCGCCGCATGCGTCGTCCGGCTGCTCACCGCCTACATCCCCTCGCTGCAGCACCACCAGAGCGGCCCCATCCTCGTGTGGGTGTTCGCCTGCATGTGTGGTGCGGGCTTCGCGTTGACGTCGGCCGAGTCCTGGCGGCAGAAAACCAAGTGGTTCAGTAGCGCGCCCCGCTGACGGAGTTCGCTATCCGGCGACCGAACGCGACAGCCCGCTAACCGGCGCACCGAGATCCGGCACCGTCTGGTACCCGCGCCTGCGGGCCCGTGCGGCGTCGCGGCGGATCAACGCCTGCAGCCCGGCGAACGTCGCCTGGTCGAGCACCATCCGCGTCAGCAACCGGTTGTGCACGAAGCCGAACGACAACCCGCTGGCCGGATCGGCCCAGCCGACGGATCCGGCCAGCCCGGCATGGCCGAAGCCGGGCATGAATCCCGGCGGCACCGGCAGGGAGTGGTAGCCGAGGTTGAAGCTCAACGGCACGAAGATGTTTCGGTCCGGCCAATAGCTGGGCTTCCCGGTCAGCCCGGCGACCCGCTCCTCGGACAGGAACTGCTTGCCGTCGATGCGGCCGCCGTTGGCGATCGCGCCGTACATCTTAGCCAGACTTCGAGCGGTCGCGACGCCGTTGGCCGCCGGGATCTCGGCATCGAGGAACGGGGTGTCGCCCTGGACGACGGCCTTCATGCCGGGAAAGTACATCGAGCCGAACATCCCGGACACGCCGAGCGCCGCCACCCGCGGGGCGACGAAGTTGAAGACGGGATTGGCCAGCGTGCCCTGGGGTGCCAGGATCTGCGCGGCGCGGGTGGGCGCGCCGGCGGGCGGGCGGCCGAGGTGCAGACCGTCGGTGTTGAGCGGTTCGGCCAGCTCCTCGCGGATGAGGTCGCGCATGCCCTTGCCGGTCACGGCGCGGCCCAGCCCGGACATCAACCAGCCGTAGGTCAGCGCGTGATAAGCCTGATGGCCGAACAGCAGCTTGTTGCACGGTGCGGCCGCGACACGCTGCTCCATCGCCTGGTGGTCGAGCAGCTCGGCCTTGGTGCAGCCGTTGAGATGAGAGAGCCCGGCGCGGTGCTGCATCATGTCGCGCACCGTGATGCGGGCCTTGCCGTTGGCCCCGAACTCGGGCCAGTACTCGGCAACGGGTGTGTCGTAGTCGATCAGACCCCGGTCGGCCAGGCGGTGGATGACCGTGGACGCCATGCCCTTGGTGACCGAGAAGACCATGGCGCCCGTGTCGGCGCTCCAGTGCTGGGTGCCGCGGCGATCCGAGTAACCCGTCCAGACATCGATGACGGGCTCCCCGTGCAGGTAGACCGAAAGGGCGCCGCCCCCGTAGCGGCGGCCGGGGAACAGCCGGGAGAAGCCGCGCAGCGTGCAGGCGAAGTTCGAGTCCGCAGCGCCCTGGATACCGTGCGGGAGGGCAGCGCTGCCCTCCCGGTTCTTGACACCCGTCACAATGTATTGAATTTACTCGCAGGCCTGGCTAATAAACCTTGTGTTATCTATTTGTTAGCTTCGCCCATGTCAGCAGCGTCGAGTAGCTGCTCGGCAGCAAGCGCCGGCGTCAGCTCCCCCTCCCGGACCTGCCGTTCGATCTCGGCGCGGACTTCCTTGACCTTCGGATGGGACAGCACCCGGTCGAGGACGGTGTCGCGCACCATCGACCACGTCCACTCGACCTGCTGGGCCCGGCGGCGCCGCTCGAACTCTCCCGCTTCGGTCAGCACCTCCCGATGCTTGAGCACGGTGGCCCACAGTTCCGCCAGGCCTGTCCCTTCGAGCGCGCTCATCGTCAAAACCGGTGGGCGCCAGCGCGTTTCGCGAGGGTAGATCAGCCGGATCGCACCGGCCAGCTCGCGGGCGGCCCGTTTGGCCTCGATCGCGTGCGCACCGTCGGCCTTGTTCACGACCACGATGTCGGCGAGTTCGAGCACACCTTTCTTGATTCCCTGCAGCTGGTCACCGGTGCGCGCAAGGGTGAGGAAGACAAAGGTGTCGACCATGTTCGCGACCGTCACCTCGGACTGTCCGACGCCGACCGTCTCGACCAGGACGACGTCGAAACCCGCCGCTTCGAGCAGCACGATCGTCTCCCGCGTCGCCTTCGCGACACCGCCCAGCGTGCCCGAGGTGGGCGACGGCCGGATGTAGGCGTCGGGATGTACGGCCAGGCGGGCCATCCGCGTCTTGTCGCCGAGGATCGAGCCCCGGGTGCGCGTCGAGGACGGGTCGACGGCCAGCACAGCAACCCGGTGGCCCTGCTCGATGAGGTACATGCCGAGCGCCTCGATCGCCGTCGACTTGCCCACCCCCGGCACGCCCGTGATCCCGACGTGCAGCGCGCCGCCCGCATGGGCGGTCAACTCCAACAACAGTTGCTGCGCCTGCTCGCGATGGTCCACGCGGGTCGATTCGACCAGGGTTATCGCCCTCGCCAGGGCGGCCCGGTCGCCGTCGGCCACGGCGGTCGCGAGGTCGGCGATCGGGTCGGCCATCTAGTCGAGGCGGTAGCCCAGTCGCTCGGCCAGCTTGTGCAGCAGACCGATTGCGGCGTCGGCGATCACCGTGCCGGGCGGGAAGATCGCCGTCGCGCCCGCGGCGTAGAGCTCGTCGAAGTCACCCGGCGGGATGACACCGCCGACCACGATCATGATGTCGGGCCGACCGACTTCGGCGAGCGCCTCGCGTAGCGCGGGCACCAGGGTCAGATGCCCGGCCGCGAGCGACGAGACCCC
>NZ_LZKP01000020.1 GCF_001672895.1 Mycobacterium sp. E740
CGCCCCAGATACTGCAACTGCCCATCAGCACCCCAGCGCACCAAATCCCCGGTGCGATACATCCGCTGACCATCACCACCGAACGGACACGCCACAAACCGCGACCCGGTCAACGCCGCCCGACCCACATACCCGTACGCCACCCCGGCACCGGCGACATACAACTCACCGATCACCCCGGCCGGCACCGGACGCAACCACCCATCCAGGACGAAGAACCCCAGATGCGCCAACGGCACCCCGATCGGGCTCACACTGAACGCCCCATCAGCGGCCACAATCTCACGCACCGACGCGTGCACCGTCGTCTCGGTGATCCCATACATGTTCAACAACCGCGGCAACCCCGCATGATGAGCCAACCACGGCCCCAACCGCGCCGGCTCCAACGCCTCCCCACCAAACACCACCGTCTCCAGCTTGAGCTGATCAGCCACCTCCGGAGCCAACACATCGGCAGCCTGCAACGCATAAAACGCCGACGGCGTCTGACTCAACACACTGACCTGCTCAGCGGCCAACAACGCATGCAAATCCTCAGCCGAGCGCACCACCGCATCAGGCACCACCACCAACCGGCCCCCACCCAACAACGCGCCCCAGATCTCCCACACCGAAAAATCAAACGCCAACGAATGACACTGCGACCACACCCCAGCACCCGGCACATCAGCATCCAACGTCTCCAACAACCGCACCACATTGCGGTGCGGCACCGCCACCCCCTTCGGCGCCCCCGTCGTACCCGACGTATAAATCAAATACGCGACATCATCACCACCAACGGCCGGCAACACCACACCCGAGACCGCCTCGGCCACAACCGGATCAGCGATATCCACCACCGCCAACCCACGACCCTGCACCCGCGAACGCAACCCCGCCGTCGTCAACACCACAACCGGCGCCGCATCATCAAGCACAAACCCGATCCGCGCATCCGGATGCCCCGGATCCAACGGCACATACCCCGCCCCCGCCTTGAGCACCGCGAGCATCGCCACCACCGCCTCACCCGACCGCGGCACCAACAACCCCACCCGATCCCCCGGACCCACACCACGGCCAACCAACAACCGCGCCAACCGATCCGAAGCCTCATCAACCTCGCGATACGACCACAACCGCGCCCCACAACTAATCGCCACCGCCTCCGGCGCACGACCCACCCGCTCACCAAACAACACCGGAATCGACACCGACGC
>NZ_LZKP01000021.1 GCF_001672895.1 Mycobacterium sp. E740
CTGTCGGCGGTCGCCGCCGCGAAGTACTACATCGACTACAGCGACTTCACCGTGTGGGTGCTGCGGGTGCACCGGGTGCGCTGGGTCGGCGGCTACGGCCGGATGGAATCGACGACGGGTGAGGCGTACGCCGCCGCGCATCCGGACCCGGTGCAACCGCTCGCGGCGGACGCCGTCGCGCATCTGAACAACGACCATGCCGACGCGCTCGTTGCGATGGCCCGGACGCTGGGCGGCTACCCGGACACCACCGCGGCCACCTGCACCGGTGCCGACCGCTACGGCCTGGACCTGCGTCTGACGACCGATCGCGGGATGGCCTACACCCGGATCGGCTATCCGGCACCGATCGACTCCATCGGCGAATTGCGTTCGGCCGCCGTGGCGCTGACCCGCCTCGCGCGCGACGGCTGAAATACGATCCCCGTATGACTGCGGCTTCCTCCTCCGAGCGACCGGCCTCCTGGCAGGCGGCCTTCGACCTCATCGCGACCCGCGGCCACGAACGCCGCGACGAGCCGTTCAAGTTGGCCAGCGGCCAACTCAGCCACGACTACATCGACGGCAAATACGCCATCGACACCGGTGAGCGGTTGGCGATCGTGAGCCGCGCGGTCGCGGAGTTGGCGCAAAGCCGCGGAATCGAGTTCGACGCGGTCGGCGGGCTGACGATGGGCGCCGACCCGTTGGCGCACGGCGTCGCGATGGTCACCGGCAAGGCCTGGTTCTCGGTGCGCAAGGAGCAGAAGCAGCGCGGCCGCGAGCAGTGGATCGAAGGAACGCGTCTGCAGTCCGGCACGCGGGTGCTGCTGGTCGACGACGTGATCAGCACCGGCGGCTCCACCGAGATCGCCTTCGACCGGGTGACGGCGGCGGGGGCGGTCGTCACCGGCGTCATTCCGATGGTCGATCGCGGTGACATCGCAGCCGGGCGCTTCGAGGCGCGCAACGTGCCCTTCGCCGCGCTGGTCACCTACCGCGACCTGGGCATCGAGCCGGTCAAGGACGTCTAGGAATCACCAGCACGCCGTCGGATCCGACCGTCACCGTGACCTTGTCGCCGGGCGTGAACGCGCGTGCCACCGAACTCGCCATCTGCGCGCTGAGCACCGTGCCGTCCGCCAGCGCCAGGTAGACGCGCGAGGATGGTCCCAGGAACGCCACCGAGGTGACCGTCGACGTGCCGGCCGCGTCCGCCGCCAGGGTCAGTGACTCCGGCCGCACCATCGCCAGACCCGAGCCGGCGATCACTGAACCGGGCAGTGTCGGCACCGACGTGCCGAGCAGCTGCGCGCGATTCTGCGAAACCACCGCGGGCACTTGGTTGTTGAGTCCGACGAACTCCGCGACGAACGGCGTCGCCGGGTTGGCGTAGAGGTCTGCCGGCGCCGCCACCTGCTCGAGCTCGCCGTGGCTCATCACCGCGACGCGGTCGGCGATCGCGAGCGCCTCCTCCTGGTCGTGCGTGACGAACAGCGTCGTCGTGCCGACTTCCGACTGCACACGGCGGATCTCGTCGCGCAACTGGGCGCGCACCTGGGCGTCCAACGCCGACAGCGGTTCATCCAGCAGCAGTACCCGCGGCTCGACGGCCAGGGCGCGGGCCAGCGCAACGCGCTGCTGTTGACCGCCCGACAACTCGTCGGCGAACTTCTGCGCATGCGCGGACAAGCCGACCAGGTCGAGCATGTCAGCAGCCCGGGACAGTCGCTCGCGCTTCGTCTTTCGACGCATCTTCAGCCCGAACGCGACGTTGTCGAGCACCGTCAGATGCGGGAAGAGGCTGTAGGCCTGGAACACCATGCCCATGTCACGCTTGTTCGCCGGGACGTCGGTGATGTCGCGGCCGTCGAGGCGCACCCTTCCGGTGGTCGCTTCCTCGAGGCCCGCGATAATGCGCAACGCGGTGGTCTTGCCGCAGCCCGACGGGCCGAGCAGTGCGACGAGCTCGCCGGCCTCGATGTGCAGGCTGAGCCTGTCGAGCGCCCTGACCGAACCGTAGCGGCGCGTCAGGTCGTCGAGTTCGACGGTGCATCCGGCGCTCATGCCGTGACCACCCGGCGGCGTCTACGGGTGATCAGCGAAAGCGCAAGCAGCAGAATGAAACCCAGCATCAGCACAGCCAGCGATGCGGCCACCGATGTCGGGCCGTCGGATCTGCCGATCGCCACGATCTGCACCGGCAACGTCTGATAGCCACCGAGCGAGGCGATCGTGTACTCACCGAGCACGACCGCGATCGAGATGAACGCCGCGGACAGGATGCCCGGCCAGATGTTGGGCGCCACCACACGCAGGATCGTCGTCGTCCATCCGGCACCGAGCGAGCGGGCGGTCTCGGTGAGCGTCTGCAGCTCGATTGACGACAGCGCCGCGTCCAGCGCCCGGTAGGCGAACGGCAGCACGAGAACGACATAGACGAACGTCAGCGTCAGCGGTGATTCACCGAGGAGATACGTGACCCACAGGTAGACGTTGCGCAACCCGACGACGATCACCAACGCCGGAATGGTCAGCGGCAACAGGCACAGGAACTCCACCGCCCTTCTCGCCCACGGCGCTCGGAGCCGCACCCAGATCATCGTCGGCAGCAGGATCACCAACATGGACAGCACGGTCAACCCCGCTAGCAGCAGCGAGACCACGATGGCGTCATACAGCGCGTCGTCGGCGACCAGGTTGGCCCACGCCTGGACTGTGCGTCCGTCCGCACGCAGGTTGCGCGTCGAGAAGTCGGCCATCGCGTACAGCGGAAAAAGGAAGAACGCACCGAACAATGCCCAGAGCGCAGCCCGAAACAGCTTCGCGCCGTTGCTCATCGAAGCCACCTGGCGGTACGGCGCACCAGCCTGCCGTACGCCGTCATCACCACCGCCACGACGACGATCATCTCCAGCGCCAGGGCGTACGCGAAGCCGGACTGACCCAGCACCACCTCGCTGGTCAGCGCCGCCCGGATCAGCAGCGGCACGATCGGGCTGCCCTGGCTGACCAGCGCCGCGGCCGTCGCGTATGCCGCAAACGCGTTGGCGAACAACAACAATGCGGTCCCGAGGAACGCCGGTGTCAGCAGCGGCGCCACCACTTCGCGGAAGTACTGCCAGCGCGTCGCCCCGAGGCTCACCGCCGCCTCTCGCCACTGCCCGCGCAGACCTTCCAACGCCGGCGCGAACACGATCACCATCAGCGGGATCTGAAAGTACGCGTACACCACGGTCAGACCGGAAAGCCCGTAGAGCCAGCCCGAAGCAGCGAGGTTCCAGCCGAGCAGCTGCTGAATCCACAGTGTCAAGACACCATTCAGGCCGATCGTCGCGAGAAACGCGAACGCCAGTGCCACACCGCCGAATTGCGCGAGAACGCTGCACAACGCGAGCACCGCGCGGCGCACCATCGAGGCCGGCGGACTCGACACGATCAGCCACGACAGCACGGCGCCGAACACCGCGCCGATGAGTGCCGTGCCCGCCGACAGCAACAGGCTCTTGCCCAGCGCCGACAGCGCCGCACCCGAGAACAGCGCTTCGACACGCGCCAGGGTGAAGACGCCGTCGGCGAAGAACGCGTTGACGATCACCGTGACCGTGGGGATGACGAGGAAGATCGCCACCACAGCCAGAAAGGGCAACAGCGGCAACGTGTCCCGGACGCGCAGTCTGTTCAGCGTCGCTCCTCAGCCGATGGCGGCGGCCCAGTGCTCGGACAGGTACTTGGTGGCGGCCTTCGTCTGTTGCGGGGAGGGCACGGTCACGGGCCCGTCGATGACCGGAACCGAGGCCGCCGCGTCCAGCGTCCCGTCGGTGGCCATGATGTCGGCGCGGACCGGTCGCACGCCGCCGTGCGCATAGAGGTTCTGTGCCTCGTCGCTGTAGAGGAACTCCTGCCACAACCGCGCGGCGGCCGGATGCGGCGCGTCCTTGTTGATCGCCTGGTAGTAGTAGCCGGCGACGGCATGATCGGGCGGCACCAGCACATGCCACGACGGCATCCGCTTGGTTTCCGCGGCGTTGGTGTAGTTCCAGTCGATGACCACCGGGGTCTGACCGGATTCGA
Organism: Mycobacterium sp. E740; assembly: GCF_001672895.1. Lineage (GTDB taxonomy): Bacteria > Actinomycetota > Actinomycetes > Mycobacteriales > Mycobacteriaceae > Mycobacterium. The sequence goes on from NZ_LZKP01000021.1 coordinate 4,054, forward strand.
TGGTGGCCGGTGTCGGGTCGACGGGCAGGAAGTTGCCCGCATCGGCCAGCTTGGCGAAGAACTCGACACCCGGGGCGATGTCGTCGACCGAACCGCCCTGGGAGAGCGCGACCATGAGCACACCGGAGAACGCGGCACCGGCCTGCGTGGGATCGCCGTTGAGGGCCACCTTGCCCTGGTACTCCGGCTTGAGCAGATCGTCGATACGCGTCACCGGGGGCACCTTCGCCGAGTCGTAGCCGATCGACATGTAGCCGCCGTAGTCGTTGACCCAGGTCCCGTCCGCATCCTTGAACGCCGCCGGGATGTCGTCGAAGTTGGCGACCTTGTACGGCGCGAACATCGCGGTGTTGGCCAGCGCGACGGACTGCCCGAGGTCGAACACGTCGGGCGCGGAGCTCTTGCCCTTCTGCTGGTTGGCGGTGTTGATCTCGTCCTGGCTCGACGCGTCGGGCTGCGCGGAGTTCACCTTGATGCCGTACTTGTCGGAGAACGCCTTGATGATCGCGCCGTAGTTCGCCCAGTCCGGCGGCAGCGCAATGACATTGAGTTCGCCCTCGTTCTTGGCCGCCTTCACCAGCGCGTCGATCCCGCCGAAGTCCTCAGCAGAGGTGGCCTCGGCCGCCTTCACCCCGGACTGCGTCTGTTCGCCGTCACCGCGCTGCTGCGGCGGCGCGCATGCGGTCGAACCCGCCAGCAGGACAACGGCCGTGGCCGCCAGGCTGATGAACTTCATTGCCGAACCTTCCGTGCGAGGCGCTCGAACCATATCGCGGCCAGGCCGTGCGCGTGCACAGCGGTCGGACACACCGCGACCGCACGTCCGTGCAGGCGTCGCGGCGTTAGCATTCCGGTGTGGCCGAGCGCGAAGCCCCGGGGGACTTCGATTACGACGAGCCGACGCAGGCGGCGGGCAAACCGTTCGATGCGTTCGACGCGGACACCTGGTACTTCGAACCCGCGCCGCCGCCCTGGTATCGGACCAGGACCGCGCTGACCATGCTGGTCGCCGCGGCCGTCGCTGCCGTCGCTCTGGTGGTCTCCGGCGTCCTTCTTGTCTTTCGCGCACCCGACGAGCCCACGGTCGAAACGGCGACCTCGGTCCGGCCGACCGCGCAGAGCAAGGCTCCCACCACCCGCACCGAGTCTGTGCGCACCGAGGCGCCGCCCCCACGCGCACCGGTCGTGACGTCGGCGGGCCCCGCCGTTCCTCCGCCGAGCGCGACTCAGCGGCCGAGCCCGCCGTCGACTCGGGTCAGCCGTGGTCCACAGATCGGGGTGACACGCACGCCGGTGACGCGGTCGCCGATCAGCGTCGCCCCCCAACGCCCCGGCCGAGCTCAGCCATGACGCCGTCCGACTTCGACGCGGAGGCCATGTTCTCCGCTGCGCCGGTCGCGATGCTCGCCACGGTCGGAGCCGACGGTGCGCCGCACCTCGTGCCCGTCGTGTTCGCCGCACATCGGGGCGTCGTGTACACCGCCGTCGACGCCAAGCGGAAGTTGACTCGCAAATTGCGGAGGCTGGCCAACATCGAAGTCAACCCGCAGGTGAGCATGCTGGTCGACCACTACGACGACGACTGGACTCGGCTGTGGTGGGTGCGCGCCGACGGCCACGCTGAAATCCACTACAGCGGTGAGGAATTGGCGAACGGGTACGCCTTGCTGCGGCGCAAGTACGTGCAGTACCAGCGGATCGCACTGGACGGCCCGGTGGTCACGGTGCACGTCTCGAAATGGGCGTCGTGGCAGGCCTGAGCGCGGAATCGGCGAAGTACTTGTGCTGGCTGACGGTTAGCGGAATTGTGGTGTAACACACACGTGGCCGTGGAAAGGGAACGTCATGGCCGACAAGACGACACATTCCCAGGGCGCCGGAGCCGCTCCCACCGCGGACAGTCCGGCCGCCATCCGCAATGTGGCCCTGGTGGGCCCGTCGGGTGGCGGCAAAACCACACTCGTCGAGGCGCTGCTGCTGGCCGCCGGTGTGCTGACCAGAGCCGGCTCGGTTCAGGACGGCACCACGGTCTGCGACAGCGACGAGGCCGAGATCTCGCAGCAGCGGTCGGTCGGCCTGGCCCTGGCGTCGCTACGCCACGACGGCACCAAGGTCAACCTCATCGACACGCCCGGTTACGCAGACTTCGTCGGGGAACTGCGCGCGGGACTGCGCGCCGCCGACTGTGCACTGTTCGTCATCGCCGCGAACGAGGGGATTGACGAGCCCACCAAGTCGCTGTGGCTCGAGTGCAGCCAGGTCGGCATGCCGCGCGCGGTGGTCGTCACCAAACTCGACCACGCCCGCGCGAACTACGACAGCGCACTGGCCGCGGCGCAGCAGGCGTTCGGGGACAAGGTGCTGCCGCTGTACCTGCCGGCCGACACTCCGTGCACCGGGCTGATCGGCCTGCTGTCGCAGCAGCACTACGAGTACGCCGGCGGCAGGCGCACCACCACCCATGATCCTGACGACTCGTATGCCGACGCGATCTCCGAACAGCGCGGCGCGCTGATCGAGGGCATCATCGAGGAGTCCGAAGACGAGACGTTGATGGAGCGTTACCTCGGCGGTGAAGAGATCGATCAGGCCGTGCTCATCGAGGACTTGGAGAAGGCCGTCGCCCGGGCGTCGTTCTTCCCGGTGATCCCCGTGTGCAGCGGAACCGGCGTCGGCACGCTCGAGCTTCTCGAGATCATCACCGCCGGATTCCCCTCGCCGCCGGAACACCGGCTGCCCGAGGTCTTCACGCCTGCGGGCAAGGCGCGCGCCGAGATTCCCTGCGACCCGGGCGGAAAGCTGCTCGCGGAGGTCGTCAAGACCACTTCCGACCCGTACGTCGGGCGGGTCAGCCTCGTCCGGGTGTTCTCCGGGACCATCACTCCTGACGCGACCGTGCATGTGTCCGGCCACTTCTCGTCGTTCTTCGGCGGCAACGGTGGGGGCAACGGCCCGGGGCACGAGGACCACGACGAGGACGAGCGCATCGGCACGTTGTCGTTCCCCCTGGGCAAGCAGCAGCGGCCCGCGCCGTCGGTGATCGCCGGTGACATCTGCGCGATCGGGCGACTCACCCGCGCCGAGACCGGAGACACGTTGTCCGACAAGGCCGATCCGCTCGTGTTGCGACCGTGGACCATGCCCGAACCGCTGCTGCCCATCGCGGTGCAGCCGCGCGCGAAGACCGACGAGGACAAGCTGTCGGTGGGGCTGCAGCGGCTGGCGGCCGAGGACCCGACGCTGCGCATCGAGCAGAATCCCGAGACGCATCAGATCGTGTTGTGGACCATGGGTGAGGCACATGCCGGCGTCGTCCTCGATGCGCTGTCGCGGCGCTACGGTGTCGCGGTGGACACCGTCGAGTTGCGGGTGCCGCTGCGAGAGACGTTCGGCGGCAAGGCCAACGGACACGGCCGGCACGTCAAGCAGTCCGGCGGACACGGTCAGTACGCGGTGTGCGACATCGCGGTGGAACCCCTGGCCGAGGGTTCCGGATTCGAGTTCGTCGACAAGGTGGTCGGCGGCGCGGTGCCCCGCCAGTTCATCCCCAGCGTGGAGAAGGGCGTACGGGCGCAGATGGCCAAAGGCGTCGGGCCGGGGTATCCGGTCGTCGACATCCGGGTCACGCTGTTCGACGGCAAGGCCCACAGCGTGGACTCGTCGGATTTCGCCTTCCAGATGGCAGGTGGGCTGGCGCTGCGCGAGGCGGCCGCGGCGACGAAGGTGAACCTGCTCGAGCCCGTCGACGAGGTGTCGATCGTCGTACCCGACGACTTCGTCGGCGCGATCATGGGCGATCTGGCCGGTCGGCGTGGCCGGGTGCTCGGCACCGACAAGGTCGACGAGGACCGCACACTGGTCAAGGCCGAGATCCCCGAAGTCGAACTCACCCGCTACGCCATCGACCTGCGTTCACTCGCGCACGGTGCCGGCACCTTCACCCGGTCGTTCGCCCGTTACGAACCGATGCCCGACCACGCCGCCGCGAAGCTGACTGCTTCGGTCTGACGGCTTCGCTCTGAGCGACTCACCGGGGCGGGTCGCCGCGCCACATGAAGCTGTTGACGTATTTGCCCATGTCCAAAGCGATCTGGAGATTGGCGCCCGACGGTTTGCCGAATCCGAAGTCCGGCCCGAATTCGTGATACGGCCCCATCGCCGCCGCGATGAGCGCCAAGTCGTTCTTGACCGCGACGAGCACCACGACCCGCATCCGCAGGTAGCTGCTGTTCGCGCCCTGCGGCCAGCAGTCGGCGACCTCGCCGTATCCGGAGTGGTAGCCGACCATCGCGTTCGGGATCTCGTAGGCGGTTCGGGTGTCCGGAAATGTGCTGCCTATCACGGCCTTTGCGATGTCGCGTGCCGAGCGTCCGCCGGCGGCCTGGCTGAACAGTTGCAGCGTTCCGCCGTCGCCGCCCACCAGTTCGGCGGTAACCCCGGTGGCCTGGGTGCTCACCCGGTAGGCCGACGTCGGCGCCGGATATGACACCGCGAACGCTCCGTCGGCCGCGACAAAGCGGGGGTTGATCTCCACCGGGGTGCCGGTGGGCGGCCGTCCGCAGTCCGGCGGGCAGACGTAGCGCACCGGCGGCTTGCTCGACATCGCCGACACCGCGACCA
>NZ_LZKP01000022.1 GCF_001672895.1 Mycobacterium sp. E740
GTCGAAGCACGGGTCGATGGCCCGCACGGCGGCCTGCAGAGGGCGCAGCTCGTCAGGCGTCACCAACGAGATCCAGGCACCGTCCTCATGTGCCGGTGAGCGTCGCACATGCACGACGTCGGGCCCGAACTCGGCGTCGACGTATGCCGCGGGGTTGAGCATCGGATGCAGCTGCAACATGCGCATCGCACCCTCGATTCCACCCGGCAGGCCGAGCGCGCGATGGATTCGTTCAGCGGCGACGCCGGCCACGCCGATGAACTGCTTGGTGCAGATCTCGGTTGCCAGTTCGGTGTTGGTTCCTGCCCGCTTACCGACGGCGATGACGAACGACAGGTTCAACAGGTGCATCTGCAGGCAGACCTCGTCGGCCATGCGCACCAGGGCGGAATGCGAGAACGCCGAGAAGTCGAAGTCCGACAACAGCGGACCCGAATAGTTCGATTCACCCTCGTCGCCGGTGTCGATCGGGGCGAGTTCGGTTCGGGCGGCGCGACTTCGGCGTATCACGTCGAGCACCGGGTGGTCCTCGACCTCGGGATGGGACTCGTCGATGATCACCGTCCACGCGCAATGCGGATGCCGATCGGCGGGGGTGCGCGGTGGGCGGTGGATCGGCCGGATCTGCGCCCTGCGGTTGGTGGCGACGGCGGTGGCATCGAAGGTGGGGTCTTCGATGTCGTGGCACATGCCCCGCACGTAGTCCTCGCCCATCGGTTCGACGTCGAGCAGCGCACCGCAGTGGTCGAGGTGGAACTCGCCGTGCCAGCGGTCGTGCACCGTGTAACGGAAGTCCATGAACTGGGGCGGCGCACCGATGTCGAGTTGCAGGCCCTTGAATATCGTGACGACGTCGGTGCCTTCGTACTTCAGCGCCTGCTGCATCCGCTTGGTGTAGATCGGGCTGGCGCCCATCCACTCCTCGATCGCGACCTGCAGCATTTCCTCACGCCCGAAATTGCTGATGACCCAGGCCATTCCGGACCGGTCGATCAGTTGGCCGATCAACAGCAGTTCCGGCACCAGCACCGCCAGCTCGTCGCGGGTCAGTGCGGAGGACCTACTCGCCTGGGTCGTCATGGACCGCTCCCCCGGAGTGCATCTTCACCGCCGCATTGACGTTGGCCCGCTTGTCTTCGCTCTGTCCCTTCTCGGCAGCCTTCTTCCGTTTCTTGATCACCGTGCTGACCACGCCGTCGAGCTTGGAGCCCAGCGGGAACCCGAGGTAGTGGGTGAGGAAGATCGCCATCTCCTTGAGCTCTTCCTCGGTGATCTCTTCGTTGGCGAGCGCGGCATTGGCCTGGATCTCGGCCAGTTCCGAGATGCCGAGCGCGGTGACGACGGTCAGCGTCATGATCCGCTTGTCTCGCATCGACAGGCCAGGGCGGGTCCAGATGGTGCCGAACAGATGGTCGGCGGTCAACGAGAAGTAGTCGTTGCCTTCGACGTTCGGCATCTCCCAGCCGTAGACCTCGTTCATCTTCTCGAGACCCTTGCGGCGCAGTTCGTCCATCAGGCTCACTCCTTCGTGTGTGGCACGCCCAGCCCGGCCGCCAGGTTCTGCAACGCGATCTCGGCCAGCGGCAAATCGACGCCCGCCTTCTCCCCGAGTGCCAGCGCAAGGCTGAGATCCTTCTCGCCGAGTCCGCGGGCGTGGATGAAGGACTCGTAGAGGAAGCTGTCGCTGTCGATGTCGGACATGTCGTCGCGCACCATGATCGCCCCTGGACCGCTCGTGAGCGCGTCGGTATGGCGGACCACCCGGCCGAGCTGCTGGAGGTTGATGCCGTTCGCTTCGGCCAGCTTCATCGCTTCACATGCCGCGGCGTAACCGACGAATGTCAACATGTTGCGCGCCAACTTCATCCGCGTTCCCGCGCCGGGTCCGCCCGCATGGATCACCATGGCGCCGATCTGCTTGAAGACCGGCTTGATGCGCTCGTAGACCTCGCGGTCCGCGCCGACCATGACGGCGAGCTCGCCCTTCTCTGCCGCAGCCCCGCCACCGCTCACCGGCGCGTCGACGATGTGGATGTCCTGCGGGCGTAACTGCTCGGCGAGCTCGATGGCGGTCTCGGGGCTGATCGTCGAGTGGATCGCGATCACGGTGCCCGGCTTGGCGTTGGCCGCCAACTCGCCTACCACCGTGCGAACCTGCTCGTCGTTGAGCACCGTCACGCTGATGACGTCGGCCTTGGCGACGTCAGCGATGCTGTCCGCCAGTGTCGCTCCGACCTCGGCCAGCGGTGTCATTGCCTCGGTCCGCACGTCGAAAACCACGAGCCCGCCGGGCCATTCCACGAGTCTCTTCGCCATCGGCGAGCCCATGTTCCCGAGGCCGATGTAGCCGAGCTTGAGATCGTCACTCATCAGCGGATGATCTGTCCACCGTCGACATTGAAGATCTGACCGGTGATCCACTTCGCCTGATCCGACAACAGGAACAGGCACATGCCGACCAGATCCTCCGGTTGCCCCATGCGCGACAACGGGATTCCCTTGACGATCTCGGCGACCATCTCCTGTGGCGTCGTCGTCCGGTTGGCCTCGGTGTCGATCGGACCCGGCGCTATCGCGTTGACGCGGATGTTCTGCCCACCCAGTTCGGTGGCCAACTGCTGGGTCAGCCCGTTGATGCCGACCTTCGCCAGACCGTAGAAGTTCGAGTACAGCCACGCGGCAGTCGACGACTGGTTGACGATCGCGCCGCCACCGCGCTTGGCCATCTTC
>NZ_LZKP01000023.1 GCF_001672895.1 Mycobacterium sp. E740
GCGCCCTCGAACTGCTCGAACCACTGCTGAGCGGTGGCCAGATCTGTCGTGGCCGGTGTCACCCGAAACGACGGGCCGGCGTCGGCCAGCGCGTCGACGAGCGCGGCGCGCCGCTCGCTGAAGGGCCTTGCCGTGTAGTCGTCCTCGCCGAGGGCCAGCAGGTCGAACGCGATGAACGACGCCGGTGTCCGCCCGGCCAGCATGCTGACCCGGCTCGCGGCCGGATGCAGACGTAGTTGAAGTGCCTCGAAATCCAGTTTGTCGCCGGCGACGATGACGATCTCGCCGTCCAGCACGCACCGCGCCGCCAACTCGTCGCGCACCGACTCGATGACCTCGGGAAAGTAGCGGCCCAGGTCCTTTCCACTGCGGGACAACAGCACCACCGCGTCCCCATCGCGGAAGACCAGGGCGCGGAACCCGTCCCACTTCGGCTCGTACGACCACACGCCCGCTTCGTTGGGCACCTTGGCCTGCGCTTTGGCCAGCATCGGCTCGAGCGGCGGGGTCACGGGGAGGTCCACGGGTTCCATACTCACGTAGACCGCCGACAGCGGGCAATGTCATCGATGTGGGGCGCTGCGCCACAATGGGCGGGATGCGTCTTCCCGTCATGCCTCCGGTGTCTCCGATGCTCGCCAAATCGGTGCCATCGATACCGGCCGGCGCCTGCTACGAACCGAAGTGGGACGGCTTTCGCTCCATCTGTTTTCGTGACGGCGACGAAATTCAGCTGGGCAGCCGCAACGAGCGACCGATGACGCGGTACTTCCCCGAACTGGTGAGTGCGGCGCTGACGGAGTTACCGCCACGCTGCGTGATCGACGGCGAGATCGTCATGCCCCGCGAGATCGACGGCCGCACCCGGCTGGACTGGGAGTCGCTGAGCCAGCGCATCCACCCAGCCGAATCGCGCATCAAGATGCTCTCAGCACAGACCCCCGCACACTTCATCGGTTTCGACGCACTGGCCACCGGCGACACGTCGCTGATGAAGGAACCCTTCCGGGTTCGCCGCGACGCGCTGCTCGGCGCCGTGACAGAGAAACAGTGGTGTCATGTCACGCGCACCACTGAGGACCCGGAACTCGGCGCCCGCTGGCTCGAGCAGTTCGAGGGCGCGGGACTCGACGGCGTGATCGCCAAGCGCCTCGACGGTCCGTACCTGCCGGGCAAGCGTGAGATGGTCAAGGTCAAGCACGCCCGCGACGCCGACTGTGTGGTCATCGGCTATCGCATCCACAAGAGCGGTGAAGGTATCGGGTCGATGCTGCTGGGTCTGTATCGCGATGACGG
>NZ_LZKP01000024.1 GCF_001672895.1 Mycobacterium sp. E740
CGGCGGCAGGAACGTCACCCGGTCCGAGATACCCAGATCAGAGGCCAGCCGAACCAGCCCGTCGGGCGCTTCCAGCCCGCTGCCCGACGGACCACCCGCGACCAGCACGCGCACCCCCGGCAGCTTGGCGGCGGCGCGCAAAGCGACGTCAGGCGCCTTCAGCGGCTGGATGCGCCCGACGAACGCGACCACCTGCTCGTCGGTGTCGAGCCCCAACGCGGCGCGCGCGGCGCGTCGATCCCCCGGCGTGAACGTCTCCAGGTCGACGCCCGGGTGCACGACGTCGATCCGCCCCGGGTCGGCCCCGTGTATCGAAATGAGTTGCTGCGCTTCGTGTTCGGTGTTGACGATCAACCGGTCGGCCTCGTCGACCACCTGTTGCTCACCGACCGCGCGCAACGGCGGTTCGGGCGAGTCACCGTCGGCCAGCGCCGCGTTCTTCACCGCGGCCAGCGTGTGCGCGGTGTGCACCAGCGGCACCGCCCACCGGTCGCGGGCCAGCCAGCCGACCTGGCCGGACAACCAGTAGTGCGAATGGACGATGTCGTAGTAGCCCGGCTCGTGGGTCGCCTCGGCACGCAGCACGCCCGCGGTGAACGCGCACAGCTGGGTGGGCAGGTCGTACTTGTCGAGCCCTTCGAACGGCCCGGCCACCACGTTGCGGACGAGCACACCGGGCGCCACCCGCACGGTCGGCTCCTCCGACGACGACGTCGCCCGCGTGAAGATCTCGACCTCGACTCCACGGCGGGCCATCTGCAACGCGGTTTGCAGGACGTAGACGTTCATCCCGCCGGCATCACCGGTGCCGGGCTGGGCCAGCGGCGACGTGTGCACCGAGAGCACGGCCACGCGGCGGGGAGCCGGAAGGCCGGCGACGTCAGACCCGAGCAGTTCCGTTGCTAGGCGCACACGATCATGTCTACACCGTCGCCGGACGCAGGCCGCTCAGGCAGTGACTTCCTTGCGGACAGCGCGGCGCATGGCCCCGATCGGGTCGGCGTACAGCCCGCCGAGCGACACCACACCCGCGCCGGCCTCCTGCACCCGGTTGCCGAAGGCCGTCAACCGGATCTCCCGGGCCGGCATCACCGATCGCTGCGCGAACGCCGCTTGCACGTCCGCCATGCCTTCGGGGTATTCGGTGAAGGCCTGACCGCCGAGGACCAGGTCGTCGGGGTTGAGCATGTCGCGCAGCAGCGCGACGGCCTCACCCAGCACCCGCGCGCGTTCGGCCAGCAGGTCCTGCGCGGGCCGGCTGCCCTGCCGGGCGACCTTGAGCAGCGCCTGCATCGTGGAGCCGGGACCCTCCACCGGGATGACGCGCGCCTTGCGTGCGGCGATCAGCACCGCCTCGTCACTGACCGTCGACTCCAATTGCCCTGTGCCGCCGAGCAGTTCGGATTGCGCGGGCAGGGCGGCGATCGTGCCGGGGCCGCTGGCCGGCGAGTGCACCCGCCCGCCGATCGACAGCGCGTAGCCGACGGTCTCGCGGGCGTAGACGTAGAGGCTGGTCGTCGCCGACGAGTGCCTGCGCGTGCCGAGCAGCAGCTCGGCCCCCGCCATCGCGTCGACGTGCGATGCGACCGACACCGGCAGCCCGAGCGTCTCGACGAGGACCGGCCCCACCGGGGCGTCGGACCACCCGAGCCGCGGATGATCGAGGTAGCCGGTGGTGCTGTCGACGACGCCGCCCGCCGCAACGCCCACCCAGAGCGGGCGGCGACGATGCCAGCGGCTCAGATATCGGCGCGCACTTCCTGCCAGCGATGCCAAAGCTGCGGCCTGCGAGCCCCGCGGCGTCGGTGTCTCGACGACGTCGAGGGTGCGGCCGAAGAGGTCGGTGGCGACGATGCTGGTGGTCCGTGCACCGATGTGCAGACCCAGCGTGAGGAACGGCTCGTGGTTCACCTCGACGGGTACGCGGGGGCGCCCGATCGCACCGGAGACCGCGAGGTCGGCGCGTTCGCGCAGTACACCGGCCTCCACCAGCGCGGTGACCTGGCGGTTGACGGTCGCGATGCTCAGGCCGGTGACCTGGGCGATCACGTCGCGAGCGATGGGGCCGCGCAGGCGCGCCGCGCCGAACACCGAGCCGGCGGCGGCGTCGGCCACCTTCAGCGACGGCGCGACGATGTGATGGCGAGCCAACAGCGCGCGCTTGGCGTGTTGGGCGCTGCGGATCGAGGTCTTGGCGGGAAGTGTGGTGGTGACGGGCGTGCGCATTGTGTGTCCTTCACGGAGTCGGCCGGTGGGTTTCGAGGCCACACCTGGCGACTCAGCAGGACAGCGGTTCGTCCGGTATCAGTCAGGCGCGGCGAATTGCGCGACAACAACAGGAGCGCCGCGGACAGGCCTGACTGGACAACACGGGAGTGAACTTAGCACGCCAACTAAAGTTTCGGGGATGACAACTGCGCAACGCGACGATCCGGTCGCGGTGGTCACCGGCGCTAGCGCCGGAATCGGCGAAGCGACCGCGAGAACCCTTGCGGCACAGGGCTTTCACGTCGTCTGCGTCGCTCGCCGAGAGCAGCCCATCAGGGCCCTGGCCGACGAGATCGGCGGCACCGCGTTTGTGGCCGATGTCACCTCGACCGAGGCCGTATCGGCGCTGGCAGACTCGCTGGACCGGGTAAATGTGCTGGTCAACAACGCCGGCGGCGCGCGCGGGCTGGAACCGGTGGCCGAGTCCGACATCGAGCACTGGCGGTGGATGTGGGAGGCCAACGTACTCGGCACCCTGCTGGTGACCCGCGCACTGCTACCGAAGCTGATCGCGTCGGGCGACGGCCTGATCATCACCGTCACCTCGATCGCCGCGGTGGAGATCTACGACAACGGCGGCGGGTACACCTCGGCCAAGCATGCCCAAGGCGTGCTGCACCGGACGCTGCGCAGCGAGTTGTTCGGAAAACCGGTGCGGCTCACCGAGGTTGCGCCGGGCATGGTGAAGACCGACTTCTCGCTGAATCGGTTCGGCGGCGACGAGGAACGCGCCGCCAAGGTGTACGAGGGCGTCACCCCACTGGTGGCCGAGGACGTCGCCGAGATCATCGGGTTCGTCGCCAGCCGGCCGTCGCACGTCGACCTGGATCTGGTCGTGGTTCGGCCGCGTGACCAGGTCAGCGGTGCCAGCGGCTCGCGGTTCAACCGCCGCGGCTAGCTGTATCAGCGGCCGGAACGGCCGTTGACCGGCTGCGGGGCGCCCGAAGGCGTCGCGGGCGCAGTGCTCGGCAGCTGCGGGGCGTTCCCCTTCGACAGCGCCGACATCGCCTTCCATTCGTCCCACGGCACGGCCCAGTCCCAGATGTCGCCGTCGGAGTAGGACAGCTGGATCCGGGTGCCCGTGACCTCGACCGGGTCACCGTAGATCGCGCTGTTGAAGTACTGCTGCGCATCGGAGATGGACAGGTTGATGCAGCCGTTGGTGACGTTGGTGTTGCCCTGGGCGCCGGAGCTGGCCGGGTTGGCGTGGATGAACTCGCCGTTGTTGGAGATCCGCACCGCATACCGCTCGCGCACGTTGGCATAGCCGGCCGCGGGATTGGTCATGTAGAAGTCCTCGTACTTCTCGCTGACGACGTGGACTCCGCTGCGGGTGACGTTCCGGTCCAGGTCGCCCTCGCCGTAGCTGCACGGGAAGTCCATCAGCACCGCACCGGCTCCGTCGAGCACCTGGATGCGGTGCGACGACGCCTCGGCCTTGACGACCTGGCGGCGGCCGATCTCGAAGCTCAGCGTCGCGTCCTGCGCGCCGAACGCGCCGTCGCCGAACGGCACGCCGTACAGCTTGGCCTCGACGTGCACCTTGGTGCCGGCCGGGTAGTACTCGCGGGTGCGCCAGTGCACGCGGGAACCGCCGACCTCGTCGGGCAGCCACGCCCAGCTGCCTTCGACGGCCGGTTCGGTGGTGACCTTGAGCGCCTTCTCCACCGTCGCCTTGTCGCTGATCGATGCGTCGAACTGGATGATGATCGGAGCAGCGACGCCGACCACCTGACCGTCGGCGAGCTGGAACTGGCCGCTGACCTGCTTGCTGGGATTGACCGTGGAGAACGAGCCGGCGACCGGCACCGCTTTGCCGTCGCGGCCGACGACCGAGCCCTTCCACGTGTACTCGACGCCGTAGCCGAGCGGCTCGGTGGTCCGGAACTCGGTGCGGTCGCGGTTGAGCGCGCCGGCGACGACTTTGCCTTCGGGGTTGGTCAGCGTCACCCGCTGGAACCAGCCGTCGGTGACGTTGACGCCGACCAGTTCGGTCGGGGCGACGTCGGTGGCGTCGTTCGCGGGCTTGAAGCTCAGCGACGGCGCTTCTGGCGCGGACTGTTTCTGCGTCGACGACGACTCGTCGTTCTTCGTCATGCACGCGGCAAGCGCCCCCGGCGCGACGACACCGACGGCCAGTGCGGCCAAGGCGCGCCGTCGGGTGAACTCCGGCGACGACGCGTCGGAGGCGGGGGCAGTACTCACGTGAAGTCAGCGTACCTACAGCGAACAGCCGACCAGGACCGGCTCGGCTGTGAGATCGATCCCGAACTTCGCTCGAACACCGTCGCGCACCGTCGTGGCCAGCGCGATCACGTCGGCGGTGGTGGCGCCGCCGCGATTCGTCAGCGCCAGCGCGTGCTTGGTCGACAACCGCACGGGGGCGCCGTCGCCGGGATAGCCCTTGCCGAAGCCCGCGTGCTCGACCAGCCAGCCCGCCGCGAGCTTGACTCCGTCGGGTGCGGGATAGCTGGGCACCGGCCCGTCCTGCTCGGCGCGGATCCGTTCGAACTCCGCGGGCGGCACGACCGGGTTGGTGAAGAACGAGCCCACGCTCCAGGTGTCGTGGTCTCCCTCGTCGAGGACCATCCCCTTGTTCGATCGCAGCGAGAGCACGGCCTCGCGGACGGCGAGCGGATCGGCACGGCTCCCCGGTTCGGCGCCCAGCGCGCCGGCCAGTTCGCGGTAGCGCAGCGGCGCGCTGCGACCATCGGCGTCCAGGGCGAACTCGACTTCGAGCACGATCGCGTCGCGCGCGTGTTTGAGGATGCTGGTGCGGTATCCGAACCGCAGCTCCTCCGGCGGGGCCCACCGGTCTTCGCCGGTGCGACGGTCCAGCAGCCGCACCCGCCGGATCATGTCGGCCACCTCGGCGCCGTACGCGCCGACGTTCTGCACCGGCGTGGCACCGGCCGAGCCCGGGATTCCGGACAGGCACTCCAGCCCACCCAAGCCATGCGCCAGCGACGTGACCACGACGTCGTCCCACACCGCACCGGCCTCGGCGCGAATGACGTTGCCGTCGACGGTGATCTCGGTGTTCGCGAGATGGATGACGGACAAATCGGTCAGCTGGTCCGACAGCACCACGTTCGACCCGCCCGCCAGCACCAGCGAGTCGTCGCCCGGACCGAGGGCGCGCACCACGTCGATCACCTTCTCGGTGGTGTCGCACGTGATGAGCCGCCGGGCGACAGGTCCGACCCGCAACGTGGTCAGCGGCGCGAGCGGCACCGCCTCCTCGACGGACGCACCCCCTAGTTGCGCACTGGCCACGGCCGGTAACGGTAGCGTGGCCAGCTATGCCGCGTTCCTTCGACATGGCCGCCGATTACGACGGCACCGTCGAACAGGTGCACGGGGCATTCTCCGACGAACGGTACTGGCTGGCACGGCTGACCGATTCCGGCGCCGACGTCTACTCGCTGGACTCGATGATCCGCGATGGGACGGGCGGAAGCGACGGCCTCTACATCAGAACGACTCAGACGCTGCGGGCCGACCGGTTACCCGGGGTGGTGACCCAGTTTCATTTCGGCGACCTGAGCTTCGTGCGCGAGGAGACGTGGGGCCCGGTCAACGACGGCAAAGCCGTTGCGACGGTCAGGGGGTCGATTCCCGGCGCGCCCGCCGGGCTGTCCGGCACCGCGGTGCTGAGTCCGCGCGGTAGCGGTTCGCGGCTGGAGCTCACCGTGGAGGTCGAGGTCCGGGTGCCGCTCGTCGGCGGCAAGATCGAGAACTTCATCGGCAGCCAGCTGGTGAACCTGCTGATCGCCGAGCAGCGCTTCACCACGGAGTGGATCGCCGAAAACGCTTGATCGACAAGAGTTTCGCCGACCGCACGGCGTGGATCAGGGCGAACGCTTCGCGCAGTCCTACACTCAGGCCATGAGCGGGCCGATCGGTCAGCTGACGCGCGGCACCACCGGCTACAACCGGTTGCGCCGCAGCGACCGCTGGCTCGTGCATGCGCCGCGGGTGCGCGCGACGCTGCTCTCCGCCGGCGATCCGCTTGTCGTGGATCTCGGCTATGGCGCGCTACCCGTAACGACGCTGGAGCTGGCGGCCCGGCTTCGCCTGGTACGCAACGATATTCGCGTCGTTGGACTGGAGATCGACCCCGAGCGGGTGCACTCGGCGCGTCAGGCACGAACCGACTCCGTCGAATTCGGTCTCGGCGGTTTCGAGTTGGCCGGGATGCGCCCGGTGCTGGTGCGCGCGTTCAACGTGCTGCGCCAGTACCCGGTCGAAGCCGTCGGGGAGGCGTGGTCCACGATGCAGCGACAGCTCGCACCGGGCGGGCTCATCGTCGACGGCACCTGCGACGAGCTCGGCCGGTGTTGCTGCTGGGTGCTGCTGGACGCCGACGGGCCACTGAGCCTCACGCTGGCCTGCGATCCGTTCGCGATCGAACGTCCGTCGGACCTCGCGGAGCGCCTGCCCAAAGTGCTGATCCATCACAACGTCGACGGCCAACCCGTACACGCGCTGCTGAGCGCCGCCGACCACGCCTGGGCCAGCGCGGCGGGACACGGGGTGTTCGGCCCGCGGGTGCGGTGGCGTGCCATGCTGGAGTTGTTGCAGCACAACGGGTTTCCCGTTGAGCCGGCCCGCCGCCGGATGCGCGACGGGGTGCTGACGGTGCCGTGGTCGGCCGTCGCACCGATCTGACCAGCCGCTCGGGAGCCGGCGGCACGCGTACCCTGGGCGCATGCGGATTGCCCTGGCGCAGATCCTCAGCGGCACCGACCCTTCGGCCAACCTCGCCTTGGTCGAGGAGTACACCCACCGCGCGGCGGACGCCGACGCACGGATGGTGCTGTTCCCCGAGGCGACGATGTGCCGGTTCGGGGTGCCTCTCGCCCCGGTCGCCGAACCACTGGACGGGCCGTGGGCCTCGGGAGTGCGGACGATCGCCGAGCGCACGGGGATCGTCGTCGTCGCCGGGATGTTCACGCCCTCTCATGACGGACGGGTCTTCAACACGCTGATCGCGACAGGCCCGGGTGTCGACGCGCACTACGAGAAGATCCACCTCTACGACGCGTTCGGTTTCCAGGAGTCCAAGACCGTCGCACCCGGCCGCGAGCCGGTCCTGATCGACGTCGACGGCGTGCGCGTCGGCCTGACGCTGTGCTACGACGTCCGCTTCCCCGAGCTGTACGTCGAGTTGGCCGAGCGCGGCGCGCAGTTGATCACCGTGCACGCGTCGTGGGGCAGCGGGCCGGACAAGCTCGAGCAGTGGACCCTGCTGGCCCGCGCCCGTGCCATCGACACCACCGGCTACCTCGCTGCGGTCGACCAGGGCCACCCGAACGAAGAGGTCGCGGCTCTCGGCCCGACCGGGGTGGGCGGCAGCCTGGTCGCATCCCCGATCGGCGAGGTGGTGTCGTCCGCGGGCACCAACCCGCAGCTGCTCGTCACCGACATCGACGTGCCCGGCGCGCAAAAGATCCGCGAAACAATCGCGGTGATGCGCAACCGCGCAGACTTCACCCGTCGCGATAAGGCACAATCGCGGTCGTGACCGACCCGTGGGCCCACCAGAACCAACCGCCGCCGCCACACGGCCAGGTCCCGCCACCTGCACCGCCGCAGCAGGGCCCGCCGACGGAGCCGCCGCCGTCGGGGTCGAAACTGAAGAACCTGTTCCGCGATCCGCTCTCGATCGTGCTGGTCGTGGTCATCGTGGTGGCGCTCGCGCTGGCCGCTGTGCTGGGGGGCGAGCTCTACGCCCGCCACCGCGCGGATGACGTCGTCGCCCGCGCGACGTCCTGCGTCGTCGAAGACGAAGCCAGTGCGTCTTTCGGCGTCATGCCGCCCTTCCTGATCCAGCACATGACGGGCCACTACACGAACATCCACGTCGAAACCGCCGGCAACCAAATCCGTGACGCCAAGGGCATGAAGGTGCAGCTGTCGATCGACGATGTCCGGCTCGAGGACACGGCCGACTCCGGCGGGTCGATCGGCTCGCTGGTGGCCGACATCTCCTGGTCCTCAGAGGGCATCCGCCAGACCATCACCGACTCCATCCCGCTTATCGGCTCGTTCGTCTCCGGCGTCACGACCAACCCGTCCGACGGCACGATCGAACTGCAGGGCGCACTCGGCTCCATCAGGGCCAAGCCGGCGGTGGCCGACGGCGGAATCACGCTACAGGTACTCGAGTTGACCGGGCTCGGCTTCACGCTGCCGCGCGAGACCGTGCAGCCGGCGCTCGACGCGTTCACCACCCAGTTGACGAAGAATTACCCGCTGGGGATCAAGGCCGACTCGGTCGAGGTGACCGACAGCGGTGTGGTGAGCCGGTTCTCGACACACAACGCCCAGATTCCGAAGGACAATCAGGACCCCTGTTTCGCGGAGCTGTGACCGTCAGCCGGCGACGCCGCCCCAGCGAAAACTGTTGACGTACTTGCCCATATCGAGGGCCAGCTGCAGATTCGCGCCCGACGGATGGCCGGAACCGAAGTCGCGGCTGAACTCCCGGTACGGGCCTATCGCGGCTGCGGCCAACGCGTAGTCGTCGCGCACCGCGACCATCACGATCAGCCGCAGACGGGTGAAGCTGCCGTTGGCGTCCTGGGGATAGTCGTCGGCGACGACACCGTAGCCGGGCTGGTAGCCGACCATCGCGTTCGGAATCTCGTATTGCGTTGTGGCGTCCGGATATTCTTCGTCGATGAGGTGTTCGGTGATCTGTTTGGGCGTGCGGCCCCCGGCGGGCAGGCCGAACAGTTCCAGTGTTCCGGTGTCCCCGCCGGTGAACTCCAGCACGACCCCGTCGGGGTCGAGCGTGGCCCGGTATGCGGTTCCGGGACCGGGGTATTGAACGGAAAAGGCCCCGTCCTGCGCGTAGAACCGCGGGTTGGATTCGACGGGCTCGCCGATCGGTGGCCGCCCGCAGTCTGGTGGGCAGACGATCCTGGCGACCTTCGGAGTGGTCGCCACCGCGACCACGACACCGGCGACGGCCGACACGGCGAGGCCCACCGCGAGCGTGCCCAGCACGCGCGCCGGACCAGCCTGACCCGCGCGTTGCGGGCTAGGGGCCGCGGACCGCTGCGCGATGTGCAGGGCGCACAAGGCGACCACGACGATGCCGACATGCACTCCCAAGTGCAGAATGTTCGGCACCGGCGCATACTCGATCACGCCCATGAGCGCGTAAAGCGCAAGCGTGACAACCACACTCGCGACCAGCGCACGAACCCGCCCTGCCCACAGCGCGATGCCGGCCAGCCCGCCGAGTGCGGTCGCCGTGACCGGCAGCACCAAGCCCTGGATGCCCGCCTGCACCAGCAGCCCTTCGATCGACCGTCCCTCGGCCGTCACCCCGGTCGCGAACTGCGGAACCAGACGGGTCGCGGTCGCCGCGGCCGTGAACACGACGGCGCTCAATGCGCCGACCGCATAGCCGTCCAGTGGTTCGCGGAACGGACGCAGCAATCGAAAGACCACCGGCGGAACGAGCATGAGAATGCCGCTGGCCACGGGAATTCCGACTGCCTCCCACAGCCTGCCCATATCGGGCTCGCTCACCCCGAGCGCGACATCCTGAGAATCGGCGACGATCGCTCCTGTCGCCAGCACCCAACCGATGCCGAGGCCCGCGGCCGCGAGCGCGGACAACGCCAACAGTCGCGCCGGCACATCGTCGTCGATACGCGCCGCATGGAGGTACACCACGAACACCAGCGCCACGCCGACCACGGCGGCACCGATCATCGGCGCCTGCCACCGCAGCACCGCGAATCCCGCCAGCAGTACCGCCAGCACCACCAATGCCAGACGGAACGGAACTCGCGAGCGAGGTGCCAGATGAGGAAACAACATGCCCGTCAAGGGTTCTGGCCGCCGTTAGGGCCGCGTGCGTGCCGTCCCTTCAGCCCTCGCTGGACATCGAGCAGATTGCGGGCGAGGTTGTAGGTGTTGGGTGTGCCCAACCCGGTCACCAGGTCGTAGCCCGGCATGGCCAGGTCGACGGCGTTGCCGCCCCGATGCACATCACGAAAGCCCGGCCGGGCCGACCCGGCGGCGACCCGGTACAGCAGCGGGTTGAGATCTCCCACCGGTTTCCCGCCGTTGGCCACCAGGTACTCGTTCATCAACACCGTCAACGCCGCCCAGATCGGCGCCGACTGTGACGTGCCGCCACCGACGACCTCCTGCTGACCGAAGATGAACCGCACACCCGTGAACGGATCGGCGACGGCTGCGACGTCGGGAACGAGGCGGCGGCCTGCGCTGTCCCGTTCCACCGACAACTGGTCTTGCCACGTCGGCCGCGCGAACAGTTTCGACACCCCGCCGCTACTGCCTTGCGACAACGGCGAATCCACCCAGGCGTCCTCGGCCAGCCACTGTCCGCGCGTGCCAGTCGACAGCGTCGTGCCGCCCACCGAGGTCATCGTGGGCAGCGACGCGATCGCGTCGAGGCCGATGTCGTCTGGGCCGGGCGGCGCCGACCACCGTTCTCCCCCTTTGCATTCCAGGCCGCCGGTGTCCCCGCTGGCGTCGAACGCCGAAGTGCCACGCCGCTGGGCGGCCGCCAACGCCGCCTCCACCGGAGCGAGATCAGCCGCGCTGACGAACGCCTCGCAACCCCACCCGATCGACAGGCTCCACACCGCGCCCGGATAGTCGCGGTCGACCGACTCGAACAGCCTGCCGATCTTCTCGTACGCGCCGTCGCCCTCCACGGTGGGCCTGGCGTTGACGACGACCAATCGGGCTTCGGGCGCAATGGCGTGCGCCATCTGAAGATCCATCGCGGACTCGCCGTGAGATTCGGCCGGCTTGCCGCCGACGATCTCGGGGCTGAACCGCGGCAGGCCGGACGAGTCGGCGAACCGGTCGAGGTCGTCCTGCTCGGCGCTGTCGAACGCGAATATCACGATCGTCGAGCCTTTTCCGGTGAAACCGGCGTCGGCGAGCGGTTTCGCGTTGTACGCCGACAGCAGCCCCTCGGGCGTCAAGCCGCCCTTGGGCACATCCAACGGATGGAAGTCGGGTGTCTTCGTGCGGTACGGGGTGTAACTCATGATCCGGCCGACGCCCGTGACCACGGGGCGCAACTCCGACGGAACCGTCGGTTGCGCCGGCGATGCGTAGAAGAGCTCGCCCTTCGGCGCGCGGTAGTCGCGCACCGGCACGCCGAACGCGCCGGCGACGTCGGCGGCCGCACCCTCGACGATCGCCCACCGATCACCGGGCCGCCATCGCACCCACAGGTTGTGGGCCGCGGTCCAGTGCATCAGCGCGTCGGGCTGCCCGGGCCCGTCCAGCGTCACCGTGAGCTGAGCATCATCCGAACGCGACGGGCCGAGATCGGTCGAGCTGGCCAGCAACGCCGCGTACGGGCCCGTGATCACGGCGGGGCTCCGCGACGCGCATGCCCCCGACGCGGCGATCAGCAGCGCGGCTGCGAGCAGGGCCGCAACCGCGCGCTTACTCGGCGTTGCCGCCGCGATGCCGGCCGGGCGTCGCACCGGGAGCCGGGGGTGCGTAGATCGTGGGCGAGAACGGATTGGGCTTTCCGGGATCGATGCGCGGCGCCTTCTCGGTCGGCGTCGCAGGTGCGGGCGTGGTGGTCGCCGTCGTGGTCGTCGTCGTGGTGATCGTGGTCGACGTCTCGGGCGCCTTCTCCTCCTCCTTGGAGCAGGAGACGGTGAACGCCCCCATCGCCAGGACCGCAGTCAACCCCGCCACCGCCGGAACCCTACGAAGCAAACCAGTTTGAGTCGTCATGATCGGATCCTATCCGTCGTTTCGCGTGCGCAGAGCATATCCGACGCCTCTACGCGAAGGGTGTCGTCAGCGTACAGCAAATTCGTGAACGGCGCGTAAATACTTTTCTCCGGCCGTTTCACCGCAAGCCCTCGAGCACAGCTCGGGTGCCCGAAAGCCCCAACCGGGTCGCGCCCGCATCGAGCATCGCGATCGCGTCAACCGTCGTTCTTATCCCACCGCTGGCCTTGACCTGGGGCCCTACCGTCGCCATCAGTTCCACCGCCCGCACCGAGGCCCCACCGGCAGGGTGGAACCCGGTGGACGTCTTGACGAAGTCGGCGCCCGCGTCGGCCGCGACCCGGCACGTCGTCAGCAACGTCTCTTCGTCCCCGAGCGCCAGCAGCGCGGCCGACTCGACGATCACCTTCAGTGCGCGCCCGCCGATCGCCGAGCGCACCGCGCCGACGTCGGCGCGCACTGCGTCGAAATCGCGGTGCAGCGCGGCACCGACGTCGATCACCATGTCGATCTCGGCCGCGCCGTCGTCGACCGCCAGGCGGGCTTCCTCGGCCTTGATCGCCGATCGATGCTTGCCCGAAGGGAACCCCACGACCGCGCACACGACCTGAGCCGCCGAAGCGCACTCACGGGCGAGCGAGGTCATCGACGGCGAAACACAGATCGCGTAGGTCCCGAGCTCCGCGGCCTCTGCGGCCAGCGCGCGGACGTCGCTCTCGGTGGCCTCGGGTTTGAGCAGGGTGTGGTCGACCAGCGCGGCGACCTCGGCACGGCTATGGCTGGCAGGCACTAGAACGGTTCTTCGGTACCGCCGGGGTTGCAGCCGGTCTGCACCATCGTGTCGTAGGAGACCAGCGGCCGCCACGGCTCGAGATTCCAGCTGGTCTTGCCGGGACTGTAGAGTTCTGCGAACTCCCAGTGACAGGTGAACTGCGGTTTCATCCCGGGTATGTCGGCTTCCGGCGCAAGCGCGAGCACCTGCGTCCACGCCGCTTCGCCCTGCGCCGGGCTGGCCATTCCGGACGCCTGGCGCCCAGCCGGCGTCGGGTAGACCCGCAGGGTGGACAGATCGCCCCACTTCGCCCATTCGACGTGGTCGACATAGCGCGGCGCGGGTGGCGCCGGATCGGCCGCAGCCGCGGGCGCAGTGAGCATGGGTGCCAGAAATCCGGCCGCCGAGAGGGCGGCCGCGACCACGCCGCGCACTAGCGCGACTTTCCCTGGATCTCCAGGAGCTTGGGCCGCACGTCGACCAGATACACACCGGACGCGACGGCGGCGATGGCGGGACCCATCACGGAGCCGAGCACCAACGCCAGCAATCCGGCGACGCCGAGGATCACCAGCCAGACCGGCTTGGTCAGTTTGTCGGCGGCCGTATAGGCGTCGGGCCGCTGGATCGCCGCGTGCACGAACGCGTACACCGTCATCACCAGAACGGCGATCTGCAAAAAGAAGAGGACGTAACCCACCAAGCCTTGGAGCTGCACGCTCTCCAGACTAGGCGGGTTACGTCCCCTCGGTCGACTTACCCGACTGTCGGACTGCTTACTTCTGGGTGACCTTCTTGGCCGCAGCCTTCTTCGCCGGAGCCTTCTTGGCCGGGGCCTTCTTGGCGGGCGCCTTCTTGGCCGGAGCCTTCTTGGCGACGTTCTTCGCCGGCGCCTGCTTCTCGGCGGCCTTGTCCGCGCCCTTCTTCGGCAGCTCGACGCCGACCAGCTTGGCAGCGCGCTCACCGACGGCGCGGGTCTGCGCGGCGACGTTGCCCAGCGCCTCCTGGGTCAGCTCGACGGCCTGGTCGGTGTAGCCCTCCACCCGACCGGCGGCCTCGCTGAAGCCGGGCTGGCTGCGCAGCCGCTCGAGGGCGGCCTCGCCGCGCTCGATGAGCTTGTTGTAGGTGGTCGTGGCCGCCTCGGCGTAGGTCTCGGCGAACTTGCGCAGCTCGTCGGAGTTCAGCCGCTCGCGCAGCTCACCGAACTGCGACGGCAGCTCCTCCTGCAGCCGGTCGATCCGCGCGCGGGTCTCCTCGACGCGGGTGCGCGAGTCGGTGCGGGCGTCGTCGGCGCGCTCACGAAGCGTCGCGACGATCTCGTTGACCCGCTCGAGCGCCAGATCGGCCGCACCGACGGCCGCGAGCAGCGGGGCCTTCAGGTCGTCGACGGTCGGCTGGTTCTTGGCCGGGGTGTTCTTGGCCATGGTTTGTTCCTTCCTAGGCATGTCGTTGGTGTGTCGTTTTTCTCGTGTGGTCAGTCGAAGAAGTGTCTAGTCAGTCGCCGACTCCTCTTCTGTTCCGTCACCGGTCTCGGCAACTTCGGCCTCGTGTTCGGCCTCGTTCTGCTGGCGAAACGACGTGTAGATGTCGAGCAGCACCTGCTTCTGCCGCTCGGTGATCGCGATGTCGTTGACGATCGCGTCGCGGACCTCGCTCGTCTCGCTGGGCTCGAGAATCCCGGCCCTCACATACAGCACTTCCGCCGACACCCTCAGCGCCTTGGCGATCTGGCTGAGCACGTCTGCGGACGGTTTCCGCAACCCCCGCTCGATCTGGCTGAGGTAGGGATTGCTGACGCCGGCCTTCTCGGCCAGCTGTCGTACCGATACCTGGGCGGCCTCGCGTTGCGTCCGGATGAACGTGCCGATGTCCTGGGCAGCGTTCTGCGCAGCGTTGGACACGACGACGGCAAGATTGTCATCTTGCGACATACGTGGCCCCCCTCGTGCACCGGGTATCCAAAATGCGACATCATTACCGTACGACGGGGTGCTAACTTTTGCAAGCACTCGTTAGCGCAGGTCAGAAGAGTAGCTGGGCTATCGAATAGATCACAAGACCGGCCAGAGACCCGACCACGGTGCCGTTGATCCGGATGAACTGCAGATCGCGCCCGACATGGAGTTCGATGCGCCGACTGGCCTCGTCGGCGTCCCACCGCTCGATGGTTTCGGTGATGATCGCGGTGATCTCGACGCCGTACTCGGCGACCAGGTGCTGGGCCGCCCGGCTGATCCAGTTGTCGACCTTGTCGCGCAGGTCGGCGTCGTCGCGCAGCGATTCCCCGATGTGCACGACCGAGTCCGCGATGCGGGTACGCAGCGCCGACGACGGATCATCGACGGACTCCAGGATGATGCGCTTGGCTGCCGTCCACGCCGTCTCGGCGGCACGCGCGACCTCGTCGCGGCCCATGATCTGTTCCTTGACGTTCTCGGCGCGCTGGATCGTCGCCTCGTCGTGCTGCAGATCGTCGGCGAACTCGAACAGGAACCGGGTCGCCGAGCGGCGCAGTTCGTGGTCGGGATTGCGCCGCACCTTGTCGGTGAAGTCCATCAGCTCCCGGTGGATGCGGTCGCCGACGAGATGGTCGACCCAGCGCGGCGACCAGGTCGGCGAGTCGCGTTCGACCACCCGCTCGATGACGGGCCCGGCGTTGAGCGACCACTGGAACGCGCGGTCGGCGAGCAGCTGCAGCAACGCCTCCTGCCGGCGTTCGGCGAGCAGCGTGCCCAGCACGCGACCGACGGGTGGGCCCCACTGCGGCTCGGCGAGGCGCTTGACGATCATCCGGTCGAGCACGTTCTGCACGTCCTCGTCGCGCAGCATCTCCACCAGGACGCGCAGCACCGTGGCGGTCTCGGCGGCGACCCGTTCGGCGTGCGCGCGGTCCGACAGCCACTTTCCGAGCCGGCCCGCCACCTCGGCGTCGCGCAGCTTCGTGGAGACCACTTCGGGCGACAGGAAATTCTCCCGGACGAAGGTGCCCAAGCCCTCACCGAGCTGGTCCTTCTTGCGCTTGATGATCGCGGTGTGCGGAATCGGGATGCCCAGCGGGTGCTTGAACAGCGCAGTGACCGCGAACCAGTCCGCCAGCGCGCCGACCATGCCGGCCTCGGCGGCGGCGCGCACGTAGCCCACCCACCCAGGCGCCCCGGTCGACTGCGCCCACGTGCAGAGCAGGAAGACGATCGTCGCGCCGATGAGGAAACTCAACGCGACGACCTTCATGCGCCGCAGCGCGCGACGGCGTTCGGCGTCGGCGACGGAGTCGGCGCCCGCTAGCGACTCCGCGAAGCTCGGCCGCGCCGTGCGCGGAGCCGTCGCGGCGCGTCCTGGGCCGCTGGGTCTGTGTGCCACTCCCCCATCATCCGCTACGCCGCGGACACCGGCCCGGACCGACAACCCGCGGTGTCAAGATCAGCCGTAGTATCGGGAGGACCAAGGAGCGGATAACGGGGACAGTGGCACAGCAGACCGAAGCGATCGCGGTCAAGACGGACGGCCGCAAGCGGCGATGGCAT
>NZ_LZKP01000025.1 GCF_001672895.1 Mycobacterium sp. E740
GCCACGTTGGAGATCAACACCAGGCCGGTGAAGACCGCGACCAGCGTCGGATAGTAGGCAGAGCCGGTCGTCGCGAAGCCGCGGTCCTCGGTCGTACGGGTGTCCGGAGTAACCGTCACCGCGCCATTTTGACAGCCCAGCCGTCTGGACGCCCCGTCAGCTCAGCGCTTGCCCGATGAGCGGCGGCAGGCGGTCGGCCACCAGGGGGTACGACAGCGGCGAGGCGAACGCGATCGCGCCCGCGAGTTCCTTGCCCGTGAAGATGTTGGCCTTACCGCGTTTCGCGACGGCCGGGTCTGCGAGCAGTGCAGCCCGTTCCTCGTCGGTTTCGGTGTTCCAGATCAGCACGTCGGCGAGGTCGACGTTGTCCACGGCGCGCAGTCCGATGTGGGTGAGGAACTCGCCGCGCCAATCCGGCGTCAGGGCCTGCGGCTTACCGTCGCGCAGCTGGCCGTGCAGCAACGCCGCGGACCTGCCCGCCCACGCGGCGTTGTTCTTGCCCACCGCGGTGAACTTGTCGTCGACCCCCGCGATCAGACTCTGCATCTCGTCGTGCTTGAAGACCGCCTGACCGACGGTGCCGGACTGCTCCTGCCAGGGCTCGAAGAACGCGTCCTGCCCGGACTGCGCGACCGTCGGCGCGATCTCGGACAGCTTCGTGTAGGTGTCGTGGTCAAGTCCGGCATTGACCGCCACGATCAGATCCGGCTTCAGCCCCGCGATCTGGGTGACCTGGATTCCGTCGGCGAGGCTCAGCACCGTGGGTTGGGCGCCGCCGAGTTTCGGTTGCGCCCACGGCCATACCGCGAACGGTTCGCCGCCGAACCAGTCGGTGACGGCGATCGGCACCACTCCGAGCGCCAGCAGGTCGTCCTGTTCGGTCAGTCCCGCGCTGACCACCCGCTTGGGCGGTGCTGGGATCTTGGTCTCACCGAAGACGTGCTTGACGGTGACCGATCCGTCCTTGGCGACGGTGCCCGGCTTGTCCGAACCGCAGCCCGCGGCGACGAGCGCCGTGCCCGCGGTCATCGCCAGGAACCCTCGCCGAGTCAGCCGTGTGACCACTCGGCGAGCGTAGCCAACCGATTCGGAACTGCCCGAACAACACGGCGAACGTCAGGAGTGCGCGAGCCGCTTGTTCACCAGCCGGGTCAGCCACCCCGGTGAGAACCGCGACCCGGCGGTCAGCACCTTGGTCTGCGAGCCGACGGGGAAGTGCACCTGGTGCAGGGCGCGCCGCAACCACGACGGTTCGGTCGCCTTGACGATCGCGTCGGCGATGCCCTGTGCGGTGAGCCGGATGCCGAGCGAGTCGGTGGTGCCGGTCTTGATGCTGTCGGTCATCGCGGTCTGCACGTACAGCGGCCACATCGCGATGACGCGGATGCCGTAGCGGTTCCACTCGATGTCGAGCGCCTCGGTGATCCCGCGGACGAAGAACTTCGTAGCGCTGTAGTTCGCCAACTCGGCCTGGCCGTAGATCGCCGAGGCCGAGGAGAGGTTGACGACGACGGAGTTGGGCGTCTTGCGCAGGTAGGGAAACGCCGCGTACAGGCCGTTGACGACGCCTTTGGCGTTGATGTCGATCTCCTTGAGGTGGCCGTCGATGTCCATCTCCTCGAAGCGGCCGGCGCGCAGGATTCCCGCGTTGTTGATCATGACGTCGAGCCGGTCACCCGCGGCCTCGGCGAACTCGCCCACCCGCAGCGCCATCTCGTCGGGATCGGTGACGTCGAGGTGCCCGGTATGCGCGACTGCGCCCAGCTGGTCGATCTCGTCGGCCAGGGTCTTGAGCCCGACCTCGTCGATGTCGTAACCGCCGACGACGAACCCGTTGCGGGCGAACGTCAGCGCGGTGGCACGGCCGATGCCGGCCGCGGCACCGGTGATGAAGACGGCTTTGCGATCAGGGGAGGGTTTGGTCATGGGAGGGGCATACCCGCTTCGGTGGTGGTCGGCTCGTCGTGAGGTGCGCAACCGATCGATGCGCTACTCACGATGGTCCGAGTCGAATCGCACACTGACCTTCTGAAAGCCTTTCGCCCGTTCGGCTTTCGCCCTGCGCGTGTAGGTGCGGCGGTCGGCGGGGGTGAGATCGACGTCGTCGGTGAACGGCGTCAGCAACGCCCGGGGGTAGAGGTGGTCCACCCGGACGACGTTGATCTCCGCGCACATCACCAGCGTCACCGACACGAGGTACAGGAACGCGAGCAGGCCCAGCACCAACGCGAACACGCTGTTCGTGGCGCTCGCCGACTTGATCGTGTGCGCGACATAGTTCGCGCCGAACCACTGCAGCAGTTGCCAGATGACGGCGGCGGTCAGCGCGCCGGGGAGGACGTCGCGGTACGACAGGTGACGCACGGTGGTGACGCGAAACGCCACCAGGCAGATCACCGCATTGATCGCCACCGTGACGACGGTGACGCCGATCTTGCCGAACAGCCCCAGCCCGGCGGTCGCGTGGCCCACCGCCGAAAGCACCGTCGCCGCGATCGCCGCCGACCCGAGCACGAACAACAGCAGCAGGCTGCGCAGCCGCGACCGGAACGGGTCGGGGCGGTTGTTGCGCGGCACCGCCCACACCGAGTCCATCGCGTTCTGGATGGCCTGCCCCACTCCCAGCCCGCCGTACAGGGCACCGGCGATGCCGACGACGACAGCGGTGACGCCGCCGCTGAGTTGTTCGGGTTGCTGCAGTTGGGAGCCGATGACCGGGAACTGGCTCATCGTGGATTCGACGATCTGGTGCTGCAGCTCCGGGCGGCCGATGAGGACCACGCCGAGCACCGTCGTCAGCAGCAACAGCAGCGGAAACAGCGACACGAACGCGTAGTAGGTGATCAGCGCGGCCAGGTAGCCGCCCTGGTCGTCGACGTACTTGTAGACGACGGCGATGACGAAGCCGACGCGGCGGTGACGTCGCTGCAGCCTGTCCAGCCAGCCCACCATCTCCGGACTCCCTCAACCACGGGCCTCACTGATGCGCTGGTCGATACCCGTTTATCCGACCGGCGAATCGCCGTCAGCCGCGGGCATCGGCTTCGGCGGCGCCCACGGCGCGCGCCACCCCGGGATTGGTCATGAGCACCTGGTCCATCACCGTCGTGGTCAAGCTCCGCGCCGCCAGCGCCGGAGCGACCCACGCGGGTGCGCTGACCTGCGGTGCGCGCCGTTCGATACCGGAAAGCACGGCCGCGGCCGCGTCCTCGACGGCCATCGGCGCGGTGATGAATCCGGGAGCCACTTCGCGGATCGCCGCCGCGTGCTCGTCGGCGAAGGCGTCGGACGTCAGATCGGTGTCGATGAAGCCGAGATAGGCGATGCCGGCGGTCACCCCGTGCTGGGCCAGCTCGACGCGCAGGGTCCTGGCGAGCTGCTCGACGCCGGCCTTGCTGACCGCGTACGGCGCGGCCAGCACGCCGTTGAAGAACGCGTAGATGGAGCCGACGAACAGCACGTGGCCCCGGCGCTCCAGCACGCTGGGCAACGTGGCGCGCACCGTGCGCCACTGACCCAGCAGGTCGACCTCCACGGTGTGTTCGAAGTCGTCCGGCGCCATGGTGGTGACCGGTTGTGACGGCGGGGCGATGCCTGCGTTGGCGACCACCACGTCGATGCCGCCGAACGTCTCGGCGGTGCCGTCAGCGGCCCGCTGCAACGCCTCGGCGTCGGTCACGTCGGCCTGGAACGCCGCGGCCCTGTCACCCAGTTCGGCGGCCAGTTCCTCCAACGTCGGTAAACGACGCCCCACGAGCGCGACATGCGCCCCGCGCGTGTACGCCTGCCGGGCGATCTCGGCGCCCAACCCGCGAGCGGCACCCGTGATGAACACGACGCTGCCGTCGATCTCGAGCCGGGGTGGCGGCGCGAGGGCGGGGCCGACAATCGGCAGCGCGCCCACCGCGCGCGTCGCGGTGCTGCGCAACAACCGAGCCGCGTCGCCGATCACCGGTGCCGACTACCCGTTGGCGCCCATGGCAAACCGGTCAGTCGGCCTTCGAGCGCCGCGCGCGTGCCCGCCGCTTGCCTTCGTGCATCGCGGCCACTCGTGCGACGGGGATCGTGCGGCCGTGCTCGACGAGCTCAGCCGGCAGTGCCTGTGGGGCGGGCATGTCGTCGTTCCACGGATCCCGCGAACCCAGGGCGTCGAGCGCGGTGTGCACGGTGAAATCGGCCGGGGTGATGCGATCCAGGTCCGACCACGCCACCGGAAAGGACACGGGCGTGCCGGCCCGCAGGCGCGGGCTGTAAGCGGCGACGACGGTCGCCCCGCCGGCGCGGGTGGAATCGACGAACACCTTGCCCTGGCGGTCCTCGACGATGAAAGCCGTAGTGGTACAAGTCGGGTCGATCGCCTCGGCACGGGCTGCCAGCGCTCTGGTGGCCGCTGCGACGTCCTCGACCGGGGCGCTGCCGTCCACCGGGACGAACACATGAATTCCCTTGGCGCCGCTGGTCTTCACCGCGCCCGACAGGCCGCAGTCCGAAAGTGCCTGGCGGACAAGCTGTGCCGCCGCGACCACGACGCCGAAGTCGCTACCCGGCGGCGGGTCGAGGTCGAGCACCAGGTGGGTGGGCCGGTAGATGTCGCCGGCCAGGCCCAGCGTCGGGTGGTACTCGACGGCGCGCTGGTTGGCCAGCCACAGCAGCGTGCGCCGGTCGTCACACAGGGCATAGCGCACCTCGCGATGCGATGACTCCGCCCACATCGTGACGGTCTTCACCCAGTCCGGCGTGTACTTCGGCACGTTCTTCTGCATGAACGGCGCCTGGCCCCGCAACGCCCGCAGCACGGTCAGTGGACGGTCGGCCAAGCCGGGGAGAATCCGTTCGGACACCGCGTCGAGATAGTCGACGAGATCGCGTTTCGTCGCGCCGGCATCCTCGCTCAGCGGCTGGTCGAGGTTCGTCAGGCCGACTCCGGCGCGCTCCTCGGCGACGCTCATGACGCCACTGTAGGCAGCGTCATACGCTCAGCCGCCGATAGCGTTGCAAGCGGCGCACCCCGGCGGCGGGCGGCGGGCCGTCATGCGGGTGCAGCGCCGCTTGCACCCGCGCCCGGACGTCCGTTGTGTCGATGTGCGTGCCGATCGCGACGAGGTTGTTGGTTCTGGCCTTCGCCGGTGCGGTCGTGATGTGCACTGACGTGCCGACCACGTTGACGACGTAGGCGCGGCTCCGGTCGCGGTAGCGCACCGCGACGGTGCCTTTGATCCGGTAGACGTTCTCCGGCGGACACTCGAGAAGGTCGAGCAGGGCGCCGGGGTCTACGCACCCGCCGCCGGTAACGGTCACCGAGTCGGCGTGCACGTGCGGATGCTCGTGCGTTTCGGCGTCGACCAGCAGTTCGCGCAGCGACAGCTGACCGTCTTCGGCCGCCACTTCGGACACGTCGTACAGCAGAGCAGGGTCCACCCGACCTGCGACGGCGCCGACCACGTGGACGTCCGGATTGCGTTGGCGCACGCGGTCCTCGATGCGCTTGACGACGTCGTCGCGGTGGGCCGGTGCGATCCGATCGAGCTTGTTCACCACGACCAGCGACGCCGCCCCGTAGCGGGCGGGCGGGGTGTCGCGGTCGTCGACGGTGTCGAAATGCGTTGCGGCGTCGATGACGTCGACGATGCCGCCGGGCCGGATGCGGTCCACGCCGCTGAACCGGATGAGCCGCGATATCGCGATCGGGTCGGCCAGGCCGCTGGCCTCCACGATGATCGCGTCGAGGCCCAACTTCGGATCGGCGAGCTTGGCCAGGGCCTCGTCGAGTCCGCCGTCGTCGGGCAGGCAGCAGATGCAGCCACCCGTGATCGACGCCGGTTCGTCCACCTGCCCGGTCACCAGGCCCGCGTCGACGTTGAGTTCGCCGAAGTCATTGATCACCACCCCGATGCGGGCTCCCGGTGTGCGCAGGACATGGTTGAGGACCGTCGTCTTGCCCGCGCCGAGATAGCCGGTCAGCGCGATGACCGGGATCGTCGTCAGCACGTCCCACATGATTGCAGCGATTCCGTCACAGCCGTGTTTCGGACCCTCGCCGATGTGGAACCTAAGCCCACGAGAGGAGGCCCGAATGACGGACCACGACAAGGCCGGACAGGCTCGCGAAAGCCTGGTCGACTCGGTGAAGGGCAAGGCCAAAGAGCTGTTCGGCGCGGTCACCGGAAACGACTCGCTCACCGCCGAAGGGCAGCTCCAGCAGGCCGAGGCCAAGCAGCGCAAAGAAGCCGCCACGATTCAATCGGTCGCCGACGCCGAGGCGCGGGATGCGCGCGCCGATGTCGCCGAGGCACGCCGCGAAGGCGCCCAGGAACGCGCCGCGGTGAACGCCGAAGCGGCCGCCGAGAAGAGTGCGGTGGAAAGTCAGCAGGCGGCCGAGAAGCGCGCCGTCGAGCAGGCCGCCCAGCGGGAACTCGACGAGCAGCGCACCCAGGCCGATCTCGACGCCGAGCGCAGGGAGCGCGAAGCTGAGGCCGAGCAACGCGCCGGGATCCGCGACGCCGACAGCCAACTCGCCGGTGCGCTCGAAGAACATCGCGAAGCCGTCCAGGAGTCGGCGAGCGCGCACGCCGAGGCCGACCGCATCCGGCGCCAAGCCGACAACCTCGACAACGACGCCTGAGAAGGAGCCAGACCATGAGCCTGACCGCTATCCCGAGGGCGGTACTGAGGATTCAGTACCAGCTGGCCCGCATGCCGCTGCAGTTGATCGACGACCAGTTCGTGGCGCGGCTGGACTCCGAGGATCCCGCCCGGCTGTTCTACCGCCGTTCACTGGGCATGCTCGACACCGCCGTCGGCACCGCGCTCGGTGATCCTGAACTCCGCAAGCGCGGTGTCGCGCTCGTCGAACGCAGCGATGCGCTGCGTCGGGCGGCTGCGCTCGACGCGGCCGCCGACGAGAACCTAAAGCAGGCCGACGCCGAGCTCAAGGTGACGCAGGCGAAGGCGATGCAGGACAAGCAGGAGGTTTTCGAGGAGACCGACCGCGAGGCGCGCGAGGCGCGGCAAGAGGCCCAGCAGCGTAAGCGCGCGGCCATCGAGGAGGCCGAGAAGGACATCGTCGAGGGCAAGAAGCAGGCCGACCAGATCGCTGCAGAGCGCAAGCAGGATGTCGAAGCCGCGAAACGTCGTGAAGAAGAGCAGATCCGCGCTGCCGAGCGCGGCGCTGCCGCGAATGCGGGAGTAAAACTGCAAGACGCCCAGGACAAACTCATCGACGCCACGGTCACGCGCGCGCAGGCCGACACCATCGAGGAATTCGCCGAGGCGGAGAAAGAGGCGCGCCGAGACTGATTGCACTCGACCGGGCGTCACATGCCGATCAGCGACTCGATCCAGTCCCGGGCGAAGTAGAGCAGAAAGCCTGCGGCGACGACCCACATCAGCGGGCTGATGTCGCGTGCCTTGCCCACCGCCGATCGCAGCACTACCCACGCGATGAAGCCGACGCCGATGCCGTTGGCGATCGAGTACGAGAACGGCATCGTCGCCACAGTCAGCACCACCGGTAGGGTCACCGAAAACTCGGCGAGATCGATGTGGCGCAGGTGCGACACCATCATCGCGCCGACGATCACCAACGCCGCCGCGGCCACCTCGGTGGGCACCACCGAGGCCAGCGGCGAGACGAACATCGCGGCGAGGAACAGCGCACCGGTCACCACGTTCGCCAGGCCCGTCCTGGCGCCCTCGCCGATCCCTGCGCCGGATTCCAGGTAGACGGTGTTCGACGACGCCGACGAAGCGCCGCCGACCACCGCGCCGGCACCTTCGACGATCAGCGCCGGTCGCAGGCGCGGGAACGTGCCCTGCTCGTCGGCCAGGCCCGCCTCCCGCGACAACCCCGTGAAAACGCCCATCGCGTCGAAGAAGTTCGCGAACACCAGGGTGAACACGAACATGACCGCAGAGATCACCCCGATCCGTCCGAAGCTGTCCATGCTGAAGGCGCCGACGAGGGACAGGTCGGGGACGGCGAACGGAGAACCCGTCAGGGTGGGCACCGACAGACTCCACCCGCCGGCCTTGTCGCCGGCCGAGCCGAGGTGCCATACGGCTTCGATGACGACGGCGACGACAGTGCCGGCGATGAGCCCGATCAGTATGCCGCCCCGCACTTTTCGCGCCACCAGGGTTCCGGTGAGCAGCAGCGTGACGACGAAGACGACGGTGGGCACAGTGCTGATGGAACCGTCGCCGCCATCGCCCAGACCCAGCGGTGGCGACCGCATCCCGGTGGACCCGATGAAACCCGCGTCGACCAGACCGATGAACAAGATGTAGAGCCCGATGCCGGCCGTTATCGCGAGCTTGAGCTGCATCGGTACGGCGTCGAACACCATGCGCCGTAGCCCCGTCACGGCGAGCACCACGATGACGAGCCCGTTGATCACCACCAGGCCCATGGCTTCGGCCCAGGTGAGGGAGCCGACGAGCGTCGTGGCGACGAAGGAGTTGATGCCGAGCCCGGCGGCGAACGCGAACGGTAACCGCGCGACGAGACCGAACAGGATCGTCATCACGCCCGCCGACAGCGCCGTCACCGCGGACACTTCGGCGAATTGCAGCTTGGCGCCGGTGACGTCCTCGGACGCCGTGAGGATGATCGGGTTCAGCACGATGATGTAGGCCATCGCGATGAACGTGACGAGACCGCCGCGGACCTCAGCGCCGACGGTCGTGCCGCGCGCAGAGATCTCGAAGAACCGGTCGAGGCGAGTCATCCCTCGGCCAGGGGACTACAGCTGTGTCAGTGAGCGGTGAGCGCGGTCTGCTTGGCCGCGGGGTGCCGACGGCCAAGCAGGTAACCGAGCCAACGAATGTCGAGTAGCACTTGCGTCGCCTTCCGCTAGGCGGTCTTCTTGGTCAACAACGGCAGCAGGCGGCGCCGTTGATCGATGTTCTCGGCGAATTCGTGAAGCGCGTCCGGAACCGACTCGGCAATCGGGAACCTCACCCCGTGCAGCACGTGCCGCACGGCATCGCTGGCGATGACCGACCACTCCACGTCGGCATGGAAGCAGCACTCGTCCACGTCGTACAACAGCGAAACGACTTGCCCCGTGCAGCAACTCACGCCGCTGAGGTCGAGGATGAACGGCTTCTCGGCGAGGACGAAGCGGCGGGTGAGCGCCGTGATCCGCTCGATGTTCGTGTCATCGATGGTTCCGTCGATGGTGACGACCGTCGCCAGCTGGCGGCACACCGCGTGAAGCTGGGCACCGGCGCAGTCGAATGTCGGATTTCCGTAGAGTTTTCCGGACATCCCGCCTCCTGGGAGCACCTCAACCTGTGTCTTGACGCCCAAGTTATGTGGCCAACTTAAGGCAACCGGGAGCAGCGGCTAATACTTTGGTAAGAAGCCGGATTTGCTTTGACTAGCAAATACTTCAACCACCGCGCATCCACTGCGCGCCCGAGTAGTTCTGCCAGGGGCTGTAGTCGGCGAGCAGCTCCTCCTGCGGGGGCCGTTGCTCTTCGGGCACGTGCTGGAGGTTGATCCGGATGCGGTACCAGATCGAACTGGGCCCGCGCATCCCGTCGACGAGAACGTCTGCGGGCTCCAGCTTTTCGGCTACCGACGGGTAACGTCGCCGCCATTCGTCGAGCGCCGCCATCGCCTCGTCCTTGGTTTTGGTGCGGGCGATCTCGATCAACGGCTTCGACGAAATCCGGCGACCGTCGCCGCCACCCGATCGTTTCCCACCGCGCGGCGCCTTCTCGGCCGGCCCGAGTCGGTCGGCCAGCTCCAGCAGCGGGTCGAGCGAACCGGGTGAGTCGTCGATGCCCTCCCACGGGTCGCCGTGGTCGGCGAAGCGCTGCGGGACCGTCACGATCGTGAACGCCTCCGGCCGGCAGCCGGGTACCTCGGTCCACAGCAGCGGCGTCGACACCCGGGCGTCCGGCATCGCGCGCACCGAGTACGCCGAGGCGACGGTCCGGTCGAACGCGTTCTGGTTGAAATCGACGAATACGCCTTCGCGTTCCTCCTTCCACCAGCGCGCGGTGGCGATCTCCGGCGCCCGGCGTTCCACCTCGCGGGCGACCGCCTGGGCAGCCAGCCGCACGAACTTGAACGGCCACCGCCGCTGGATGCGGGCATAGATGTGGAAGCCCCGCGATCCCGACGTCTTGGGCCAGGCCGTCAGGCCGTGCTCCTCGAGCACTTCCCGCGCGACCATCGCCACGTCGATGATCTGGGGCCACGTCACGCCGGGCATCGGATCGAGGTCGACGCGCAACTCGTCGGGATGCGCCAGATCGTCTGCCCGCACCGGGTGCGGATTGAGGTCGACGCAGCCGAGATTCACCGCCCAGACCAGACCGGCCGCATCGCGCAGCACGGCTTCGGCCGCCGACGTGCCGGACGCGTACTTCAACTCGGCGACGTCGACGAAGTCGGGCCGTTTCGCGGGCGCCCGCTTCTGGAACACCGCTTCCTCGGTGATGCCCTTGACGAATCGCTTGAGGATCATCGGCCGATCCCGCACACCGCGCAGGGCGCCGTCGGCGACGCTGAGGTAGTAGCGGATCAGATCGGCCTTGGTGACCGCTGGGTGCTCGCGGCTGCCGGGGATCACGACCTTGTCCGGATGACTGACCGGCACCCGCTCGCCGTCGACCTCCAGGTACTGGGGCGTGGCCATGGCGTCATGTTAGTTTCCCGACCGCACTGCGACGCCGGTCACATATTGTGGCTGCATGGCCAGACTCACCGATCTCCCGTTGCAAGCGGTCGCCAAAGCACAACAGCTCGTCGAACGGGGGTCGGCCGAGCTGCACTACGCCGCCAAGATGTTCGGCGCCGGAGCGTTCAAGCTCGAACCGCCGCAGAACATCGCCGCGATGCTCGCCGACATCCGGCGCTGGGGCGAGTTCGGGATGATCCCGGCGCTCAACGCCCGTCGCACACCCAACGGCACCGCGATCATCGACGACTTCGGCGAGATGACGTTCAAAGAACTCGACGAGGCGGCGCACGCGGCGGCCAACGGTCTGCTGGAGAAGGGCGTCAAGGGCGGTGACGGGGTCGCGATCCTGGCGCGCAACCACCGCTGGTTCCTCGTCGCCCTCTACGGCGCGGCCCGCACCGGCGCGCGCATCATCCTGCTCAACAGTGAGTTCTCCGGTCCGCAGGTCAAGGAGGTGTCCGAACGGGAGGGCGCCAAGCTGATCATCTACGACGACGAGTACTGCCAGGCGGTGTCCAAGGCCGATCCGCCACTGGGCAAGCTGCGAGCGCTCGGCGTGAACCCCGACAAGGAGGAGGCGTCGGACAGTACCGACGAGACGCTCGAGGACTTCGTCTCCCGCCATCCGGACAAGCCGGCGCCGAAGGCCACCAAGCACTCGTCGGTCATCATCCTGACCAGCGGTACGACGGGAACTCCCAAGGGCGCCAACAGAAGTACTCCGCCGACGCTCGCCCCGATCGGCGGTGTGCTGTCGCACGTGCCGTTCAAGGGCGGCGAGATCACGTCGTTGCCCGCGCCGATGTTCCACGCGCTGGGCTTCCTGCACGCGACGATCGCGATGATGCTGGGCACGACCCTGGTGCTGCGCAGGAAGTTCAAGCCCGCGACCGTGCTCGAGGACATCGAGAAGCACAAGGTGACCGCCGTAGTCGTGGTCCCGGTGATGCTCTCGCGCATGCTCGCCGCACTGGACGACATGGAGCGCAAGCCGGACCTGTCCTCACTGCGGATCGTGTTCGTGTCGGGTTCGCAGCTGGGCGCGGAGCTGGCGCAGCGCGCCCTCGAGAAACTCGGGCCGGTGATCTACAACCTCTACGGATCGACCGAGATCGCGTTCGCCACGATCGCGCGGCCCAAGGATCTGGAGAAGAACCCCGCCACCGTCGGCCCTGTCGTGAAGGGCGTGAAGGTCAAGATCCTCGACGACAACGGCAAGGAGCTGCCGCAGGGCGAGGTCGGGCGGATCTTCGTCGGCAACTTCTTCCCGTTCGAGGGCTACACCGGCGGCGGCCACAAGCAGATCGTCGACGGGCTGATGTCGTCGGGCGACGTCGGGTACTTCGACGAGCACGGCCTGCTCTACGTCAGCGGCCGCGACGACGAGATGATCGTCTCGGGCGGCGAGAACGTGTTCCCCGCCGAAGTCGAGGATCTGATCAGCGGTCACCCCGAGGTCGTCGAGGCCACGGCGCTCGGCGTGGAGGACAAGGAGTGGGGTCATCGGCTGCGGGCGTTCGTGGTCAAGACCGACGGCGCCTCGATCGGCGAGGACGACATCAAGCACTACGTCCGCGACCACCTCGCCCGGTACAAGGTCCCCCGCGAAGTGATTTTCCTCGACGAGCTGCCGCGCAACCCGACGGGCAAGATCCTCAAACGCGAGCTCCGGGAGATGGACGTCGACGGCGACGGCGAGAAGGCCGACGAGAACGCCGGCGAAAAGGTGTCAGCCGACGGCGACGGTGATCAGGCGAAGGCCGACGGTTAGCTGCTGAGCTAATCGGCCATCGCGGCGGCGCCGGGGATCGACAGGCACACCAGCATCAGCAAGAGCAGGAACCAGCCCGCGCCCTGCCACTGCACCCAGGCGCCCTGCGCCCGCCACTCGCGATAGGTCTTCACGAACGCCCCGATGCCGCCGACCAACAGGATCGTCGGCACGGTCGAGGCGGCGACCACCGAGGTCTTGGACACGACCGCATAGATGACGAATGCCACGGCCGCCGCGGCGACCACCGCCGCCACATATTTCGCGGCCGCACGGAACGCTCCGGGCGTGTCCCAGCGCTTCTCGACGTCATTGGTCATGTCGGTTGGGTTGCCGTCGCGCCACCGGCTAAACGGCCGCTCACCACGGCCCGTTGACGTACCACGACAGGCAGCCGGGGATGTCTCGACAGGCGATCACCGCGGTCTGGTCCGGCGCACCCCCGCGCACCTTCGGCAGTCGCGGCCCGAAATTGCAGGACGTCGCCCACGGATTACCCGGCAGGACGCCGTTGTAGCAGGGTTGGGCATCGAACTGCGGCGTGGGCATGCCCGCCGGCACGGTCGGAGCGAGCAGCAGCCCCAGTGCGGCCACCGACACGACGGCCGCGCGAACCGTGCGGGTGCTGCTCATCGCCTCCACCAAACGTCGTACGCGACTGTTGGTTTCACGTTACGCCGGGTGGTAACTCGATTTAGGGATCTCGTGGCAGTCCCAGCAGGCGCTCGGCGATGATGTTCAGCTGGACTTCGGTGGTGCCGCCGTAGATCGTGGTTGCCCGGCTGCCCAGCAGGTACTCCGACCATTTGCCCGGCAGCTCCTGGGAATCCGCCACGGCGGCATCGGTCCCGAACGTCGACACTGCGAACTCCGCGTAGCCCTGACCGGTCTTCATCGACAGCAGCTTCGAGATCGCCGCGGCCGGCATCGGATCGCCACCGGCCAGCGTCAGCAGCGTCGAGCGCATGTTGAGCACCTTGGCGGCGTGCCCCTCGGCGATGAGGCGGCCGGCGTGGTTCTGCTCGGCCTGGTCGAACTGACCGTCGGCGAGAAACTGGACGAAGGCGTCGAGGCTGGCCAGGAACGGCGGCTCGCTGCTGCCGATCGACACCCGCTCGTTGGTCAGCGTGTTGCGACTGACCTCCCAGCCGCGGTTCACCTCGCCGAGCACCATGTCGTCGGGCACGAACACGTCGTCGATGAACACGGTGTTGAACATCGCGTTGCCGGTCAGCTCACGCAGCGGCTTGACCTCCACCCCTTCGCTCTTCATGTCGAGCAGGAAGTAGGTGATGCCGTTGTGTTTCGGTGCGCTGGGATCGGTTCGCGCGAGCAGAGCGCCCCACTCCGAGTACTGCGCGCCGGTGGTCCAGATCTTCTGGCCGGTGATGCGCCAACCGCCGTCGACCTTGGTCGCCTTGGTGGTCAGGCTCGCCAGGTCAGAACCGGCGCCGGGCTCGGAAAACAGCTGGCACCAGATCATTTCGCCGCGGAACGTCGGAGGCAGGAAGCGCTGCTTCTGCTCGTCGGTGCCGAACGCGACGATCGACGGGATGATCCACGCCGCGATGCCCATCTGTGGACGCTTGACGCGGCCGGCCTGGAACTCCTGCGCGATGATGATCTGCTCCACGGGCCCGGCCGCGCGACCCCACGGCTTCGGCAGGTGTGGCTGTACCCAGCCACCTTCAGCGATCGCGGTGTTGCGCTCCTCGCGCGCAATGTCTTTGAGGCCGGCGACTTCGGCGCGGATCTCCTCGCGCAGCTTCTCGGTCTCCGGATCCAGATCGATGTTGAGCTTGCGCATACCAGTGCTGGTCGCGACGTCGACGACCTGCTGCGGGTAGTCGGCTTGTCTGCCGAAGCCGGCGGCGAGCACCAGCGCGCGCCGGTAGTAGACGTTCGCGTCGTGCTCCCAGGTGAAGCCGATGCCCCCGTGCACCTGGATGCACTCCTGGGCGCAGTGCTGCGCTGCCTCGGGTGCGAGCGTGGCGGCGACCGCGGCGGCGAACTCGAAAGCACTTTCTGCTGCGCCG
>NZ_LZKP01000026.1 GCF_001672895.1 Mycobacterium sp. E740
CCGTTCACCCCTTCACCCCTTAGATCGACGGTCTCGGCGGGCGATCATTGTGTTTGCTCGTCGTCATCGAGAAGGGTGAACTTCACCCCGGGCTGCCCGCGGTATTCGACGGACTCGACGGCGATGCGCCCGTCGACTTCCAGGTACGTCAGCGCCCCGTCGAGCAGCGCGCGGTTGCGGTCGACCCCCAAGGCCCGGCGCACCGCGGCACGCGATAGCGTCCGCCCTTCGGCTCGTTCCAGCGCGGCCACGATGAGCGCGGCTACGCGGGCGACGTCGGCGGCCTCGGCGTCAGCGACGACACGGGACTCAACGACTTTGCGCCGCCCAGCCGCCTCGGCGGTGCGCACGTTGCGCCGGGCGGCGTCGGCGGCGATCTCGGCGCGCACGTCGTCGCGGGTGCGGTCGGACACCGCCATGACAGTCGAGGCCAGCTGCCAGTCCTCGGCGGTGATCTCGTCGTGTCGGCGCAGCCGCGCCAGCGCAGCGGCGATCTTGAGCTGACATAGCAGCCGGTGCCCGTCGAGCGGGTCGGTGCCGGGGGTGCCGCGCAGCCTGGCGGTGCCCGCGGCGTCGATGGCCGCCGACGCCTCGGGCGGGATCGCCACCACGATGAAACTGTCGGGGTCGGCGGGTTCGTGCAGTTGATCCGCCCAGCGCTGCGCGAAGAACTGCCTAGGGGCGTCGTCGTCGGGTAGCGACCAGGGCGGCAGCCGCAGCGGCGGCGGGACGGCTCGGGGCCGCTCGATCGGCGCGCCGGGGTCGTTGACGGGCAGCCACACGAACCGCTGCGGGGTACCGGCGTCGGCGTCGTCGAGCAGCGGCGCGGCCCGCAACGGCTGCACCCCGACGACCATGCACAGCCGGTAGCGGTGCGGCTGCAGCACCACGGCTTTCGACGGGTCGGCGTAGTCGTGGCCGACCCGTTCGCCCGACCAGGCCGACCGCAGTTCGGCCCACAGGCTCGACCCTTGCATCGACCCGGCAGCGGTCAAGGTGTCGACCTCGGTGATCGTCGCGACGGCGTTCCAGCGTTTGCCGCGCTGTTGTGGCCCACCTTTGGCCCGGACGTCGACGTGTGCGTAGCACTTGGCGATGCCCTGGCCGCTGCCCGGTTTGACCGCGTCCGGCGTGCCCGGTTCGCATTGCAGCCAGTCTCGGGCGGCGGCGATGGCGGCGCTTTTGGTGCTGCCGGATGGCCCGCACAGCCCGACGTACAGGTTGGCGCTGCCGTGGCTGCCGATGACCGGGGGCAGCACGACGAATGGCGGAATGGTGGCGGCGGCCAGTGTCAGGGCTCCGCCCAGCATCGCCCACGGTCCGACCCGCCTCGCCCGCGCGTAGTCGCGGCACGCCCGCAGTTCGTCGCATGCGCTCCAGAAGGCCTCCGCGGCGTCGTCGTCAGCGTCGCCGGTCGGCGGAGGCGGAGGCCCCGGCGGCCCGTCGTCGGGCCTGCGGCCGTCCACGGGTCGCGGCCCGACAACGGCGGCAGGCGGGTAGCGCTGCGGTTCGGCCCGCCCTGACTTCCAGCCCGAATCGAAGGTCGCCTCAAACGCGCGCGGCCCGTCGTCGGCGAGCAGACCATTGTTCTGGCAGGCGTCGCGGGCCGCGACGTAGACGGCCTCGCGGTCGGCGTCGGGAAACTGACCCCAGCGGTGGGCGAACCGGTTGAGCGCGTCGTTGCGCTGACCGCGTCCCGTGGCGGCGAGTTCGTCGGCCGACGCGGCGATACCGCGTTCGATCCACCGCATGTTCTCGCCCACGGCGGGCGCTGCGGCGCTCGACGTGCTTCCGATTCGGCGCGTCTGTGCCCTGGCGGCCTTGGCGGCCCGGGTCTGCCCGGAAGCCCAGTCGATGTATGGCCCCCAGTCGTTTCGGTCGCGGGCCGACTTTCTCGCCGTCGCGGCCTGGTCGGGCGGCAGTGGCGATTGGATCAGTTCAATCAACGCGTCGTCGAGTTCGTCACTTACACTGTGGTCAGCGATAATTGGCGTCGCGGAGGTGGCCGCCCCCCTCAAGGGGCGGCTTCTTTCATTTGGCATTGGGCACCGCCTCAACGCAGCGTCGGCATAATCCGCGGGCGCGGTCGCGGGTTCGGGTCAGCACCCGATCGCAGTGTCGGCATCGTGATGTCCACTCCGGTGCCGCGCTCACCGTGCACCGCCGCTCAGCAACAACAGGGATGCAACCCTTTCCAGCTGCTCCGGTGTTGGATCAGGCCAAGTGGAAACGACCCGCTGGGCGTGTTCAGCTAGTCCCTGGTAATCGAGTGCTTGTCTGGCCGCGACGAGTTCGGGGTCGTTGGGTTGTCTACTTCGGGTGAGTGCTGCGACTCGCGCTCGGTGGTGGGCGACGGTTTTGCTCGGCATGGACGCGCTCCTGGCGTGTGGTATCCACACACCCGCTGGGGCGTCTTAGAGCGCCGGTGCTAACCCTGTCCGGCCGGGGGTCGCCCGATTCGCGTCCGGCTCGACCGGACATCTGCGACGTGCCTTAAAGGCTAGCAGCTAATCCGGCAAGGGATATGTGCGCAATGCCGTTGGCGGCGAGCGTGTCCAGCACCGGGATCAACTTCTCGCGCCGGGCGGGCACGGTTGTCCCACAGTCGCACCTGAATTCCCACCGGATGCGTGCACCGCCGCGCTGGACCGGCGCATCGTCGGTCAGCGTCGTCATGATGCTCGGGCCATCACGTCGCGGCATCTTCTCATACCAGCCCACGGCCTCGCTGTGCAGGAACGTCGCTATCGGAACCTTGCGGCCGGGATGGCGGTCGCAGAAGATGAACACCTCGTCCGCCATCGTCAAACCTTCGGGGCGACGTCAACGTATTCGCCGAACCGTTCCCACTCCGCAGCAGTCGGGTCGGCGCGATCTTTGAACCACGGCCCCCGGGGCGCGGGCAAGATAGTGATGCTCATGATCTCGTCAATGATCTTGCCGCGGATATCGGGTGAGCAGTCAGCCCAGTAGGCGCGGGGGTCGTCGGCGGCCAGCATTCCGGCCGCGGGGCCGTGGTTGGACGCTGCGGCGATCTGGCGGTCGATCGCGTCCCGCTGTGCGCGATGTTCGGCAGTGGCAGAACGCAACTGGCTGTCGTCGATGTCACCAGCAACTGCCATCCTCGCGAGCTTGTCCATGCGGGCCGCCAACCCGTCGCGCTGTGCTCGCAATGCCTTAACGTCCACGTCGCGGCCCCCGTTGAGCATCGCAGCCAGCTTCTTGCGCGTCTTGGGCCTCGCGAACCACGCCAGCACAAGCGCCTCCACGTACTGGTCGAGCAGCACGCCATTGCGCGCGGTGTGCGACGACGGCCGACAGGTGTAGACCATGCCGCGATCCTTACCGCCGGGCTGCACCGCGTAGACCCGTTCCCCGCAGGTTTTGCAGCGCGCCACGCCGCTGAGCATGTGGCGTTTCTCGAAGGAGACGGCGGGCCGTCGATGCGGGTCGGACAGGTAGGCCACGAGGCCCTCATGCGTCGCCTCGTCGATGATCGCCTCCCATTCACCGCGCAGTGGTTTACCGTCCTGACTGACCACCGTGTCGCGATGGGTGACCAGCCCCGTATACAGCGGGTTAAGCAGTGTG
The DNA here is from genome assembly GCF_001672895.1 of Mycobacterium sp. E740. Lineage (GTDB taxonomy): Bacteria > Actinomycetota > Actinomycetes > Mycobacteriales > Mycobacteriaceae > Mycobacterium. The sequence continues at coordinate 3,592 of NZ_LZKP01000026.1, forward strand.
CGGCGAACCTGCAAGCTGGTGAACTTGTTACCCCGCGTGGTCGTCAACCCGCGTGCATTCCAGTCAATCGCTATGCCGCGCAACGATTTCCCGGTCAGAACGTCGGCCGCCGCCTGCTGCAACGCGGTCGCTTCGGGTTCATACCGCTGCCCGTCGAGGGTATAGGCGAACTTGCGCAACCCGGTCTTCACCCACTTGCCCGCGGCCCGGCGCTGCTCATTGGCTCGACGCTGGCGCTCCCCTTTGTGCTCGACCTCCTGACGGGCAACGCTGCCGAGAATGCGCGCCATCATCCGGCCCGATGGGGTGTCGAGCCTCAGATCGCCCGCGGTGACGGTGCGAAGCTCCACCCGGCGACCTTCGGCAATGTCGATGACCCTTTCGAGGTCGCGCATGGACCGATAGAGGCGGTCGGGATGCCAGCAGATCAGCGCCCCGAACTCACCGCCCTGCATCGCGTCGAGCATGGCCTCGAAGCCAGGGCGCGACTTGCCGTTGTATGCGGAGATGTCGTTGTCGTCGTAGTGCTTGACGACCTCCCAGCCCAGCCGCTGGGCGAGTGCTTCACAGTCGGCGAACTGGCGCGCCACCCCTAGGGCTTCGCCGGTGTGGTCGTCGGAGATGCGGGTGTAGATCGCGGTGCGCATGCACTAGACTTTAGTGCATCAACTCGACATTACGCTTGAGCGCCGCGTAGACGGAGACACCCTGCGTCATGGGGAGCAGCGCAGTCACATACGTCATGGCATCGGGAGCGGGGCGGATCGTCACAGTGCGCTCGCGCTCCGCGCGCACGGCGCGGTCTACCACAGCCTGCGGGTCGAGTTGGTATGCAATGGCTTTCGCGGTCGCGGCGATCCGCTTGTCGCCTTTGCCGTCGAGCTCCGATTGGTCCGCGCACATCTGCGCATCGAGTTTGCCGCGGTCTTCGACGGTCAAGCACGCAGATTCGCGGACGATCAAGGTGGCGCGCCACTCCGAGAGCGCGCCCGCCTCCAGGGCGGCCAACGTGTGGGGCATTTCGTGAACCAGCGCTCGGGCGAAACCGAGATGACGTCCGCCGCGGTTGGGAGAATCGTGGCGGGCGAGCGCGATTTCGCTGGCCAGACCGCGGCCACGCTTGGCGGCGGGCACGCCCTCGGTGGCCTCACGAGCACGGCGCTTCTCGTCGAGTGCCGCGGTCAACCGGGCCTGTCCGGCGGCGGCGACGCACTTGAGATGCTCGAGTTCGGCGATGCAGTCGACCAGCGTCGCCTCATCGGCTTCGAGGTCGATGACAGCCAACCTTTCGAACATGTGTGCGATTATGCCACGTCCCACTGACAAGTGCAGCGCCCTTCACCACACCCCGGGCACCAAGCGATAGCGCACCTCTTTCAGGTACTCGTCGTAACCGTCGAGTTGCTGACGCAGTGCCTTCTCCTCGTCGAGGATTCGGGCCGCTAGGACCAGCACGGCGGGAACGACCATGAGCAAGCCCCAGTACGAGTCCAGCGCAATCGGCATGCCGAGCATCATGATCAGAGCCCCGGCGTACATCGGGTGCCGCACTACGGAATAGAGCCCGGTGGAAACGACGGGCTGCTCGGCCTCGACAGTGATCGTCGCTGCGGCGTAGTTGTTCTGGATCACCACCAACTCCGAGAACAAGAGGCCGATCAGCACCAGAGCGTTGCCGATCACGACGACTGCCATCGGTACCGTCGACCAGCCGAACCGGTGGTCGAGAGCGCTCAGGACGCCGAGTGCGACAGCAGAAAGCATGACTCCGACGACGATGAGCTTCTGTACCGGACGGGTCTCCGCCCAGGGGCCCGACGTCATACGTCGCTGCAGTGCGTCGGGGTACCTCACCGCCAGATAGACGGTCGGCGCCATGGTGGCGACGATGAAGACCGCGATGAAGACCCACGCCTGCCAATAGTCGAATGTGCCTGCGGGCAGGAACAACACTGCACCCATGAACAGGATTCCGCCGGCCGTCGACGCCAGCAGTTGGAGAACGAGTTTCACGGCACCTCCGCTTTCTCAGATCACGTCGCGCCGGCGGTAGAGGGCCCCTGCGAGCAACGTCAAGGCCGCTGCGACGACGACCATGACGGCCAGCACGGTGGTGGGGTAGTTCATCGGCGCGGTCGTGCGCCCGACCGGTGACAGGTCGAGTAGCCAGCGCGGCAACCGCAGCAGCGCACCGAGATACAGCGATGTGACGACGAAAACCACTGCCAGCCAACCCAACCGGGGCCGCTGGAGCGCGACGGCGAGCGCCGCGACGGCCGCCATCACGGCCATTGCCGGAAGGAACGCGAGTCCGGCGAGGGTCAGCCGCAGCACGGTAGCCGGTTCGCCGACGGTGAGGCCCGCACCCAGTCCGTTGCCGAAGCCGGCGGCCAACATCAGAACGGCCGACCCGATCAGCGCCGATACCACCGCCGATCCCAACCAGCGCCACCGCGACACGGAGCCGGCCAGCACCACTTCGCCGAGCCCCTTCTCCTCGTCGCCGTGCACGCGCAGCACGGCGCCGACGGCGTACGCGGTGGCCGCCGCGGCGAGGAACTGCGTCATCACCGTATGCACGCTGTCAGTGCCCTGCTGGGCGATGACGCGCTGTATCACGTCGTTGCCCTTGGCCGCTTCGAGCAGTGACTTGGTCATGGAACCGAATGCCAGACCGCCCAACAACAGCCCGACGCCCCACCCGATGGTCTGGCCCCGCTGCAGCGTCAGGTGCAGACCGAGCACACCCTTGATCGGCCGTGCGTCGGGATGCTCGCCGGCGGACCGAAACGTGCTGTCGTCGTACTGGCGCCGGCGCTCCAGCACCGCTGCCAGCGCCGTCAAACCGATGGTCAGCACGACCAGGAAGGCGAACGGCCACCATCTCAGGTCGACGAACGCGCGCATCTGCTGCGCCCACGCGATGGGTGAGCACCAACTCAGCACGCTGCCCGAGTTTTCGATGACGTCGCCGATACCGCGGACCAGGGCGGCGACGGCGAGCACAGCCAGCGCGGCG
>NZ_LZKP01000027.1 GCF_001672895.1 Mycobacterium sp. E740
CCTCGACGACGCGACGATCGCGAAGTTCCAGAAGGAGCTGGGCGCGATGGGCTTCAAGTTCCAGTTCATCACGCTGGCCGGCTTCCACGCGCTGAACTACTCGATGTTCGATCTGGCCTACGGCTACGCCCGCAACCAGATGAGCGCGTACGTCGAGCTGCAGGAGCGCGAGTTCGCCGCCGAGGAGCGGGGTTACACCGCGACCAAGCACCAGCGCGAGGTCGGCGCCGGTTACTTCGATCGGATCGCCACCACGGTCGACCCGAACTCGTCGACCACGGCGCTCGCCGGATCGACCGAAGAGGGTCAGTTCCACTGAGTCGCTGAGGCATGACAGCATGAGCCCCGCCTGGTGATCCGGGCGGGGCTCATCGCTGCAGGAGGAGAATTCGTGAGCATCGAACGAGTAGGCATCGAACGAGTCGGCATCGTGGGCGCCGGGCAGATGGGCAGCGGCATCGCCGAGGTTGCTGCGAAGGCCGGCGCGCACGTCGTCGTCTACGAACCGTCCGAGGAGTTCCTCGAGTCCGGGCGCAAGCGCATCACCGGGTCGCTGGAGCGGGCGGCGAGCAAGGGCAAGCTCTCGGAGAGCGACCGTGACGCGACCCTGGCTCGCCTGACCTACACCACGGACCTCGCCGACCTGGTCGACCGTCAGCTCGTGATCGAGGCCGTCGTCGAGGACGAGGCCGTCAAGGGGAAGATCTTCGCCCAGCTCGACGAGATCATCACCGACCCGCAGGCGGTGCTGGCATCGAACACGTCGAGCATCCCGATCATGAAAATCGCTGCGGCGACGAAGAATCCGAGCCGCGTGCTGGGGCTGCACTTCTTCAACCCGGTACCGGTGCTGCCGCTCGTCGAACTGGTCAACACGCTGGTGACGTCGGACGAGGCGGTGGCGCGGGTCGAGAAGTTCGCGAGCGAGGTGCTGGGCAAGCAGGTGGTGCGCTGCAGCGACCGCTCAGGGTTCGTGGTCAACGCGCTGCTGGTGCCGTACCTGTTGTCGGCCATCCGGATGGTCGAGGCCGGCGTCGCGACGGTCGAGGACGTCGACACGGCGATCGTCGCGGGGCTGTCGCACCCGATGGGCCCGCTGCGGCTGAGCGACCTGATCGGGCTCGACACCATGAAGCTCATCGCCGACTCGATGTTCGAAGAACTGAAGGATGCCCACTACGCGCCGCCGCCGCTGCTGCTGCGGATGGTCGAGGCCGGTCAGTTGGGCAAGAAGTCGGGCCGCGGCTTCTACACCTACTAGCGCCGAACGCACGCTCCACGTACGTTTTCGCCGCTTATCCGTACCTGGAGCGTGCACTCGACGCGAGTGCTGCCTTGACGCGCGCGATGATGCGGTCCTGTTCGTAGCGCAATTGCCGTGAGCTCACCCGCACGATCGACCAACCTTGGCTCGCCAGGAATTCGAGGCGCTCGATGTCGGCGGCGTAGTCGGCAGGGTTCGTGAAGTGCCGTTCGCCGTCGTACTCCACGCCTACCAGACGATCCGGCCAGCCCATGTCGATACGCCGGCGCCCGACCGGAATCTGCGTGACGGGCCGCGGCAGTCCCGCTCCGACGAGTAGCAGCCGAAGCCGCGTCTCCTGGGGTGATTCTGCTCCGCCGTCAACGAGATTCAGCGCCGTGCGAAGGGAGCGAATGCCGCGTGCGCCTGGGTAGCGCCCTGCGACGCCCGCCACGCCCGCGGGTTTGGTCCAAGTCGCGTTCAGCAGTGCGTCGATACGAATGATGGCGGTTTCCAAGGGGAGTCGACGGCCCAGGTCGAAAGCCGTGCGCTCGGGCGTGGTGCACATGAAACCGTCGAGGTACTCGATCTCGTCGTCGGCGAGCACGTCACTGCGGACGACAATGCCGTCGGTCGCGGGCCGTCGCGGATGTGCGATCTCGACCGGTGCGTCATCCGGGAGCCACTTGCTGCCGAGGATCGCAGCTGCTGAGTGCCCGACGAATATGGCCCGTCGACCCGACCACAGCCAGGCTGCGTAGGCCCTATCGCGTGGGGTCAGCGTCAGGCCGACGGGCGCGTACACGTCACGGTGCAGCCGCACGTATCGGCGGGCAAGGCCCCGCCGGGTCACCGCACCCGACGCCAGCGCTTCTGAGCCGAGGATGACGTCGCTGTGCACGTGTCAATCGTCGGGCCTGACGAAGCGCCTCCAGCGCACCAATTTCCCTCGCCGAGTGCACGGTCCACGGACGTTTTCGGCGCTTATCCGCACGTGGAGCGTGCACTCGGCGAGATTACGACGACAGCAACCGGCGCCGTTCCGCTTTGACGTCGAAATCTGCTGCGGGGTAGGACAAGTCGAGCCCTTCCAGCGCCTGGATCAGCAACTCGGTGACCGCGAGCCTGCTGTACCACCTGCGATTGCAGGGTACGACGTGCCACGGCGCATAGTCGGTCGACGTCCGGTCGAGCATCGCCTGGTAGGCCTGCTGGTACTGCGGCCACTTGAGGCGCTCGTCGATGTCGCCCGGGTTGTACTTCCAGTACTTCGTCGGGTCGTCGAGTCGCTCGAGCAACTGCTCCTTCTGCTCGTCGAGCGAGATGAACATCGCGACTTTCACCAGAGTCGTTCCGCCGTCGACGAGTTCACGCTCGAAGGCGTTGATCTCGTCGTACCGGGCACCCCAGACCTCGGGCGGTACCAGGTTGTGCACTCGCACGATGAGCACGTCCTCGTAGTGCGACCGGTCGAAGACGCCGATGTGCCCCGGCGGCGGCAGCGCCCGCCGGACACGCCACAAGAAGTCGTGCGCCAGCTCTTCGTCTGTCGGCTTGCCGAACGCGGTGTAGCGCACACCCATCGGATTCACCGCTCCGACAACGTGTTTGACGATCCCGCCCTTACCCGCTGCGTCCATGCCCTGCAACACCAGCAGTATCGAGCGGGGATCGTCGGCGGCCTTCCAGTTCGCGTAGAGCATCTCCTGCAACTCCGCCAACCGCGCGCTGCGGTCCGCCTGAACGGCCACCGCATCGGACTTCGACCCGCCGAACCCCGGCGTCGCCTCGGGATCGATCCCCGCCACCGTGTCGCCAGCGCGGAACCGCAGGGCCTCGGGGATCTTCGAACTCACCGGTCGGTCCGTGGCGCAGGCAGCATCGGCGACGGGTGTGGCTGGCTCCGGAACCTCTCCAGCGACCCGCCCACTTCGACGATGCCGCACAACGCATTCCACGACAGCATGGTCAGGTAGTCGATCAGCTCGTCGGAACTCATCCGCGGGTTCGACATCCACGAGTGTGTGGCGAGCTGCACCCCGCCGACGGTGTGATACGCCCACGGCTCGACACCACCGGTGTCCATGCCGGCCGCCACCATGCGACGGCGCAACATCACCGCCAGCATCCGCGCGATGATCTGCTCCGACGTCGCGATCGCGCGGTTCTTGCTCGCCGAGTTGTTGGCCATGACGAACTGGTAGGGCTCGGGTTCGGCGGCCACGGTCTCGACGTAGACGCGGATGATCTCGCGGGTCAGCGCGAAACCGTCCAGGTTCGACGACAACGCAGCCGCCATGTTCGGGATCAGCGTGGTCTGCGCGAACCGCATCATCACCGCGGTGGTCAGGTCGTTCTTGTCGACGAAGTAGCGGTACAGCACCGTCTTGGAGACGCCGATCTCGGCAGCGATCTCGTCCATGCTGACGTTGCTGCCGCGCCGGCGGATGGCTTCCAGCGTGCCGTCCACCAGTTCATTACGGCGCTCCACCTTGTGCTGATGCCATCGCCGCTTGCGGCCGTCCGTCTTGACCGCGATCGCTTCGGTCTGCTGTGCCACTGTCCCCGTTATCCGCT
>NZ_LZKP01000028.1 GCF_001672895.1 Mycobacterium sp. E740
CGGCCGTCGCCAGGGCGAGCCTCCGTCGAACGAGCCGGCCTACTTCAGCGCGGCGCCGATCAGGTCACGGGCGCGGTCCAGCATCGAGGCGAACGGTCCGACCGCGAAGTTGGCCTTGGCCGACTCGACTCCGGCGTGCGGACGGGTCGGCGCGATCGCCTCGGCGGCCCGCACCGCGCCCGCCATCCGCTTGAGGTCGTCGCCGTCGAGTTTGCGCTGCAGCTTGTTGAACTCTTCATGCTCCTCGTTCTCCGCGTGCTCGACCACGTCGTCGCGGAACTTCCTCAGCTCGTCGATGAACTCCTGCGAGCCGATGTCCATGCTCTCAAGCCGCGACAGGAACTCCTTGGCCTCGTGTTCCTCCTTGAGCCGAGCGTCGACGATCGACTCCCCGTCGGCGACCTCCTTGCGCGCCCGCGGATGCACCACCATCTCCTCGGCGGTCTCGTGCACGGCGAGCAGTTGGCGCAGTTCGACGAACGCCTTCTCGCGGGCATCGGTATCCGAGGCGCTGAACACCTCTTCGAAGAGGTCCTTGATCAGATTGTGTTGATCCGTAAGGAACTTCACGACGTCGTCGGTGTTCTGGACGAACGTTTCAACCATGGCGGCTTCCTAACGCAGTTTCGGTGATGTGGGGGCGCGAATGGGCTGTGCGCCTCCACTCGGCTACCCGCGTTGGGAGGGAGCTAACCGTTGCGAAGCTTGGCCTGCAGCCTCGTGTTCACCGGCGCGGGAAGCAGTTCGGAGACGTCGCCACCGAGCGTGGCGACCTCCTTGGCCAGCGATGACGACACGAACGAGTACCGCGGTGTGGTCGCCACGAAGAACGTGTCGACGCCGGCGACGTGCCTGTTCATCTGCGCCATCTGCAGCTCGTACTCGAAGTCGGTCCCGGTGCGCAGGCCCTTGACGATCGCGGTCAGCCCACGCTGCCGCGCGAAGTCGACCACCAGTCCCTGACCGGACTCCACCCGCAGGTTGGGCAGGTGCTCGGTGGACTCCTCGATCATCGCGATGCGCTCGTCGAGGGTGAACATCCCCTTCTTGTTCGGGTTCACGAGAACCGCGATCACCAGCTCGTCGAACTGCGCGGCTGCCCGCTCGAAGATGTCGATGTGCCCCAGGGTCACCGGATCGAAGGAGCCTGGGCATACCGCACCGCTCATGTGCGATGACGCTAGCAGGACGGCCCTGACGCTTCGGCGAGCTCGAGGCGGGTGTCGCCGTAGTTGCGCGACGGCCACACCTGCCAGCCCGCGGGCCAGTTCAGCGCTGGCCCGCTCGCCGGGCGCTCGACGACGACGACCGTGCCCTGCGCCGTCCATCCTCCGTCGGTCAACGCGGTGAGCATCGCCTCGACCTCGACGGCGTCGACATCGTAGGGCGGATCCGCGAAGACCACATCCACTGGCGCAGGGGCACCCGCCGACAACACTGCTGCCACTGCCCCGCGCCGCACGCTCGCTCCCGACACGCGCAAGGTGGCGATGTTGTCGGCGATCACGCGCGCCGCGCGGGGATCGGACTCGACGAACACCGCGGATGCCGCTCCCCTCGACACCGCCTCCAGGCCCAGCGCTCCCGACCCCGCATAGAGATCGAGCACCGCCGCCCCGGCGAGGTCGATGCGCGCGGCCAGCACGTTGAACATCGCTTCGCGGACCCGGTCGGTGGTCGGCCGCGTGCCATGGGATCGATGCCCGGATCCGTGCTGCGGCACGGCGATTCGCCGACCGCCGAAGGCGCCGGCCACGATGCGGGTCAGCTGACCACCACCAGCAGGTCACCGCCTTCGACCTGAGCCGTCTCCGACACCGCCACCCGGCTGACCTTGCCGGCTTTGGGCGCGGTGATCGCGGCCTCCATCTTCATCGCCTCGATGGTGGCGACGGTCTGGCCCGCCTCCACCTCGTCGTCGACGGCGACGCTGACGGTCACCACACCGGCGAACGGCGCGGCGATGTGGTCGGGGTTGGCGCGGTCCGCCTTCTCCGCGGTCGGGATGTCGCTGGCGACACTGCGATCACGCACCACCACCGGCCGCAGCTGCCCGTTGAGGATGCACATGACCGTGCGCATGCCACGCTCGTCGGGATCGGAGATCGCTTCGAGGCCGATCAGCAACTCGACACCGCGTTCCAACTGGACGCGGTGCTCCTCGCCGTGCCGCAGCCCGTAGAAGAACTGGTTGGCCGACAGGCTCGAGGTGTCGCCGTACTGTTCGCGGTGCGCCTCGAGATCCGCTGTGGGGCCGGGGAACAACAAGCGGTTCAGCGCGGCCTGGCGGTTGGGGCCGGCTTCGGCGAGCGCCGCCTCGTCCTCCTCGCTGAGTTCCTCTTGCGGTTTCGCCGGTGCCCGGCCGGCCAGCGCCTTGGTGCGCAGCGGTTCGGGCCACCCGCCGGGCGGGTCGCCGAGTTCTCCGCGCAGGAACCCGATCACCGAGTCGGGAATGTCGAATCGCGCTGGGTCGGAAGCGAACTCGTCGGCGGTGATACCCGCTCCGAGAAGCGCCAGCGCGAGGTCACCCACCACCTTCGACGACGGGGTGACCTTGACCAGCCGGCCGAGCACCCGGTCGGCAGCGGCATAGTTCGCCTCGATCTCCTCGAAGCGGTCACCGAACCCGAGCGCGATGGCCTGCTGTCGCAGGTTCGACAACTGACCGCCGGGAATCTCGTGTTCGTAGACCCGGCCCGTCGGCGAAGGCGGACCTGCTGCCACAACATCGAAGGGCGCGTAGACCTTTCGCAACGCCTCCCAGTACGGCTCGAGGTCGCACACCGCTTGCAGCGACAGCCCGGTGTCGTACTCGGTGTGCGCAGCGGCGGCGACGATCGAGCTGAGCGCGGGCTGGCTGGTCGTACCCGCGAGCGGTGCCGCGGCCCCGTCGACCGCGCTCGCACCCGCCTGCCACGCGGTCAGATAGGTCGCCAGCTGACCGCCCGGGGTGTCGTGGGTGTGCACGTGCACCGGCAGGTCGAAGCGGCTGCGCAGCGCGGTGATCAACCGGTGTGCGGCCGCGGGGCGCAGCAGCCCGGCCATGTCCTTGATCGCGAGCACATGGGCGCCGGCCTCGACGATCTGCTCGGCAAGCTTGAGGTAGTAGTCCAGCGTGTATAGGTTCTCCCCCGGGTTCGACAGGTCGCCGGTGTAGCTCATCGCGACTTCCGCCACCGCAGTTCCGGTTTCGCGGACCGCGTCGATCGCCGGGCGCATTGACTCGACGTTGTTGAGTGCGTCGAAGATCCGGTAGATGTCGATGCCCGTCGCAGTCGCCTCCGCGACGAACGCGTCGGTGACCGTCTCCGGGTAGGGCGTGTAGCCGACTGTGTTGCGGCCCCGCAGCAGCATCTGCAGGCAGATGTTGGGGACCGCCTCACGCAGAGCGGCCAGCCGCTCCCACGGGTCTTCCTTCAGAAACCGAAGCGCCACATCGTAAGTCGCGCCGCCCCAGCATTCCAGCGACAACAGCTGCGGTGTCATCCGCGCGACGTAAGGCGCGACCATCAACAACCCGGTGGTGCGCAGGCGGGTGGCCAGCAGCGACTGGTGCGCGTCGCGGAACGTCGTGTCGGTGACGCCGACGGCTTTGGTGTCACGCAGCCAGCGGGCGAACCCCTCGGGTCCCAGTTCGGTCAGCAGTTGCTTGCTGCCGTCCGGGGCCGGCACATCGAGATCCACCTCGGGCAGCTTGTCCTGCGGGTATACCGCTGCCGTGCGGGGACCGTGCGGCTGGTTCACCGTGACATCGGCGAGGTAGTTGAGGATCTTGGTGCCGCGGTCAGCCGGGGTCCGCGCAGTCAGCAGATACGGGCGCTCGTCGATGAACGACGTGTTGATGCGGCCGGCCCGGAAATCGGGGTCGTTCACGACGGCCTGCAGGAACGGGATGTTCGTCGACACCCCGCGAATGCGGAACTCGGCCAGCGCCCGTCGCGACCGTGCCACGGCCGTACTGAAGTCGCGGCCCCGGCACGTCAGCTTGACCAGCATCGAGTCGAAGTGCGCGCTGACCTCCGCGCCGAGGTGGGTGCCGCCGTCGAGCCGGATGCCCGCGCCGCCGGGCGTGCGGTAGCCGGTGATGCGGCCGGTGTCGGGCCGGAACCCGTTGGCCGGGTCCTCGGTGGTGATACGGCATTGCATGGCGAAGCCACGTGGAACCGTCATCATGTCCTGGCTCAGGCCGAGGTCCTCGAGCGACTCGCCGTCGGCGATGCGCAGCTGCGACGACACGAGGTCGACGTCGGTGATCTCCTCGGTGACGGTGTGCTCGACCTGGATGCGCGGGTTGCATTCGATGAACACGTAGTGGCCGCGCTCGTCGAGCAGGAATTCGACAGTGCCGGCGAAGGTGTAGCCGATCTCCCGGGCGAAGGCCACCGCGTCCGCGCAAATCCGTTGCCGCAGTTCGTCGTCCAAGTTCGGCGCCGGCGCCAGCTCGATGACCTTCTGGTGCCGGCGCTGCACGCTGCAGTCACGTTCGAACAGGTGCATCACGTTGCCGTGCGTGTCGGCCAGGATCTGCACTTCGATGTGGCGTGGGTTGAGCACCGCCTGTTCGAGGTACAGCGTCGGGTCGCCGAACGCCGACTCGGCCTCGCGCGACGCAGCCTCGATCGCGTCGGGCAGCGCGTCGATGTCGGTGACCCGTCGCATCCCGCGGCCACCACCGCCGGAAACGGCCTTGACGAACAGCGGGAACTGCAGGCTCGACGCGGCGGCGATCAACTCGTCGGCCGATGCGGAAGGGGCCGACGAGTCCAGCACCGGCAGCCCCGCGGCGCGGGCCGCTTCGATCGCTCGCGCCTTGTTGCCGGTCAGCTCAAGCACTTTCGCGCTGGGCCCGATGAACGTGATCCCGGCCTCGGCACACGCGGCGGCGAGTTCGGGGTTCTCCGAGAGGAACCCGTAGCCCGGATAGACGGCGTCCGCGCCCGCGTGCTTGGCGACCCGGATGATCTCGTCCACCGACAGGTAGGCGCGCACCGGGTGGCCGGTCTCACCGATCTGATAGGACTCGTCGGCCTTCAGCCGGTGCACGGAGTTGCGGTCCTCGTGCGCATAGACCGCGACGGTGTCGATACCCATCTCGTAGGCGGCACGAAAGGCGCGGATCGCGATCTCACCGCGATTGGCGACCAGGACCTTAGAAATCACGGGCGATCACGCACGTACTGTATCGCCCGCAAAGAAGGTGTCCCTAGATCAGCGTGGACCAGTAGCTCCAGAACCGCACCAGGATCAGCAGGATCAAGCCGGTGAACCACAGCGCCACCAGCGACCAGCGCCAGGTGTGGAGCGCACGGGCGACGGCATTGCCCCGCTGCGGCGCCACGGCGATGCTCGCGGCGACGACCGCCAGCGGGATCGTCACGGTCCACACCACCATGCAGTACGGGCACAGCGCGCCGATGGAGTACAGGCTCTGATAGATCAGCCAGTGCACGAAAACGGCACCCAAGACCGCGCCGATCGCCAGCCCCGCCCAGTACCAGCGCGGCAGCTGCACCCGCACGAGCGCCAGCACACCGGTCACGACGACGATCGTGAACGCGACGATGCCGATCAGCGAGTTCGGGAAGCCGAACGCCGAAGCCTGTGGCGTGACCATCACCGAGCCGCAGGACAGCACCGGGTTGAAGCTGCACGACGGGACGTAGTCCGGGTCGATCAGCAGCTCGATCTTCTCGATCGTCAGCGCGAGCGCCGCGGCCAGGCCCAGCACGCCCGCGATCAGGATCCACACCGCACTGGCCCGCCCGACCGCAAGACCCGTCGGCTCGTCAGCCGCGGGCCGACTCGGCTGAGCAGCGTCCGGCGCGGCCACCGTCACGGCGCTGCGGGCCGCGTCGGCTCGGCGTTGGGCGGCGGAGCACCGGCGTCCAGCGCAGGCACGTTGCCGACGATCTTCTCGACCTCGGCGATCAGCGCGTCAGGTGTCGTGGGCGAGTAGTCCTGGCCGTTGATCCGGATCGTCGGCGTCGAGTTGACGTCGCTGGCCTTGGCGAGGCCCTTGACCATGTCCTCGTAACGGCCGTCGTTGATGCACTGCGGCACATCACCGGCCACGCCGGCCTGCCGGGCGACCTCGATGAGCCGGGAGTTGTCGGGGAACGGGCCGACACCCTCCTCGGGCTGCTGGGCGTAGAGGGCGGCGTGGAAGCGCCGGAAGGCGTCCTTGTCGGCGTCGGCCACGCAGTAGGCCGCGTTGGCCGCGCGCGTCGAGTAGCCCTGCCCGGCCCGGTCGAGGATGGACACCATGTGGTAATCCGCGGCGACCGCGCCGCTGTCGATGAGCTTGTTGACCGTGGGGCCGAACTGCTTCTCGAAGTTGCCGCATGCCGGGCACAGGAAGTCCTCGTAGAGCGAGAGCACGGCCTTGGGCTCCGAAGTGCCCTCCTTGGTGATCACGTTGCTCGACGCGATCTGGATCGCCTTGGCCTCGCCTTCGCCGGGCTTGTTCTCTTTGGTCATCACGATGTACAGCACCAACGCGACGGCGAAAATCACGACGACGGCGGTCAAGCCGATCTGGACCGCCAGGTTGCGCTTGCGGTCGGCCGCCTTCAGGTCGTAACTCGGGGTCTTCTTCGGTTTCGAGGCCACGCAGGCAAGAGTACCGGCGCGGTTTCGACGCCCGATCAGGCGCGGGCGAGGTGCGCGCGCAGCGCCGAGATCACCTCGGCCATCGCCGTGGTGCTGTCGCCGCCGAACGGGAAGAAGTTGGCGAATCCGTGGATCAGCGAACCGAACTCCCGGTGATCGACCTCAACCCCCGCCTTCCGCATGGCCGCGGCGTACTGGCGGCCCTCGTCGCGCAGCGGGTCGAACCCGGCCGTCACCACCAGCGCGGGCGCCAGCCCCGACAGATCGTCGGAGAGCAGCGGCGACACACGCGGGTCGGCGGCATCGACGCCGCCGCTGAGGTACCTCTCGCGGAACCAGTCCATATCGTCTCTGGTGAGGAAGTAGCCCTTGGCGAACAGCGTCTGGGAAAGTGTCGTGTCGCGGTAGTTGGTGACCGGGTACAGCAGGAGCTGCAGGGCGGGTGCCGGGCCCTCGGTGCGGGCGCGCAGCGCGACAAGCGTCGCCTGGTTGCCACCGGCGCTGTCGCCTCCGACAGCGACGCGGTTCGGGTCGGCGCCGAGTTCGGCGGCGTGCTCGTGCGCCCACCGGAATGCGGCGTAGGCGTCGTCCGTACCCGCCGGCGCCGGATGCTCCGGAGCCAGGCGGTAATCGACTGACAGCACGTGCATACCGCCGCGTCTGCAGATCTCGCGGCACAGGTCGTCGTGGCTGTCGATGCTGCCGATGACCTGACCGCCGCCGTGGAAGAACACCAACAGCGGGCCGTCGCCTTCGGCCGGGCGGTAGTGGCGGGCCCGGATGTCGCCGGCGGGCCCCGGAATCGACAACTCGGTAACCGCGGCGACCGGAATGTGCTGCTTGAAACCGGCGGCCAGCGCTTCGAGTTGGGCACGCGCCGCGGTGACCCCGTCAGCGTTGACCAGTCCCTGGATTCCGGTCAGCCGTTGCCCGGCCAGCATCAGCTGAAGCGTGGTGTCCAGCGTGTTGCCGTCGACGGTGATCGTGCGACCACCGAGCAGAACACGTTTGACGGCGTGCGGGATGCGGGGCAGGGCACGCAGCGTGACGCCTGCGGCGGCGTTGACGACGACCTCTCTGCGGCTCGGACTCCAGGAATCTTCGGCTGGCAGACTTTCAGTCATGGCATCTCCATCGATCACGTTGAATGACGGTAATTCGATACCTCAGGTGGGTCTCGGCGTTTGGCAGACCCCGCCGGAGGACACCGAACGCGCCGTGGCGACGGCGCTGGAGGCCGGCTATCGACACATCGACACCGCCGCCGCGTACCGCAACGAACGAGGTGTCGGGCAGGCCGTCGCGAAGTCCGGCCTGCCGCGCGACGACGTGTTCATCACCACGAAGCTGTGGAACGCCGACCAGGGTTACTACAGCACGCTTTCCGCGTTCGACAAGAGCATGGAGCGCTTGGCGCTCGACTACCTGGACCTCTACCTCATTCACTGGCCGTTGCCGGCCAATGGCGCCTTCGTCGAGACCTTCGAAGCTTTCGCGCATCTGCGCGAGCAGGGCCGCATCCGGTCGATCGGGGTGAGCAACTTCGCACCGGAACACCTGCGGGCGTTGATCGACGCGACCGGAATCGTGCCCGCCGTCAATCAGGTCGAACTGCACCCGATGCTCGCGCAGCAGGAACTGCGTGAGGTGCACGCGCAACTGGGTGTCGCCACCGAGGCGTGGAGCCCGTTGGGTCAGGGTTCGCTGTTGTCGCACGAGACCGTCGTCTCGATCGCCGAGGCACACGGCAAGACGCCTGCACAGGTGTTGATTAGGTGGCATATACAGCTCGGCAATATAGTCATCCCGAAGTCGGTGACCCCCGAAAGAATCGTGAGCAACTTCGACGTGTTCGGTTTCGAGCTGAGCGAGCAGGACATGGCGTCGATCTCCGCGCTCGGCGACGGCACGCGGTTGGGTCCCGATCCACGGACATTCGAGTTCACAGGATAGGTGAGATGACCCAAGCGCAGGGCATTCCGACCGTCACACTCAACGACGACCACACGATGCCGGTGCTCGGCCTCGGGGTCGGCGAGCTGTCGGACTCCGAGGCCGAGCAGGCGGTGCTGGCCGCGCTGGCCGCCGGCTACCGGCTGATCGACACGGCGGCCGCGTACGGCAACGAGGAAGCGGTCGGGCGCGCCATCAAGGCGTCGGGCGTGCCCCGCGAGGAGATCTTCGTCACGACGAAGTTGGCGACCCCCGACCTGGGCTACCAGTCGTCACAGGATGCGCTCAAGGCCAGCCTCGGGCGACTCGGTCTCGACTACGTCGACCTGTACCTGATCCACTGGCCGGCCGGCGAGCAGGGCAAGTACGTCGACAGCTGGGGCGGGCTGATGAAGCGCAAGGAGGTCGGCGAGACCAAGTCGATCGGCGTGTGCAACTTCCACGCGGAGCATCTGTCGAACGTCATCGACCTGTCGTTCTTCACGCCCGCGATCAACCAGATCGAACTGCACCCGTTGCTGAATCAGGCCGAGCTGCGCGAGATCAACGCCGGCTACGGGATCGTCACCGAGGCCTACGGGCCGTTGGGCGTCGGCCGGTTGCTCGACAACGAGACGGTGACCTCGGTGGCGCAGTCGCACAGCAAGACGCCGGCGCAGGTGCTGATCCGGTGGAGCCTGCAGCTCGGCAACGTGGTGGTCGCCCGCTCGTCGTCGCCGGAGCGCATCTCCTCGAACCTCGAGGTGTTCGACTTCGAGCTCACCGACGATCAGATGGCCGCGCTCAACGGTCTCGACGAGGGCACCCGGTTCCGGCCTGACCCGGAGACCTACACCGGCACCTGACCGGCGTGCGCCGGTTCGCGTCGGCCACGTGAGGTAGTCGACTACGCTATCGCGCTCCCCTGCCGTGCGAAACGATCAGGCGGTGGAAATCTTCTGCACCGGTGCGACCGGCTTCGTCGGCGCGCACACCGCGCTGGCCCTGCTCGGCCGGGGCCACCGGTTGCGGTTGCTGGTGCGCGATGAAGCCAGGGCACGGCATTGGTTCGAGTCCCACGGACACCAGATCGACCGGTTCGTCACCGCCGACCTCAACGACAGGACGGCGGTCGAGCGCGCGATGGCGGGATGCGACGCTGTCTTCCACGCGGCGGCGACCGTCTCCCTGAACCGTGCCGAGGCCGAAAAGACCTACGCCAACAACGTCGGCGCGGCGAAGTCGGTGCTCGACGCGGCGGACCACCTCGACATCGACAACGTGGTGTACGTGTCCAGCGTGACGGCTCTGTTCCGGCCCGGGTTGGCGCGTATCGACGAGATGACGCCGCTCGGCGACGTCTCCGAGGCATATTCGCGGTCCAAACGCGACGGCGACGCGTACGTCCGCGGCCTGCAGCAGCGCGGGCTGCCGGTCCAGATCACCTACCCGAGTGGGGTCGTCGGCCCCGACGACCCCAAGCTCAGCGCGCTGAACCGTGCAGTCAAATCGTTTGTCTGCCAAGCACTTCCGCGGACTTCCGGCGGTCTGCAGGCGGTCGATGTCCGAGACCTCGCACAGGCTCACCTCTGGCTGTTGGAACACCCGAACACGGGCGATCCCGAAGGCGCCCGCTACATCGTCGGCGGCCACTTTTACCCGTGGGCCGAATTGCGTCGAGTCCTTGAAAACCTGCTCGGATACCGGGTTTTCAGCCCGCGAGTTGCCCCGCGGCTGATGCGGGCGACCGGCGCGGCCGTCGATGTGGTCCGCAGGGTGGTGCCGTTCGAGGCACAGATCTCCGCCGAATCCATGGTTATCAACACGTTGTTGCCGCCGGCGGACTCCAGCCGATTCGTATCGAAGTCGGGGGTGACGTTCCGGTCCGGCGAGGACACCTTCGCCGACACCATCCGGTGGCTGGCCGGCGCCGGTCACGTCGACCTCGAAGGGCTGCGTCAATGCCTTGACACGTACGGTGTTCGGCATCGTCAGCGAGAATTTCACCGAATCACCTCTTTCAGGTGTGGCGCCCCATTGCGCGCGACGAGCTTGCCGGCCTTCTTCGCTGGGATGTGACCGGTGCCGACCAGGTCCGGGTGGCCAAACGCGCCGAAGAACTCGGCTACTACGTGATCCCGTTCCCGGAACACTTCGTCGTGCCCACCTCGCACGTGGAGTTGACCGGTCCGCACTACTTCCACTCGACGGTCGCGCAGGCGTTCTTCGCCGGTGCGACGAGCCGTATCCGGTTGTGCTCGAGCGTGACGCTGCTGCCGCTGCAGCATCCGGTTGTCCTGGCCAAAGCGCTGTCGAGCGCGGACTGGCTCAGTGGCGGTCGCATCATCGTCACATTCGGTGTCGGTTGGGATGCCGAAGAGTTCGAGGCGCTCGGGGTGCCGTTCCATGACCGGGGCCGGATGGCCGACGAGTATCTCGCCGCGATCATCGAACTGTGGACCAGCGACACACCCAGCTTCGACGGCAGGTATGTCTCGTTCAAGGATGTGGTGTTCGAGCCGAAGCCGGCGCAGAAACCACATCCGCCGATCTGGTTCGGCGGCGACGCCGATCCCATGCTCAAACGTGCGGCGCGATACGGCGCCGGCTGGTTTCCGTGGCTCACCAGACCGCAGGACATCCCGGCGAGGATCGACTTCATCAAATCCCAGCCGACATACGACGGCCGGCCGTTCGACGTCATGTACGGGATAGGCACCGCGCGAATCGGCGAAGGGCATCAGATCATCGACGATCCAACCCAACTGCCCGGCATGAGCGCGGACGAAATCATCGACGAACTCTGCTGGTACGCCGAACTCGGCGTGACCATTTCGGGAGTTCCGATACCCCCGGTGTCGTGCGTCGACGCCTACCTCGACTACGCGCAGTGGGTGATGGAGGAGATCGAACCGAAGGTGCCCTGACGCCTCTCAGCCCGTCGGGCAGGTCGCCGCGGCCTGGCGCAGCACACCGGCCGACGGCGCGTCGATGGGTAGCGCGTAGCCGCGCAGCACCGCGATGAACTGCACCGCGTATTGGCACCAGAACGCATGATTCGGCGGCATCCACACAGCCGGCTCGCCATCGCCCTTGTCCTGGTTGGCCCCTCCGGCCACTGCCAGCAGATTGGCCGGGTCGTTGGCGAACCGGACGCGCAGATCCTCCGGCCAGTAGCGCGCACCGAGATCCCAAGCCAGCGCGAGCGGAACGATGTGGTCGATCTGCACTGCCGCGCCGGTCTTCTCACCCCTGGTGAAGACGACGACGGCGTTGGTGTACGGGTCGTGCAGCGTGCCGGTGGCGATCGCGTTGGGGCAGCGCTTGATCGACACGAAGGTCTTGTCGGCCAGGTCTCGGTCGAGGATGTCGTTTCGCGTGTCGCAGCCGTTGTGCCCACCGGGAGCGGAGTTGTCGTCGGTCCAGCTGTCCCCGAAAGCCGCTCTGCGGTAGTCGTTTCCGCGTACACGCACCGGTATCACGAGCACACCGGCGAGAGCGTCCGCGCCGGGCGCGACGGTGGGGACGTCTGCACGCGCGATGAAGTGCGCTCGGTCCCCCGCCGAGTTGACCGCTTGCACGGCGACCATCACCGCGAGCGCAACCAGCGCGGTCAGCCACAGCAGATGCTTGCGGTTCACGTCTTGTCCAGGAACTCGACGCGGTCGGTGTCGACGAACGGAGCAGCCAGCGCCGCCATGCCGGGGTCGGCCGGGTCCCGGTCGTAGCGTGCCGTGCAGAAGTCGCGCGCGGTCAGGATGATGTCGAGGTGCTCCTGCAGAGACAGGAAGCGTAGCGTGATCGCCCGGCCGGACTGGTTGAACCCCAGCACATCTCCTTCCTGACGCTCGGCGAGGTCCAGGTCGGCGAGCTCGAATCCGTCCAGGGTCGACGCCACGGCCTTCAGCCGGGCGCCGGCCTTCGAGGTTTCGGGCAGATTGGTGACGAGCAGGCAGAGGCTGGGGTGTTCGCCGCGGCCGATCCGCCCGCGCAACTGGTGCAGCTGGCTGATCCCGAAGCGGTCGGCGTCCATCACCACCATCACGGTTGCGTTCGGCACGTCGACACCGACCTCGATGACCGTCGTGCACACCAGCACGTCGATGTCGCCCGCCCGAAACGCTGCCATCACGGCGTCCTTCTCATCGGCGGACAACCTGCCGTGCATGAGCCCGAGCCGCAGACCCGCCAACGGGCCACGGCTCAGCCGGGCGAACAACTCGACGACTGTGATCGGTGGCGGCCCGCCCTGCTGTTTGCCGTCGGCGGCCTTGTCGTTCTCGTCGATACGTGACGCCACCACGTACGTCTGCCGGCCGCCGCGCACCTCTTCGGTGATGCGCTGCCACGCGCGGTTCAGCCAGGCGGGTTTCTCCTTGAGGAAGATCGTGTTGGTAGCGATCGGCTGGCGTCCCCGGGGCAATTCTCGCAGCGTGGAGGTCTCCAGATCGCCGTAGTAGGTCAGCGCGACGGTGCGCGGAATCGGCGTCGCGGTCATCACCAGCAGGTGAGGTGTCACGTCCTGGGGAGCCTTGCCACGCAGGCGGTCTCGCTGTTCGACACCGAAGCGGTGCTGCTCGTCGACGACGACCATGCCCAAGCGGTGGAACTCGACTGCGTCCTGCAGCAGCGCGTGGGTGCCGATGACGATGCCCGCCGCGCCGCTGGCGACCTCGTCGCGCACGGCGCGCTTCTGTTGCGCCGACATCGATCCGGTCAGCAGGGCGACGCGGGTCGCGCCGTCCGCGCCGCCGAGTTGCCCCGCCATCGCCAGCGGGCCGAGCACGCCGCGGATGGACCGGACATGTTGTGCGGCAAGGACTTCCGTGGGTGCGAGCAGTGCGCACTGATAGCCGGCGTCGACCATCTGCAGCATCGCCAGCACAGCAACGATGGTCTTGCCGGAGCCCACCTCGCCCTGCAGCATGCGGTTCATCGGCCGCGGTCGCTCGAGTTCGGTCGTGATGACGCCGAGCACGTCCCGTTGCCCGTCGGTCAACTCGAACGGCAACTGTCCGCGCATGGCGGCGACGAGGCCGTCGGAGCGCAGCGTAGCGACCGGACCGGACTCGTTGAGCTCACTGTGGCGGCGATCGGCCAGCGCCCACTGCAGGCCGATAGCTTCGTCGTAGGTCAGGCGCGCAATCGCCGCATCGCGCTCGGCGGATTTCTCGGCGGTGTGGATCGCGCGCAGTGCCCGGTCTTCGGTGATTAGGTTGTGTTGGCGCAGAAACGATTCCGGCAACGGCTCGGGGATCGGGTCCAACACGTCGAGCACCTGACGCACGCAGGCATAGATCTCCCAGGTCTGCACCTTCTTGTTGGCCGGGTAGATCGGGAAGAAGTCCTTGACGAACGCCGCCAACAGGTCCTCACCGGTGGCGCCGGACGCATCGGCGATGGCCTTGAGCGACTTCGACCCCTTCATGTCGCCGCTCTCGTGCAGGATGAGGAACGCCGGATGGGTCAGCTGCAGTGTGCCTTTGAAGTATCCGACCTCGCCGGACAGCATCACGCGCAAGCCCTCCTGCAGGGACTTCTGCAGGTATTTGATGTTGAAGAACGTCGCGGTCACCTTGGGCTTGCGGCGACCGAGGGTGACCACCATGTATCGCCGTTTGGGCTCGCGGTTGGTCGTCTTCACCTCGACCTTCTCGATCCGGTCGACGAACGTGATGTGCTCGCCCTCCTCGGGCAGGTCCTCCTCGCCCAGAACGGTCCTGCCGTCGCTGTACTTGCGCGGGTAGTGACGCAGCAGGTCATCGACGGTGCGAATCCCGAAATTCTCGGCGAGCGGGTCGGCGGCCTTCTTGCCGATGACGTAGTCGAGGCGGTCGTTGAGCGTGGCCACAGCTACTCCACGCCGATCAGCAGCGCGTCGCCGCGGTGACCGGTGTGATAGGTGACCAGTTCTGCGCCGAGGTGCTGCTGGCGCACATGGTCCAGCAGCGCGGCCGCGACACCGTCGTCGACGCCGGCTCCGGTGAGCACAGTGACCAGTTCCCCACCGACGGCCAGCAGCAGGTCGATCAGGCCCGCTCCGGCCGCCACGACGCCGTCGCCGACGATCAGCACCTCGTCGCCGGAGATGCCGAGGCCGTCACCGGGTTTGCACATGCCGGCCCAGGTGAGCGCTTCGGCCGTCGCCAGCCGCACCGACCCGTGCCGCGCACCCGCAGCCGCCCTCGCCATCGTGTACCCGTCGTCGACCGCCTGGCGCCGGGTGTCGTGCACCGCCAGCGCGGCGAGCCCCTGCACCATCGAAGCGGCGGGCACCGGCACGGCGTCGATGCCCCATCCGATCGCGGCGGTGCACGCCGCAACGAGTTCCTCGGCGGCGACATACCCGTTGGGCAGGATCATCGCCTGGCCCGCGTCGGCGTCGACCAGCGCGTGCAGGAGCTGCTTCGCGCTGACCGGCGTGGCGTCGTCGAGGCGCAGGACGTGCGCGCCCTCGGCGGCGAACAACTCTTCGGCGCCCTGCCCGTCGACCACCGCGAGCACCACTCGTCCGCGCGGCCCTGCGCCCGCGGGCCGCGCGCCGTCGGTGCCGGTGAGCGCCGTGACCTGGATCCGACTCGGGATGCCCACCGCGAGGGCCGCCTCGACAGCGGCGCCGGCGTCGTCGGCGTGCACGTGAACCGAGTACTGCCCGGCTCCGTCTGACGACGCGGCGATCGCCACCGAGTCGCCCAGCCGGTCCAGGGCGTTGCGCAACGTCTCCACGTCCCCGGGGTCGCACTCGCTGAGCAGGTACATCACTTCGAACTGCGGGGCGACGCCGGCTCGGGCGGCTTCTGCGTCGACGCGCGCGGGCGCTGGCACGTAGAGCGCTCGTCGCGGAGCGTGCCCGGTCAACGTCGCGCTCACGGCGTCGAGCAGAACCAACAGCCCGCGACCGCCGGCGTCCACCACGCCGGCCCGGGCCAGCACGTCGAGCTGGCCGGTCGTCTCTCCGAGTGACCGCGCCGCCGCGTCGGCCGCGGCGGAGACCACGGCGCGCAAGTCGGCGCCGTCGGCCACGACGTGCTCCGCCGTCTCGGCCGCGTCCTGGAGCACGGTGACGATGGTGCCGGGCACGGCCTGGCCCATGGACCTCACGACGAGGACGACGGCGTGGCGCAGCGCAGCGGCGAACAGCGTCCCGTCCACGGCGAGATCCTCGCCGCGCCCGTCGGCCGCCGCCTCGGCGGTGACCTCGGCCAGCGCGCGCAGGATCTGCGACAGGATCACACCGGAGTTGCCGCGAGCCCCGTGCAGCGCGCCGCGCGCCAGCGCCGCGGCGACCTCGGCGGCGCCGGCGGCCGCCGGGAGCGCGTCGGCCTGCGCCTCCGCCGAACGCATGGTGAACAGCATGTTCGTGCCCGTGTCGGCATCAGCTACCGGGAAGACGTTGAGGCGGTTGATCTCGTCGGCGTGTGCGATCAGCTCGCTGACCGCGGCGCGCGCCCACTGCCGCAGGGCGGAGGCATCGAGCAGCCGAGCCGACATGCCTAACCTCCACAGAACGTGACGCCCTCCACGCACCCCACCGTGCCGGTCAGCCTAGCCAGTGCGGCTGACAACGCGCTCACGACGCTCGAGCTCGCGCGCAGGCTGGGGACGGTGTTTTGGCGATCACTGCGGCTGTCGGTATCCTGGTCAGGTTGTCGGGTCGAGCCGCGTCGGTCGCGGTGCCGCGGCCCGAACCCCCACGTACTGATCTGAGGAGTTGGAGCAAATGGCTGCCGTGTGCGATATCTGCGGGAAGGGCCCCGGCTTCGGCAAGTCGGTCTCGCACTCCCATCGCCGGACCAGCCGTCGGTGGAATCCCAACATCCAGACCGTGCGCGCCGTGGCCCGTCCCGGCGGCAACAAGCAGCGGATGAACGTGTGCACGTCCTGCATCAAGGCCGGGAAGGTCGCGCGGGGCTGACGCGCGCCCGCGCGTCAGGGCAGTCGCCAGTCGACGGGCTCGGCGCCCAGCTTCTCCAGCAGTTCGTTGGCCCGGCTGAACGGCCGTGAGCCGAAGAACCCGCGCGACGCCGACAGCGGCGACGGGTGCGGCGACTCGATCGCCACGCAATCGGCACTGTCGAGCATCGGCCGCAGCGTCGAAGCGTCGCGGCCCCACAACACCGCGACCAACGGCTGCTTGCGTGCGACCAGCGCCCGGATGGCGCATTCGGTCACGGCCTCCCAGCCTTTGCCCCGGTGCGACGCCGGACTGCCTGGCCGTACCGTCAGCACCCTGTTGAGCAGCATCACCCCGCGCTCGGCCCACGGCGTGAGATCACCGGTGGCCGGGGCGGGATAGGCCAGGTCGCTGGCGTACTCGCGGAAGATGTTCTCCAGGCTGCGTGGCAGTGGTCGCACGTCGGGCGCCACCGAGAAGCTGAGCCCGACGGCGTGGCCGGGCGTCGGGTAAGGGTCCTGGCCGACGATCAGCACGCGCACGTTGTCCATCGGAAAGGTGAACGCGCGCAACACATTCTGGCCTGCCGGCAGGTAACCGTTGCCTGCGGCGAGTTCGGCACGCAGGAACTCCCCCATCTGCGCGACCTGCGGCGCCACCGGCTCCAACGCCTTGGCCCAGCCCTCGTCGACGAGTTCGTGCAGCGGTCTCGCGGTCACGCCAGACCTTCGATCAACAGCACCACGGAATCGGCACCGGCATGGCGGTCGACCGAAATCTCCTGGTACTCAGGCGAATCCGCCCAGGCGCGGAAAGACGTCTCATCCGGAAACGACATCAAAACGACCTTCTCGCGATCCGACTGGCCTTCCAGGATCTGCGGCGATTCGTCGGCCGCCAGCAGCGTTCCCGAATACCGGGCGAAGACATCCATGAACCGCGCTTGGTAGCGGCCATAGGCCGCGCGGTCCGTGAACCTCAGTTGGGCGATCGCGTACACGGTCACGGTTGAGCACCTTAACTACTCGAAAGTCATTCAAACGACTGCCACCCCGCCTTCCCCTGCCACACCGCACCGTCGACAAGCACCCTGGCGGGGCCGTCGAGTACCCGGCCGATCGCCTTCCAGCCTTCAGGCGGCGATTCGGGAAACGTCGCGACGAGCGCGTGGTCTTCGCCGCCACCCAGCACCCACTCCCACGGGTCGACACCCAACTCGTCGGCCGCGGCTGCGAGCGCCGCACGTTCGCCGGCCAACGCGGCCGTCGACAGGTCGATCCCGACGCCGGATGCCTCGGCGATGTGACCGAGGTCGGCCAACAGCCCGTCGGACACATCGGTCATCGCGGTGGCGCTACCGTCTGCGGCGATGCGGCCCTGCCCGTACGGCGGCTGTGGTGTCAGGTGGCGACGGCGCAAGTCGTCGAACCGCTCGATCCCGTTGTGCCACAGGTGGAATCCAGCCGCTGAGCGACCCAGTTCGCCGACGACCGCCACGACGTCACCCGGCCTCGCAGCGTCGCGGCGCACGGGGTCCCGGCCGTCGAGGTCGCCGAGAACCGTCACCGAGATCACCCATTGCGGGGCACTGACCAGATCGCCGCCGACGATGCCCGCGCCGATCGACTGCGCTTCGTGCCACATACCGTCGGCCAATTCCATCGCCTGCGACGCCGGTGTGTCCGAGGGCGCACCGAACGCGACGACGAACGCGCTCGGCTGCGCGCCCATCGCCTCGATGTCGGCGGCGTTCTGTGCGATCGCCTTGCGTCCCACCTCATACGGGGTGGACCAGTCCAGCCGGAAGTGACGCCCGGCCACCAGCATGTCGGTCGAGACCACGGTCCTGCCGTCAGGCGCGAACAGAACCGCCGCGTCGTCGCCCGGACCGACCGCAACGGCACCCGGCTGGCGTCTGCCCTTGACGAGTCGCTCGATCACCGCGAACTCCCCCACCTGCGCCAGGGTCTCCGCCTCGCTCGTCATGTCATCTCCCGTCGCCGGCTGCGCCGAGCACCCGCCGGCCTCCATGCCGTTCGGCCCCCGCCGCGAGGAGTCTATGCAGCCGCGCGGGAGGCGTCTTTAGAGTTGAGTCGTGCATTCCGACAGCGATGACGGCCCGCCACGCGCGTTGCTGGTCGCGGCCGTCGTGGTGGCGGTCGCGGCGGTGGTGGCGGTCCTGGTGATCGCGGTGATGCGCCAGAATTCGCCCCGCCAACAACCGGTTCCGCTGGTCACGGTGCCCGCCCCGCAGGCCGCCGGCCCCCAATGCGCCGCGCTGACCGCCGCACTACCCGACAAACTCGGCGACCTCGCCCGCGCCCAACTGGCCGAACCCGCTCCGCAAGGTGCTGCG
>NZ_LZKP01000029.1 GCF_001672895.1 Mycobacterium sp. E740
GCCGCGCCGGCCAGCCGCGCCACGATGCCGAGCTGCTCCTTGGCGCCACCGGACAGCGAGTCGTAGGGCACCGTCCGACCCGACAGTGTGCGACTGCAGATTTTCAACGCACTGTCGACCTCCACCTCGAAGCTGTCGCCGAACACCATGCGGCCCAGCCGCTCCACCTCTCCGCGGAACGGCTCGACGTACCGGAGCCGGGTGGCGTCGCGGTGCCGGGTGAGCACCGAGCGCAACAGCTCCGCGGCCCGGGCTCGCCGCTGGACCCGCGAGTGCTCCGCGAGGGCGTGCTCGCGTTCGGTTTCCGCCTCGTCGAGCGTTCCTTTGCGGCCTTGGGTTCCGTACACCTGCAACCGGACGGTGAGTTCGTGCAGCGCCTCGGCGGCCTGATCGTGGCTCGTCGCCAAGGCATCCGCCCGACGCACCGCCTCGCTCAACGTTGCGGCCACCGTATCCGGCTCGGTGCGGGCCAACTCGTCGCCGAGCTCGGCGACGAGCGTCACCGCCCGCAGCGCTTCCTCGGCGTGTGCCTGCGCCCGACGGGCCAGCTCGTCGTCGCCGGCTGTGGCCCGCTGGTCCTCCAACCGTTTGCGCGCCGTAACAAGCTCGGTTTGTGCGCCGGTCAGCTTCTCGCGAGCGACGGTGAGGTGGGTCTGCCTGTCCCCCAGCCGCTTTGCGGCCTCCCCGGCGACCTTACGGCAGGTCTCACAGTCAGCGGTCGCCTGTTTGTGCGCCGCGGTCGCGGCGTCCAGCTCGGCGCGGGCGGAGGCAGAGTCGACGTCGAAGAGTCCGGACACCTGCGGGTCGCGCTCGGTCAGCTCGGCCAGCCGAGTCTCAAGCTGTTCCACCGTTTCGTCACCGGCCAGTGCCTCGCGGGCTGCGAGGAGCCGGTCGCGGGTTGCCGCCAACTGTTGCCGACCCTGGACCAGAGCTCGTGCCGCAGCGACATCCCCGACGCCCGCGGCCGCGAGCGCAGACGCCAAGACCTGTTGCGCGGCCTCGAGTTTGGCCTGCATCTCCGATGCCGGCGTGCCGGGCACCACCATGGCGGTCAGCACGGCTGGGAGCTCGACAGCGGTCTCGGCGCTGATGGAGGTCGTCCATGTCTCGCCCGCGCCGAGCGTGACCGTCTCGTCGCCGACGCGCACCTCGACGTCTGCCAGCGCGCACAACTCGATGCGGGCCGACATCAGCTCTACTTGGCCGGCCGCGATGTCGACCGCGGCTTTCGCGTCCTCGATGGTGCGCAGTTCGGCGTCCGACAGGTTGATCGCCGCGAGTTCTGACTCGACACCCTCGAGGTCCCGTCCCGTCGCCGCGATCTTCGCCAGTCGCGCGGCGATCCGGTCCGCCTCGTCCCGGTCCGCGATCTGCTGAACCGCTCGACGCGCCGCCTCCACGCGCTCCGCGGTGGCTTCCAATAGGGTTCGGGCCTGCTCGGCGGCGGCCTCGGCCGCCTCGGCCACCTCGGCGGCCGTCGACTGTTCTTCGGCGGCCTCAGTGACAGCGCTGTCCAGTTCGGCGATCGAGGCGGCGCGCTGCTCGATGTCGACGCACAGCCGGTGCCGCTCGTCGACCGCGTCGCGCGACATGTCGTTGTTCGCCCGTGCCGCCGCGGCGACCAGTTCGGCTTCCTTTACCTGGCCCGTCAGTTCGGCCACCGCCGCGGCGGCGCGCTGGGCCACTGCGAGTCGCTCCGCCGCATCCGCGCGCTGCCCAGCGAGCGCAGCCAGGTCTTCGGTGAGCGCCGCGTGCCGATGCACCGCCTCGTCGACCTCGGCCATCGCCGCCGCAGCGACAGCCAGCGACTCCTCCGCCGACCGCAGCCGGTTGACGGCGGCCGCCCACTCGCCAGTGGGCCTGCCGGTTCGGGTGAAGTAGCGCAGGTACTCCTCTTCGACGCGGTCGATCAGCAGCGGCTCGGCACCGGACAGCGCCACCGCCTCACCGGCTGCCACATCGAGCGCCCGCGACAACGCGTCACATCGGGACAGGTCCACCGCCGCGGTCGATGACGACTGCAGCACCCGCTGCGCCTGCCACAGGCAGGTGTCGACGGTTTCGGCGAGCATGGCGAGCACCCGCTCGTGCGCCTCGTCGCCGGTGAGCTGTTCGCGCTTGGGCGCCAGCACCGTCAGCTCGGTCTCGAAGCGCTTGTGGAACCGCTTGCGATACACGAATCGGTATGGGCCCGTGGAGATCTCGGCGGTGACCTCGGCACCGACGTCGGCGTGCGTCGGCTTGACCTCCTTGACCTCCTTCTTTGATGACCGGTCCTTGGCCTCCAGCAGCAGGTCGAGAGCTTCGATCATCGACGACTTGCCGATCTCGTTGGCGCCGCTGACCACCACCACGCCGCGGTCCGGGAACTCGATCTCGCGGCTGGTGATTCCGCGGTAGTTGGTCAGGACCAGGCGGTGCAGTTTCACGCCGCACCCCGATTCGACAGGCGCAGGAGCAGTGCGAGCGCGGCGCGCGCGTCGTCGGCGCCCTGCCCGTCCGAGCGGGCGGCCCCGACCAGTTCGTCGACTGCGGAGGCCGCGAATCCACCGATGCCGAGGTCGTCGAACTCACCGTCGGCCGGGATCACCGCGATGTCGGTCTGCTTGTCCCACAGACTCAACGCCGCGAACAGCCGGTCGTACTTGTCCAGGCACACGTCGAGCGCGGCCTTGTCGGTGACGGTCAGCGATCCGGTCAACGCGAGCCGGACGACCGTGCGGTCCTTGTCCGGCAGCAGATCCAGGTTGATGTCCAGGTCCGTGATGTCACGGCCGCTGTCCACGCCCCGGCACAACGTGACGAATCGCCAGCGGCCGACCTTTCTCGGTTCGACGCGAACCGGGTGGGCCGGGTCGTCCTCGTCGACGTCGACGATCAGCACGTGACCGGGATCGGTCTCGATGTCGTCGTAGTTTGTGACCTCCGGCGAGCCGGAGTACCAGATGCGCCCGGTCGAGCCGACCTGCATCCGAGAGTGCTTGTCCCCCAACGCCACATAGTGCACGCCGCCACGACCGATCGCCGCCTCGAGTGCCGCCAGCCGGATCAGAGACGCCCGGTCCTTGTCCGGCACGAAGATGTCGACGCCACCGTGGCCGACGACGATGCGTGCGACGCCGTCGGCTTCCAGGTCCTCGAGCACGCCCGCGACCGGATCCGACGACGGCGCCTTCGACGTCCACGGCGCGGCCACCAGTTGCACGCCCGGCCGCACGTCGAACAAACCCGCGCGGTCGAGGACCGTCACGTTGTCCGGGCACTGGCTGGTGAACAGCGCGCTGGTGTAGACCGACGAGGCGTCCAGCGGGTCATGGTTGCCCGGCAACAGGTACACGGGAACGCCGATGCCGCGCATGGCCTCGAGCGACTGGCTGACGTCGCGCGCCGCGAGCTGATTGTGCTCGAAGACGTCGCCGGCGACGACGACGAACTCCGCGCCGGACTCAGCCGCCACTCGCCCCAGCTCGCTCACGGCGTCCCGACGCGCCGCCGAATAACGCGGCTGCGCATCATCATTGAGGAAGTACCGGGTCATGCCGAGTTGCCAGTCGGCGGTGTGCACGAATCGCATCTCAGCGCGTCCCTTCTGCTTGCTGTTTGCCGGGCATCGCGAGTGTAGGGCGGCCCACTGACAACTCCCGGGATGCGCGTCGGCATGCCTTACCGTGAGTGCGGTGAGCGAGGGATACCGCACGCTGCTACTGCTTCGACACGCCAAGTCGGACTATCCGCCGGGAGTGGCCGACCACGACCGCCCGCTCGCGCCCCGGGGTGTGCGCGAAGCCGGCCTGGCCGGTGACTGGCTGCGGGCGCACGCGCCGTCGGTGGACGCGGTGCTGTGTTCGACCGCGGCCCGCACCCGCGCAACGCTCGCGCGCACCGGCATCGCCGCACCCGTCGAGTACGTCGACCGCCTCTACGACGCGACGCCGGGCACGGTGATCGACGAGATCAACCGCGCGCAGACCCGGTTCGACGGGCCGGTGGCGACACTGCTCGTCGTCGGCCATGAGCCGGCGATGTCCGGCGTCGCGCTCGGGCTGGCTGCGGCAGACGGCAGCAACGTCTCGGCGGCCGAACGGATCTCGATGAAGTTCCCGACGTCATCCATCGCGGTGCTGCGCACCGACGAGGCGTGGGACCAGCTGGCGCTCGACGGCGCCGCGCTGATCACCTTCCATGTGCCGCGCTAGGCGCGGGTCGCCAGCGTCAGCTCCATCAGCTTCAGCGCCATCTTGCAGGCGTCGATACCGGGCGCCTGCGGGTTGACCCACCAACCCACGACCCCGGCGGCGTCGCTGGCCACGCCGCACGACCCGTTCGGGTCGTTCGGCCGCATCACGATCGACTGGATGCCGGCCACCGACCGGTTCTCGATCTGGTATTTCAGCCGCTGCGCGACCTCGCGCTCGTTGTCGAGACTGCCCTGCTCGAACCAGAACCGGGTGATGTCGACCAGACCCGACGGGTTTGCCGCCTGCCAACGGCAGACCGCGCCGACGAACGTGCTCTGGATGTCGAGCGGATCGGCGCCCACGGTCTCGGCGAGGATGTCCTCGGTCAGCACCTCGCACTCCTTGAGCAGGTTCGGATACTGCCGCTCGGAGTTGTCGTTGCGCGGCACGCCGCCGGAACCGGACTTGGCGGCGGTGCCCTGGACGGTCTTCGTGCAACCGGTGAGCAGCACCAGTACTGCCAGCACGGCGAGCAGCGCCGCGCCCAGCCGGC
Source organism: Mycobacterium sp. E740 (assembly GCF_001672895.1). GTDB lineage: Bacteria > Actinomycetota > Actinomycetes > Mycobacteriales > Mycobacteriaceae > Mycobacterium. The sequence continues at coordinate 4,732 of NZ_LZKP01000029.1, forward strand.
GAGCGAACGCGCTTGTCATTGGGAATTCACAATCGATTGGCGGGTCAGTTCCTTGGCGACTTCACAGGCGTCCGGGAACGGCTTCTGCGAGTAGCTGACCGACCACTCGATGAAGTCGTCGTCGAACTGGATGCCGATCTCGCACAGGTTCGTTCCGAGCGTCGGATCGTCGCCGACGGCCATGAACCCGTCATGACCTTCGATGCTGACGTCCTCGACGCGGGTGCGGGACAGTTCCTCGGTCTTGCGCTCGCGCCCGATGGGGCTGCCGCGGAACCAGGTGAAGGAAAAGTGCGGACCCAGGATGCTGCCGCCGGCCAGCCACTGGCATCCGACCGACGTCTTGGCGGTGCTGACCAACCCCGGCACCCTGGTCTGCTTGCCGAGCTCCTGATCGCTGACACCGCCGCACTCGGGGAAGAACGGACCGTGCTTGGCGTTGCCCGCAGGCGCCGGACTGTCCTCGGGCGCCTGCGGGCCGGCCGGTCCGGATTGCGAGCAGGCCGCGGACAGCGGGATGACCGCGGCGGCCGCGAGGGCCAGACAGCGAGTCATGCGCGTGCTGTGGGTCACGCCATGCACTGTAGCGGCAGCCTGCGGCACCAACCACCGACATGCCGGTTGACCTGCTGTTACATCCGGTATGCGACAGTAGCGGGATGCTATGGGCGCTGCTGCGACGGTACGCGCGGCCATACCGGGGGCTGCTCGCCACTGTCGCCACGCTGCAGTTGATCAGCACGCTGGCGTCGCTGTACCTGCCGACGGTCAACGCATCGATCATCGACGACGGCGTCGCAGCGGGAAACCTGCGCAGAATCGTCGAACTCGGCGGCGTCATGCTCGCGGTGACCGCGCTGCAGGTGGTGTGCGCGATCGGCGCGGTGTACTTCGGGTCGCGGGCCGGCATGGGCGTCGGCCGCGACCTGCGTTCGGCGCTCTTTCACCACGTCACGGGGTTCTCGGCCGAGGACACCGCGCGCTTCGGCGCACCGTCGCTGCTGACCCGCACCACCAACGACGTGCAGCAGATCCAACTGCTGGTGCAGCTGACCTGCACGATGCTTGTCACCGCGCCGATCATGTCGATCGGCGGTGTGCTGATGGCCGTGCACCAGGACGCGGGACTGTCCTGGCTGCTTCTGGTCAGCGTGCCGATCCTGGCCCTGACCAACTACTGGATCGTTCGGCATCTGCTGCCGATCTTTCGCCGCATGCAGCGGATGGTCGACGGCATCAACCGCGTGATGCGTGACCAACTCGCGGGCCTGCGGGTGATCCGCGCCTTCGCCCGGGAACCGTTCGAGCGCAACCGGTTCGCCGAGGCCAACCACGCGTTCGCGGACACTGCGCTGGAGGCGGGTCGCTGGCAGGCGCTGATGCTGCCGACCACGACGCTGGTCATCAACGTCTCGAGCGTCGCGCTGATCTGGTTCGGCGGGCTACGAATCGACGCCGGACAGATGCAGGTCGGCTCGCTGATCGCGTTTCTGGCGTACTTCATGCAGATCCTGATGGCCGTCCTGCTGGCGACGTTCATCCTCGTCATCATCCCGCGCGCGTCGGTGTGCGCCGAGCGCATCACCGAGGTGCTGTCCACCTCGCCGCACATCACCAGCCCCGAGCACCCGGTCGGGCCGGCGACGATCGAGGGAGAGGTCCGGCTCGACGCCGCGACGTTCAGCTACCCTGGCGCTGAACGTGCTGTGCTGCAGGACATCTCGCTTACCGCGCGACCGGGCACGACGACTGCAATCGTCGGGTCCACCGGGTCCGGCAAGTCGACGTTGGTGTCGCTGGTCTGCCGGATGTACGACGTGACAAGCGGTTCGGTCCGTGTCGACGGCGTCGACGTCCGCGAATACGACCCCGAGCACCTCTGGTCCACGATCGGCCTGGTACCGCAGCGCGGATACCTGTTCTCGGGCACCGTCGCCGACAACCTCCAGATGGGCGCGGCACCGGGCCACGTGGCGACCGAGGACGAGATGTGGGAGGCGTTGCGGGTCGCGGCCGCAGACGATTTCGTGCGCGCGCACCCCGACGGACTGGCCATGCGCGTCGCGCAGGGCGGGGCCAACTTCTCCGGCGGGCAGCGACAGCGGTTGGCGATCGCCCGCGCGGTCATCCGCCGGCCCGCCGTGTACCTGTTCGACGACGCGTTCTCGGCACTCGACGTGCGCACCGACGCCCGCGTGCGCTCCGCGCTGCGTGAGGTCTCGGTAGACGCGACGGTCATCGTTGTCGCGCAACGCATCTCCACCATCGCGCACGCCGACCAGATCGTCGTCATCGACGACGGACGGATCGTCGGCGTGGGCACGCACGAGGACCTGCTCGTGGACTGCCCCGAATACGCCGAGTTCGCCGACTCCCAGTCGCTCACCAGAGTCGGTGACCCGCAATGACCGCCCCGATGGCACGGCCGATCCGCGGTGTCGTGCAGTCCCCGACCCAGCGGTCGCGCGACTTCACCGGATCGGCGATCCGGCTGGTGAAGCGGCTGACACCGCAGCGCGGGCTCACCGCGGCGGTCGTCCTGCTGGGCGTGTGCGGCGTCGCGATCAGCGTCGTCGGGCCGCGAATCCTCGGGCACGCCACCGATCTGCTGTTCAACGGGGTGATCGGCCGGCAACTGCCGGCGGGACTGACCAAGGAGCAGGCCATCGAGGCCGCGCGTGCCCGCGGCGACCACACCTTCGCCGACCTGCTGTCGGGAATGAACGTGGTACCCGGCCGTGGTATCGACTTCGGAGCAGTCGGCCGCACCCTGCTTCTCGCGCTGTTCCTGTATCTCGTTGCCGCGCTGCTGGTCTGGCTGCAGGCTCGGCTGCTCGTCGTCGCCGTGCAGCGGACCATGGTGGCGCTGCGCTCCGACGTCGAGGACAAGATCCATCGGATGCCGTTGTCGTACTTCGACTCTCGGCAACGTGGCGAGGTCCTCAGCCGGGTCACCAACGATGTGGACAACATCCAGACCTCGCTGTCGATGACGATCAGCCAGCTCATGACGTCGGTGCTGACCGTGCTGTCGGTGCTGGTGATGATGCTGACGATCTCGCCGCTGCTGACCCTGCTCACGGTGGTGACGGTGCCGCTGTCGCTGTGGGCCACCCGGATGATCGCGCGCCGGTCGCAACGACTGTTCGTCGAGCAGTGGACGAACACCGGTCGGCTCAACGCCCACATCGAGGAGACCTACAGCGGATTCACGATCGTGCGGACGTTCGGCCACCGCGCCGCCGCCCAGGAGCGCTTCCGCCAGTGCAACGACGATGTCTACGCAGCCAGCTTCGGCGCGCAGTTCTTCTCTGGATTGGTGGCGCCCGCGACCACGTTCATCGGGAACCTGAGCTATGTCGCGGTCGCCGTGGTCGGCGGCCTGCAGGTTGCGACGGGTCAGATCACCTTGGGCAGCATCCAGGCCTTCATCCAGTACGTGCGCCAGTTCAACCAGCCGCTGACGCAGGTCGCCGGCATGTACAACACGCTGCAGTCCGGCGTGGCCAGCGCGGAGCGCGTATTCGATCTGCTCGACGCGGACGAGGAGACACCCGATCCTCCCGCGCGAACGCGCAACCCGATCGCCGGCCGGGTGGAGTTCGAAGACGTCACCTTCGGCTATCACCCCGAAACTCCGGTGATCGAGAACGTCTCGCTGGTCGCCGAACCCGGTAGCACGGTCGCGATCGTCGGCCCGACCGGAGCCGGCAAGACGACGCTGGTGAACCTGCTCATGCGGTTCTACGACGTCGACTCCGGCCGGATTCTCGTTGACGGCGTGGATATCTCGACGGTGAGCAGAAGCTCGCTGCGTTCGCGGATCGGGATGGTGCTGCAGGACACCTGGCTGTTCGGCGGCTCGATCTACGACAACATCGCCTACGGCCGACCGGGCGCCTCCGAGGACGAGGTGTTCGCCGCGGCCAGAGCCGCGCATGTCGACCGGTTCGTGCACATGCTCCCCGACGGCTACCAGACGCAGGTCAGCGACGACGGTGGCACGATCAGTGCCGGCGAGAAGCAGCTCGTCACGATCGCCCGCGCGGTCCTGGCCCAGCCGCGACTGCTGATCCTCGACGAGGCCACCAGCTCGGTCGACACCCGCACCGAACTGCTGATCCAGCAGGCGATGGCCGAGTTGCGCCGCGACCGGACGAGTTTCATCATCGCCCACCGTCTTTCGACGATCCGCGACGCCGACGTCATCGTGGTGCTCGAGGGGGGCCGCATCGTCGAACGCGGCAGCCACGACGAGCTGCTGGCTAAGCGTGGCGCTTATTGGTCCATGACGCAGGCCTAGTCGCCGTACGCTCGGAACCGATGAGCGAGACGGTGTACACCTTCTGCCGGTACTGCCTGGCGTCGTGCGGCATCGAGGTGACGGTGCAGGACAACCGCGTCACGAAGATCGCCGCCGACAAACAGAATCCGCACAGCTGGCAGGACTTCTGCGCCAAAGGTCGCACCGCCCAGCAACTCGTCGAGCATCCGCGCAGGATTCTGCACCCGATGCGCCGCGTCGGTGACTCCTACGTGGAGGCGACGTGGGACGAGGCCATCGGCGACATCGCCGCCAGGATGAACGCCGCGATCGAGGCGGGCGGCCCCGACGCGGTCGGTGTCTACTACGGCAATCCGGCGGGCTTCTCGTCGTCGAACATCATCTTCATGAACGGCTGGCTCGACGCGATCGGAACGCACAGCCGCTACTTCGTCGGTTCGGTCGACCAGAATGCGATGCACGTTGTCGCCCAGGCGATGTACGGCTCGATCCTGATGGCCCCGGTCTCCGACATCGACAACTGTGATTACTTCCTTCTGGTCGGCGCCAACCCCGCGGTGAGCGCGTGGAACTGGCTCGAAACGGTGCCCGGCGGGTGGCGGCGCGCGCTGGCCCGCCAACGACGTGGCGCGACGATCGTGGTGGTCGACCCCTTGCGCACCGAGTCCGCCGACAAGGCCGACGTGCATCTCGCGGTGCGGCCCGGACAGGACTGGGCGCTGCTGTTGGGTTTGGTGAAGGTCATCCTCGACGAGGGTCTCGAACATCGCGGCGACTGCGCCGACCTCGCCACAGGCGTCGACGAGCTGCGAGCGCTGGTGGCCGACGCCGATCTCGACGATCTGGCCGCCCGCTGCGACATCGAACGTGACCGCATCGAGCAGGTCGCGCGGGACTTCGCAGCGGCGCGCGGGGCGATGGTCGTCACCCGCACCGGGGTGTCGCTGCACCTGACGGGCACCGTCGCCGAGTGGCTGGGGCACGTGCTGAACGTGATCACCGGCCGGATGGACCGCCCCGGTGGCCGCCGCTACGAACCCGGGTACGTCGATGCCATCCGGATGTCGGCGATGGTCAAGGCCAAGCCGCACTACAGCCGACTGCTCGGCCGCGACATGGTCGCGGGCGCACATGCGTTGAGCGAACTGCCCGACGAGATCACCACACCGGGCCGCGGCCAGATCCGGGCGTTGCTGATCAACTGCGGCAATCCCGTTGTCTCAGGGCCCGACGGCACCAAACTCGATCGCGCCCTGGCCGATCTCGACCTGCTCGTCGCGATCGACTTCGTGCAGCGCGAGAGCCATCGCCACGCACACTGGCTGCTTCCCGCCGACCACTGGCTCGAACGCGCCGACCTGCTCGCCTTCACCAGCAACATGCACGACGAGCCGTACCTGCACTACGGAGCGAAGGCCGTCGAACCGCCGCCGGGCGTGCGGCAGGAGTGGCAGATCTTCACCGACCTCGCGATCGCGATGGGCAGGCCGCTGTTCGGGGCCAACGGCCTCAACGGGTTCATCAAGGCCACCCGGGCGGCGGCGCGGTGGACGCGCCGGCCCGCTCTGGAGTTCGGGCCCCACTGGATCGACCGGCTCGTCGTGGCGACCGGACGAAAGTTCAACGGGCGCAGGATCAAATGGCGCGACGTGATCGCGCACAAGCACGGCTGGGTGCTGGGGCCGCGCGAGTTCGGGCATTTCCGCGATGCGCTTCGGACCGACGACAAGAAGGTGCACGCCGCGCCGCCGGAGTTCGTCGCGCGGGCCCGCGAACTGCTCGCCGGCCCGCGGCCGGAGGCACCCGTCGGCTACCCGTTCCAGTTGGCCAACCGCAGGCACCGGCACTCGATGAACTCCTGGCTCAACGACCTGCCGGGCCTGCATCCGTCGGGTAAGGGCAACGACGTGGTCATCCATCCGAAGGATGCCGCCGATCTCGGTGTGTCCGACGGTGATCTGGTCAGGATCAGTTCGCCTGTCGGAGCGATCGAACTGACGGCGGTGGTCGACGATCGTCCGCGCCCGGGGGTGATCATCGTCGACCATGGTTGGGGCTCGCGGGTTTTCGATCCCCGCGGACGCGCGGAGCCGATGTCCTACGGAGCCAACCGCAACCTGCTCGTCGACGGCGGACCCGTGGATCCGCTGTCGCAGACGTCAGCGCTGAGTTCGGCGTACGTCGGCGTTGAGTTGGTCTAGAGCTTCGGGCCCTCGGCGCGGAGGTCGTCGACGTTGCGCATCGCCTCGCGCAGCTTGCCCAGCCACTCCTCGGTGTGCTCGCCGACCAGGCGCACCGACCATGCCAGCGCGTCCGACCGGGACCGCGCGACGCCGGCGTCGACAAGCGTGTCGAGCACCTGGCGTTCAGGCTGACGCAACCGGGTCATGACGGGAACCGCCAAGTGCGTGAACAGGATTCGTTCAAACTCTTCGTCACCGTTCGCCCCGACTTCGACGCCCCACGCCACCTTGCGGCTGTAGCGGGCTTCGGCCTCGTCGGCGATGCGCATGCGTTCGGGCCGAGTCTCCTCCCGGAACCGCGCGACCCTTCCGGACGCGCGCGCCTCACTCTTTTCCCCTTCGGGTTCGGGCAGGCGACCGATGACCGTGATCTCCTCGCGGTCGACGACGACCGTCGGGTCACCGACGAACCAGGCGTCGGGCAGGCGACCGGCGAACCAGTCGGCGGCGTCGCCCGCGTCGGGCTGCTGAGCCTGTTGCCAGCCGCCCCGCGGGCGGCGGCCGTGAATGTTGTGTCTCATGATTACGTGATTACTCCGTTACGTCACAGATGGGACAGCTTTCACTCACGGCGAACGCGGACATGTCACAGCTCGAGCAGGACAGTCACCGGCCCGTCGTTGACGAGCTGAACCTGCATATGGGCGCCGAACACGCCGGACCGGACGTCGGCGCCGAGCCCGCGCAGCGCATCCGCGAACGCCGAGACGACGGGTTCGGCGACTGCACGCGGCGCGGCGGCGTTCCACGCCGGTCGCCTGCCCTTGGCGGTGTTCGCGTAGAGGGTGAACTGGCTGACCACCAAGATCGGCGCTCCGACGTCCGACGCGGACTGCTCGTCGTCGAGAATTCGCAATTGCCAGAGCTTCTCGGCCATGCGGCGGGCCTTGGCCGCATCGTCGTCGTGCGTCACACCGACGAGCGCGAGCAGACCCTGCCCGTGCGGATTGATTTCGCCGACGACTTCGCCGTCCACCGTGACAGCGGCCGAGGTGACCCGTTGGGCGAGAACACGCATGCCCGCTGATGCTGCCATGATGGCCGGCGGCCTGGGGCCAGAAGGCTGTTATATACCCCTAGGGGGTATATACGGTATGCTGGCTTCATGACCACCACCACGATCACAGTCAGCGGGATGACCTGCGGACACTGCGCCGCCTCGGTGCGTGAGGAGATCGGTGAGCTCGCCGGGGTTACGGCGGTCGGTGTGGATGTCGCCAGCGGAGCGGTGACGATCGACAGCGCCGCACCCCTCGACCCGGCCGCGATCCGAAGCGCCGTGGAAGAGGCCGGCTACCGGTTGGTGAAGTGATGGCCACCGACACGATCGAGTTGTCGATCGACGGCATGACATGTGCGTCATGTGCGAACCGAATCGAGAAGAAACTCAACAAGCTCGACGGCGTGACGGCCACGGTCAACTTCGCGACCGAGAAAGCGCGCGTGCGCTACGGCGACGATGTGACACCCGAAACGTTGGTGGCGACCGTCGCAGAGGCGGGCTACCAAGCGCATCTGCCGCAGGTTGCGAATGCCGCACCCGAAGATGATCCCACCGCGGCCCTACGTCAGCGCCTGATGGTCTCGCTCGCGCTGACAGTTCCGGTGATCGCGATGGCGATGGTCCCCGCCCTGCAGTTTCCGAACTGGCAGTGGCTGTCGCTGACGTTGGCGGCGCCGGTGGTGGTGTGGGGCGCCTGGCCGTTCCACCGCGCGGCGTGGGCCAACCTGCGGCACCGCAGCGCCACCATGGACACGTTGATCTCGATGGGCACGCTGGCCGCGCTGGGCTGGTCGGTCTATGCACTGTTCTGGGGGACTGCCGGCACGCCGGGGATGACGCATCCGTTCGAGCTGACGCTCTCGCGCACGGACGGCTCCGGCAGCGTCTACTTCGAGGTCGCGGCGGGGGTGACGACGTTCATCCTGGCCGGCCGGTACTTCGAGGCGCGCTCCAAGCGACGGGCCGGTGCAGCGCTGCGCTCGCTGCTGGAGTTGGGCGCGAAAGATGTAATTGTCCGCAAGGGCGGTGCGGAACAACGGATTCCGCTCGACCAGCTCACCGTCGGCAACGAGTTCGTGGTGCGGCCCGGCGAGAAGATCGCCACCGACGGCGTGGTGGTCGAGGGCGCCTCATCGGTCGACGTCTCGATGCTCACCGGCGAGTCCGTGCCGGTGGACGTCGGCGCGGGCGATGAGGTCGTCGGCGCGACGGTGAACGTCGACGGCCGACTTGTCGTGCAGGCCAACCGAGTCGGCGCGGACACCCAGCTCGCCCAGATGGCGCGGTTGGTCGCGGACGCCCAGAACGGCAAGGCGCAGGCCCAGCGGCTGGCCGACCGGATTTCCGGCGTGTTCGTCCCGATCGTGATCGCGCTTTCGCTGGCCACCCTCGGATTCTGGCTGGCCACAGGCGCTTCGGTGGCGACGGCTTTCACCGCGGCAGTGGCGGTGCTCATCATCGCGTGCCCCTGCGCGCTGGGGTTGGCGACGCCCACCGCGTTGATGGTCGGCACCGGGCGCGGAGCTCAGCTGGGCATCCTGATCAAGGGGCCGGAGGTGCTGGAGTCGACGCGTCGCATCGACACGGTCGTGTTGGACAAGACCGGGACGATCACCACCGGCAGCATGACGCTGCTCGACGTCGTCGCGGCAGCGGGCGAAGATGCCGACGAGGTGCTGCGGATGGCCGGCGGGGTCGAGAGCGGCTCAGAGCACCCGATCGCGGCGGCGATCGTGACGGGGGCACGCAAGAAGGTCGCTGAACTGCCCACGGTGGAGGGCTTCACCAACCTGCGTGGCCTCGGCGTGAGCGGCCGCATCGAGGGCCGCGAGATCAAGGTCGGACGGCAACGACTGCTGTCGTCGGCCGCGGTTCCCGACTCCCTGAAAGCCGCGGTGGCGCACGCAGAGTCAGAGGGCCGAACGGCGGTGGTGGTCGGATGGGGCGGCGAGGTACGTGGCGTACTGGTGGTTGCCGATGCCGTCAAACCGTCGTCGGCCGAGGCGATCTCGCGCCTTCGCGCGCTGGGCTTGCGGCCGATGATGGTGACCGGCGACAACGAGGCATCGGCGCGCTCGATCGCACGCCAGGTCGGCATCGAAGAGGTCGTCGCCGAGGTGCTGCCCCAGGACAAGGTCGACGTCGTCGAGCGCCTACAGGCCGACGGCAAAGTGGTGGCGATGGTGGGCGACGGCGTCAACGACGCGGCGGCGCTCGCGCAGGCCGACCTGGGTCTGGCGATGGGCAGCGGTACCGACGTCGCGATCGAAGCCAGCGACCTGACGCTGGTGCGCGACGACCTGAACGCGGTTCCCGATGCGATCCGGCTGTCCCGCAGGACGTTGGCGACGATCAAGGGAAACCTGTTCTGGGCCTTTGCCTACAACGTCGCCGCGCTCCCGTTGGCGGCCGCGGGTCTCCTAAACCCGATGATCGCCGGCGCGGCGATGGCGTTCAGTTCGGTGTTCGTCGTCAGCAACAGCCTTCGGCTGCGCCGCTTCACCGCTACAGCGTCGCGTTGATCGGGCCGAGCATCTGGCAGTTCGGCTCCAGCGCGTCCTCGAAGACCTTGCCGCAGCCCCGTCCGCTGGCGATGTAGGTCGCGCCCGGCTGGTACGGCTCGAAGTACACCTGTGCAGCCCCCGGCCCGCGCGCCTGCGTGCATTGCCCCTGCGAATTGTGGCCGGCGACGTAGACACACGCCACGCTCATCGCCGGGCGGAACGGTGCTCCACAGCCGTTGAACGAGACCGTGGCGGTAACCTTGCTGACTCCGCCGGTCTGCACCACCTGCGGCGGCGACAGGGTGTACGCGCACGCCGGTGGCAGGTCTGCGTGCGCTGAACCGACGCCGACCATGCCGGATGACGCGACGAGTAGCGCGACCAGCGCAGCCTTGACGACCCGGCTCATGGGTGGATGGTAGTTCAGGTTTCCGGCCGCCGGACGCGAAACAGTTTCACGTCGGATTTGAAGCCTTTGAGGTGACGCGAACCCGCGTACGAGCAGGTGAACCTTTCGTCCTCGGCGATCGCCTCGTGGGTCGACTCCGAGACGAGGACCGAGCCGGGCCGCGCGGCCCCGGTGACGCGGCTCGCGAGGTTGACCGAACTGCCGAACCAGTCCCCGGCCCGGCTCACCGCCATACCCGTGGCCACCCCGACCCGCAGGCGAGGAAAGTCGTCGTCGTCGTTGGTCCGGTCGACCAGGGTGAGCACGGCCTCCAACAACGGGACGGGGTCGGCACTGACGAGCATCACCTCGTCGCCGATCGTCTTGACGAAACGCACCGGCGGGACAGCCACTTCGTGCGCGAGATCCGACAGCCGGTGAGCGAGCCGTTCGAGGTTTTCGGGCGGGACCGCCTCACCCAGGCGGGTGAAGCCGACGAGGTCGGCGAATGCGATCGTCACGAGCCGAGCGCCGGGCAGCCGTTGGCCCTTCGCCCGCTCGGAGGCGGTGATCGCCTCGGTCTCCATCAGATGGCGCAGTTGCAGCCGCAGCATGTCCTGGATCATCGGCCCGAGCAGCGGATCGGCCGTGCGCACAAGCTCTTCGGCGTTCTTGGCGACGACGAGTTCCGACGCGCCCGGATCCAACACCGAAGCCAGACCGGCATAGCGCATCACCTCGGCCGCCTTCGACAATCCCTCGGCCAGCACGCGGGTGATTTGAACGATCTGGTCGGGCTCGATGCCGATCTCGATGAACTGCTGGGCGGAAGCCGCGGCCTCTGCGTCGGCGCGAAGGTGGACGGCCGCATCGGGATCGTCTACGGTGGGCAACCCCATCGCATGCTGGATGCGCTGCAGCAATTCAAGGTCGATGCCGGTCTTCTCACTGGTTTCCCGGGCCGAGACGTAGACGCCGTCGTCACCGAGCGCTTGCCGAGCGCCGAGCAACATCGGCAGGAACGCGTTGCGGATCTCCTCGACACCGATGCCTTTGCCCAACAACCACGAGATCAGTTCAGCGCGTTCGGCGCGGGCCGCCCCTTCAAGCCCGTCCAGCAATCCGGACGCTTCGACGTCGAAGTCATCGGCCACCGGCCCAACGTATACCGCGTGCGATAGTCACAGCATGGGTTCGCCGGTGCTGTACGGATTACCGCCGATCGTCGGCCCGGGCGCTCACACGTTGATGCTGGGCAACATGCCCAGCGCGCTGTCGCTCACCGCACGGCAGTCTTACGGAAACCCCCGCAATGCGTTCTGGCGCATCACCGGTGCGATCCTCGGCTTCGCCGCAGACGCCCCCTACGCGCAGCGGTGTGCGGCGTTGACGGCTCACCGGATCGCGGTCTGGGACGTGCTGCGGTCATGTCGGCGGGAGGGCAGCCTCGATTCCGCGGTGCAGCGGGACAGCATGGTGGCCAACGACTTCGAGGGCTTCTTCGCCGAGCATCGGTGCATCGCACGGGTGCTGTTCAACGGCGCTGCGGCGGAGCAGAACTTCGGTCGACTGGTCCCCGTGACAGGCGAACTGCGCTACCGCCGGCTGCCGTCGACGAGCCCGGCGCAGACCATGCGTTTCGAGGACAAGCTAGCGATTTGGCGCGACGCCATTACTGCCTGGCAATAACGGCGGCTACCGTGGCGGAATGTCCTGTGTGTTCTGCGCCATCGTCGCCGGCGAGGCTGAAGCCATCCGCATCTACGAGGACGACGACCACCTCGCGTTCCTCGACATCCGGCCGTTCACCCGCGGCCATACGTTGGTGATCCCGAAACGGCACACCGTGGACCTGACCGACACACCGCCGGAGACCGTCGCGGCGCTGGCGCGGATCGGTCAGCGCATCGCGCGCGCCGCGCGTCACTCCGGGCTGCACGCCGACGGCAACAACGTGGTGATCAACGACGGCCAGGCAGCGTTCCAGTCGGTGTTCCACATCCATCTGCACGTGTTGCCGCGCCAAAGCGGCGACAAGCTCTCGTTCGCCAAGAACATGCTGCTGCGGCGCGACCCGGACCGCGAGGAGTCCGGCCGGCTGTTGCGTGAGGCCCTGGCGCAACTGGACTCTCCTGCGCAAGACTGACGTCATGAGCATGCCCTGGTGGGAGAAGTACATCGGCTACCCGATGCTGTTGCTGCACGACAAGCTCTACAAGAGAACCAACGGTCGAATCGGCCACACGTTCCCGGGCGCGCCGCCGATGCTGATCCTGCATACTCTAGGCGCGAAAACCGGTATACAGCGCGCTAATTCGCTCGCCTACGCCCGCGACGGGAGCGACTACCTCGTCGTCGCTTCCAAGGGGGGCGAACCCAAGGCGCCGGGCTGGTACCACAACCTCAAGGCCAATCCGGACGTCGAGATCAACGTCGGACCCAAGCGCATCAAGGTGACGGCCACGCCCGTCACCCGCGACGATCCCGACTTCTCCCGGCTGTGGAAGATCGTCAACGACATGAAGAACAACAAGGACCGCTACAACGGATACCAGAAGCGGACCACCCGGCAGATCCCGGTGGTCAAGCTGACGCCCAGCAACTGATCGGGCTAGAACAGTTCCTTGGCCAGCAACTCCAGGGTCTTGTCGCGCGCGGGCGCGGTCGCCGGGTCAGTTCCGCGGCGGGCCGACGCCACCGGGTTGATCATGACCTCGTCGACACCGAACTGCTCAGCCAGCGCGCGCACCTGAGCGGCGGCCTCTGCCGGATCGCCGACGACCGCACGGCCGAACGCGGCTTCAGCGATCCGCTGAGCCTGCGGCGCCAGCTCCTGGCGTTCGGCGTCCTCGACCAGGTCCAACGGGCCCAGCGGCTGCCCGGTTCGCAACCGGGCCATCATCTGCAGATTCGGCAGGGCCAAAGCCGTTGCCTCATCCCGAGTTTCGGCAACCACCGCGTTGACCGTGAGAAAAGTCAGTGGCTCGGCGGCCAACTCACTCGGCCGGAACTGGGTACGGTACACGGCCAACGCCTCCGCGGTGCCCTGGCCCGAGAAGTGGTGGGCGAACACGTACGGCAGACCTTTCGCGGCCGCCAGATGCGCGGAGTACATCGACGAGCCCAACAGCCACAGCTTCGGTTCGGTCGCCGCGGCGGGTGTCGCCTTGAGGATGTAGCGCTGATTCGGGATCGGCACCCGGACACCGCGCGCGCTCATCAGCGCGACGACGTCGTCGAGATAGTCCGGGAAGGCCTCGATGTCCCGATCGTCGCGGCCGGCGGCGCCCCGCAACGCCATCGACGTCACGGGATCGGAACCGGGCGCCCGACCGATGCCCAGATCGATCCGTCCCGGGTGGGCGGCTTCCAGGAGCGCGAACTGTTCGGCCACGGCGAGCGGTGCATGGTTGGGCAGCATCACTCCGCCCGAGCCGAGCCGCAGCTGCTCCGTGTGCGCTGCCAGATGCGCGATGAGCACCGGCGGGCTGGTGGCCGCGACCGCGGGCATGTTGTGGTGTTCGGCGACCCAGTAGCGGGTGTAGCCGAGGCGGTCGGCGGTCTGTGCGAGTCGCGTGGATGCCGCAAGCGCATCGGCGGTCGACTGGTCGGCGCGCACCGGCACGAGATCGAGGACTGACAGGCGCATGGCACTTACAACGCAACTGTCCGCGCAGTCGTTCCCGGTGGCGACTATTCGACGGACGCTCGCGCCTTCGCCAACCGGAACACGTCGTCGAACATCTCGGCCGTGAGCTTGCCCGTGAACGTGTTCTGTTGGCTCGGGTGGTAGCAGCCGACCAACGTGACGGCACCCAACTCGGCGGTCGCGCCGTGGCCGAATTTCGGCGCGGGCGCCGGCACCGCCACTCCCCCGCTGCGCAGCATCTGCAGCGCAGCACGCCACGCGAACCCACCGAGGGCGACGATGACCCGCACGTGTGGCGCGGTCAGCCGCCACTCGGCGTCCAGCCACGGGGCGCATGTCGCGCGCTCGGCCGGTGTCGGCGCATTGGCCGGCGGGGCGCAGCGCACCGCGGCGGCCACCCGGGTTGCGTTGAGCGCCAAGCCATCACCGGCATCCACGCAGACCGACTGGTTGGCGAGCCCGACCCGGTGCAGCGCGGCGTACAAGAAGTCACCGGAGCGGTCGCCGGTGAACACCCTGCCCGTCCGGTTCGCGCCGTGCGCCGCCGGCGCGAGACCGGCGATCAGCACCCGCGGCCGCTGCGAGCCCCAGCCCGGTGCCGGGCGGCCCCAGTACGGCTCGTCGGCGTAGGACTTGCGCTTGACGACGGCGACCTCCTCGCGCCACTCCACCAGACGCGGACAGGCCCGGCATACCGACACCGCGGCGTCGAGCTCGGCAAGGGATTGCACCGCCGCCGCCATCGAGACCACCTGTGCAGCCGTCGAGGCGACCGCGGTGCGGGGGGTGGCGGGGTCGCCGGGCCAGCCCGAGCCGGGCGGTACCGGCGATCCGAACGGCTCACCCGTGCGCGGGTGGGGCAGCAGCTGCACGACACCACTGTGCATGGGAGTCCGATTCGGCCGCCCGCCGACCCCGGCCGCTGCTACATTCTGCCGCGGTAACCCATGACGGATAGCAGGCGCGGTCCCCTTCTGCTGATCCTGTTCGCCGCGCTGATGGCCGGCGCAGGCAACGGCATCACTCTGGTCGCCTTTCCGTGGCTGGTGTTGCAGCGCAACGGATCTGCCGTGGACGCTTCGATCGTCGCGATGGCGGGCACGTTGCCGTTGCTGATCGCCACGCTGATCGCGGGCGCCGCGGTCGACTATCTGGGCCGCCGGCGGGTGTCGATGATCTCCGACGCGTTGTCCGCCCTCTCGGTGGCGGCTGTGCCGGTACTGGCGCTGACATTCGGCGTGGACGCCGTCAACGTCGCGGTGCTCGCAGCGCTGGCTGCCCTGGGCGCCTTCTTCGACCCGGCCGGGATGACCGCGCGCGAGACGATGCTGCCGGAGGCCGCGACCCGCGCCGGGTGGACGCTGGACCGCGCGAACAGCGTCTACGAGGCGGTGTTCAACCTCGCCTACATCGTGGGACCGGGCGTCGGCGGCCTGCTCATCGCGACACTGGGCGGCATCAACACGATGTGGGTGACCGCGTCGGCGTTCGGGCTGTCGATCATGGCGATCGCCGCGTTGCGGTTGGAGGGAGCAGGCAAGCCCGATGGCGAGGCCCTGCCCGACGGGGTGGTGGCCGGCATCGTCGAGGGTCTGCGCTTCGTGTGGCGCAACAAGGTGCTGCGCACGCTCGCTGTCGTCGATCTGGCGGCGACCGGACTGTACATGCCGATGGAGAGCGTGCTGTTCCCGAAGTACTTCACCGACCGTGACGAACCCGCGCAACTCGGCTGGGTGCTGATGGCGTTGAGCGTCGGCGGTCTGGTGGGGGCGCTCGGCTACGCGGTGTCGTCGAAGTACGTGAACCGACGCGTCACCATGCTGGCCGCGGTGCTAACGCTCGGGCTGGCGATGACGGTCATCGCCTTCCTGCCGCCACTACCGGTCATCCTCGTGCTGTCCGCGGTCGTCGGCCTGGTCTACGGGCCGATCGCGCCGATCTACAACTACGTCATGCAGACGCGGGCACCGCGCCATCTGCGCGGCCGGGTGGTCGGGGTGATGGGATCGCTGGCCTACGCCGCGGGGCCGCTCGGGCTGGTCGTGGCGGGTCCGCTGGCCGACGCGGCGGGACTGCACGCGACGTTCCTGGCGCTGGCGCTGCCGATGCTGCTGCTCGGAATCGTCGCGGTGTTCCTGTCCGCGCTGCACGAACTCGACCGCCCGCTAACGGTTTAACCTGTCGGGCCCCTCCTGGCGATCGCGGCGAGCTCCTCGCGGGAGCTCACCCCTACCCGTTGGCAGGCGCGATAGATGTGGCCTTCGACGCTGCGCACCGACATCACCAGCCGGTTGGCGATCTCGCGGTTGGTCAGCCCGGCCACGACGAATTCGACGATCTCGCGCTGCCGACCGGTGAGCGGCTGGCTCGCCGGACTGCGCAGTGCGGGGGTGCAGAGCCCGCCGCAGGCGTCGCTGAGTTCTTTGGCGACCGCTGCGGCGTACAGTCCCCGCTTGCGCTGCTGATTGCCGGTGAAGGCGACCGCCGCCTGCGCAGCCGCGTCCGCAGCGGCGGCCCGGTCGCCGATCTCGCGGTAGTCGTCCGCAACCCGGAGCAGCTCCTCGCCGTCGTCGGCGCGCAGTGCTTCCGTATGTCGCGCAACGGCTTTGGCCAACGGGAGTCCGAGCTCATCGGCGAGATCCCGCACTCGTACGGCAGCCGATGAGTCACCCCACTGCGCGGCGGCCTGGAAGCAGGCCAGCTCGTGAGTCGGCTGATCGCGCTCCCGTGCCTGGGCGGCCGCCATGCGCACGGTCGTCACGGCGTCGGCCACGCATCCGTTGGCGGCCAGTGCCCAGCCGGTGGCGATGCTCAACGCGGTGTGCATGAACAGGTAGCCGGGCGGGACGCTGAGCCGTGCTTCGGCGATGGCGTCGTTGGCCGCTTCGGCTTCACCCAGCTTCGCGTGCGCCTCGGCCAGCGCGAAACACGTCGCCGGCCGCAAACCGGTTGTCACACCGTGGCGTTGGATACGGGCGCGGGTCTCGTGCAGCAACCGCGCGGCCTCGCGGACGTCGCCTCGCATGAGATCGGCGTGCGCCATCAGCGACGTCAAGTTGGCATAGGCGAGGCTGGGTATCTCGCCGGACGATTCGGCGAGGCGCTGCACCATCGCGACACACTCGCCGATGTGACCGGTCAACCGGCAGGCGCGGGCGTACACGCTGGCGAACCAGAAGCGCATGTGGGACGCCTGAAAGGACGTCATCGCGCGGTACAGCGCTGACTCCGCGATCGCGGTGAGTTCGTCGGCTCTGCCCAACGCACCCAGCGCCATCGTCAACGCAACCGACGCCATCATCGCGTCGAAGTCGGTGAGCAACCCGGATTCCAGTGCGGCAGAGGCCTTTTGCACCGCCATCGCGCAACGTGCCGACGCCGCGTCGACACACGCCTCCGCGGTCGAGCGGGCGGCACGTTCAGCCGCGGACTCAGGGTTGGCCGCCAACCCGGCCAGCACGTCGGATGCGTCGTCGATCCGGCCCAGCATCCAGAGCAGGTTGACCGCCCTCATCGTGGACCATTGGTGCGCGTTCTGCTCGCCGTCGGTCACGATGGCGCGCAGCACCTCCTCGGCCTGCTCGCCGCGCCCGAGCAGAACCAGGTTCAATGCGCGCACCCCCGCCGCGCCCGGTGCGCCGACCGCGTCGGCGGCCGTCGCGAACCGGTCGGCGAGGTCGAGGTCCAACAGCGTCATGGCGTGCTGCGCGGCCTGTAGACACAGGTGCGGGTCCGGCGCCAGGTCGGACTCGAGGGCGAGCAGGCCCCGGCGCACTGTCGCCTGCGGATCGGCGTCGTCATCTCGAGCGAGCCGTTCGGCCAGCCTGCCGCGTAGTTTCGACAGGTATATCTCCCCCGCGCTCGCGCGGCGCAGTTCGCCGAACAACGGGTGAGCCAGTCGGGCCACCAGGTGACCGCCGCTTCTCTCGACGGTCACCAGTCGCAGCTGCTCGGCAGCTTCCAGGCCGGCGCGGTCGCCCAGATCGCACAACGCGTCGACGGCAAGCGGTTCACACTGCGAGAGGGTGTCGACGACCAGCGCAACGTCAGGTGTCAGTTGGCGCAGTTGACGGCCCACCATGTCACTCATGTTCTGCGACACGGCGACGCCGCCGTCCCACATCCACACGCCCGCGGTCACCCGGATCCGGCCGGCCTCGATCTGATCTGCGACCAACTGGCGCAGGAACAGCGCGTTGCCACCGGTCAGCTTCCAGAACCGCTGCACGGTGCGCGCGTCGACCGGACCCCCGAGGGTCTCCTCGATCACCGTGCGGGTCGCGTCGACCGAGAGCGGGGCGAGGTCGAGACGGGCGAGCAACCCGTCCTTCCACAGTGCGGTGATCGCGTCCGGTTCGTCGGCGCCCGAGCGAAGGGTGACGAGGAGTCGAGACGCCCGGCTCTGCGCCAACTGATGCACGACGTGCGCCGACAACGGGTCGAGCAGGTGCGCATCGTCGATCGCCAGCACTGAGCGGCCCCGGCGTTGTTGCGCGACAAGGGAACTGATGAGTTGCCGGACATTCGGCAGCGGGTCGGCGCTGCTGTCGTTGATCACCGTGGTGAACGCCCCGAGCGGAAGGGCGCGCGCCGACTCGGTGCCGACGATCCACGTCGTGCGTTCGCCCGCGTTCTCGGCGAGCCGCAGCACCTCACGCGCGAGCCGGGTCTTGCCCACCCCCGCGGCGCCGACGATGACGACGCCGGACGTCGTGCCGCCCCCGCTGAGCGCGCGACGAATCATCGCCAGTTCGCCGTCACGTCCCGCCAGCGGATCCCCGCTGATCACGGCGGAAAATATAACCCGCGGTGCCCACCCCTGCGCCAACTTCTGCAGGTCTGGGCCCATCTACGATTGACGGGTGGCTTCCACGCTCGCCGACCTCGCCGCCGAACTGCCCGAGGGTTCCGTCGTCACCGATTCCGACATCCTCGGTTCGTACCGGCACGACCGGACCTTCGACCCGGACGCGGGCACTCCGCTCGCCGTGGTCCGACCGCGGACGACGCAGGACGTGCAGGCCGTGCTGCGCTGGGCCAGCGCGCACAAGGTTCCGGTGGTGCCACGCGGTATGGGTACCGGGTTGTCCGGTGGGGCGTCGGCGCTCGACGGCGCCCTCGTGCTGACCACCGAGAAGATGCGCGACATCACCGTCGACCCGGTGACCCGCACCGCCGTCGTGCAGCCGGGGCTGCTCAACTCGGAGGTCAAGAAGGCGGTTGCCGAGTTCGGCCTGTGGTACCCGCCGGACCCGTCGTCGTTCGAGATCTGCAGCATCGGTGGCAACGTCGCCACCAACGCCGGCGGACTGTGCTGCGTGAAATACGGTGTGACAACCGATTACGTGCTCGGACTGCAGGTCGTCCTCGCCGACGGCACGGCGGTGCGCCTCGGCGGCCCACGGCTCAAGGACGTCGCCGGCCTGCCGCTGACCAAGTTGTTCGTCGGCAGCGAGGGCACGCTCGGAGTCGTCACCGAAGCGACGTTGAAACTGCTGCCCGCGCAGTCGGCGGCGTGCACGGTGGTCGCGAGCTTCGACTCGGTGGAATCGGCCGCCATGGCCGTCGTCGCGATCACGGCGAAGATCCGGCCGTCGATGCTCGAGTTCATGGACTCAGCGGCCATCAACGCCGTCGAGGACAAGTTGAAGATGGGCCTGGACCGCAGTGCCGCCGCGATGATGGTGGCCGCCTCCGACGACCGCGGCCCCTCCGGCGCCGAGGACGCCCGCTTCATGGCCGAGGTGTTCGCCGAGCACGGCGCCAAAGAGGTGTTCGAGACGTCCGACCCCGACGAGGGCGAGGCGTTCGTCGCCGCCCGCCGGTTCTGCATTCCCGCCGTCGAGCTGAAGGGCTCGCTGCTGTTGGAGGACGTCGGAGTTCCGTTGCCCGCGTTGGCCAACCTCGTCGGCGGCGTCGCGAAGATCGCGATGAACCACGACCTGCTGATCTCGGTGATCGCGCACGCCGGCGACGGCAACACGCATCCGCTGATCGTCTACGATCCCGCCGACCCGGCGATGACCGAACGCGCTCACCGCGCGTTCGGCGAGATCATGGACCTGGCGGTGAGCCTCGGCGGCACGATCACCGGCGAGCACGGCGTCGGCCGACTGAAACGACCATGGCTGGCCGGCCAGATCGGACCTGAGGCGATGGAACTCAATCGGCGGATCAAGCAGGCGCTCGACCCGGACAACATCCTGAACCCGGGCGCGGCGTTCTGACAGGTCCTCACCTCGAGACCGACGTAATGGCTGCAAATGGCCTCGACTCGCGACCAATCCGTCGGTTTCGAGGTCAATGCTATTGACACGACCCTGCTATCTGTCGTACCAATGAGACATGACAGCTACTCTGTCTCATAGCACGCCGGTCCGCTTCCAGCTCGCCGACGCCGACACCTGGGCCGACCCGTACCCGATGTACCAGGCGCTGCGCGACCATGATCCCGTCCACCACGTGGTGCCGCAGGACAAGCCGGATCACGACTACTTCGTGATGTCGCGCCACGCCGACATCTGGGCCGCCGCCCGGGACCACGAGACGTTCTCGTCGGCGCAGGGGCTGACGGTCAACTACGGCGAGCTCGAGCTGATCGGCCTGGCCGACAACCCGCCGATGGTCATGCAGGATCCCCCGGTGCACACCGAGTTCCGCAAGCTGGTTTCGCGCGGCTTCACCCCGAGGCAGGTGGAGGCGGTCGAGCCCAAGGTGCGCGAGTACGTCGTCGAACGCATCGAACGCATCCGCGCGAACGGTGGCGGGGACATCGTCGCGGAGTTGTTCAAACCCCTGCCGTCGATGGTGGTCGCGCACTACCTCGGCGTGCCGGAGGCCGACCGCGACCAGTTCGACGGCTGGACCGACGCGATCGTCGCCGCCAACACCGCAGACGGTGGCATCGGCGGCGCGCTGGAGACCCTCGGCGACAAACTGGGCGAGATGATGGCCTACTTCACCGCGCTGATCGAACGCCGCAGGGTGGAGCCGGAGGACGACACGGTCTCGCACCTGGTGGCCGCGGGCGTCGGCGCAGACGGGGACATCGCCGGGGTGCTGTCGATCCTCGCGTTCACGTTCACCATGGTCACCGGCGGCAACGACACCACCACCGGCATGCTCGGTGGCTCGGTTCAACTGCTGCACGAGCGGCCCGACCAGCGCCGGCTGCTCACCGAAAACCCCGCTCTGATACCGGATTCCGTCGACGAGTTCCTGCGCATGACGTCACCGGTGCAGGGGCTGGCCCGCACCGTCACCCGGGACGTGACGGTGGCGGACACCACGATCCCGGCCGGCAGACGGGTGTTGTTCCTCTACGGGTCGGCCAACCGCGACGAACGCCAGTTCGGGGACGACGCCGCGGAACTCGACGTGACCCGCAGACCGCGCAACATCCTGACGTTCAGTCACGGCGCGCACCACTGCCTCGGCGCCGCGGCGGCGAGGATGCAGTCGCGTGTCGCGCTGACCGAACTGCTGACCCGAATCCCCGACTTCGAGGTGGATGAGGGCGGAATCGTCTGGGCCGGTGGCAGTTACGTGCGCCGGCCGCTGTCCGTGCCGTTCACGGTGATCCGCTGATGGCCGGCGACTGGCTGGCCGCGCGCCGCACCGAGGTGGCCGCGGACCGCATCCTCGACGCGGCAGGCGAACTGTTCGCCCGCAAGGAGGCCGCGACCGTCGGCATGCACGAAATCGCTTCGGCCGCAGGTTGTTCCCGCGCCACCCTCTATCGGTACTTCGAGAACCGCGACGCGTTGTACACCGCGTATGTGCACCGGGAGAGCTATCGGCTGTACAGCGAGATGACCGAACAGATCAACGCGCTGACCGACCCACGGGAACGGCTGATCGAGGGCATGCTGGCCTCGTTGCGCAATGTTCGCGAAAGCCCCGCTCTCGCATCGTGGTTCGCGACCACCCAGCGGCCGATCGGCGCGGAGATGGCCGAGGAGTCCGAGGTGATCAAGGCGCTCACCGAGGCATTCGTCATCTCGCTGGGGCCCGACGACCCGGAGCTGGTGGCACACCGGGCGCGTTGGCTGGTGCGCGTGATGACCTCGCTGATGCTGTTTCCCGGTCACGACGAGGAGGACGAGCGGTCGATGCTCGAGGAGTTCGTCGTGCCGATCGTGCTGCCCAGCCGGCAGGCCACCGGTTAGCTCACGCGACCCAGTACGCCTGCGCCTTGATCGACTTCTTCGAGATCTTGTAGTCCTCGCGCAGGACCTTGGCGACGGCGCGGGTGGTGCGGTTGTCGCACGCCACCCAGCCGAACTGATCGGATGCGTCGAACGCGGCGGCGGCCACCGCTTCCACCAGTGCCTCGCCGGCGTTCTTGCGGTCCACCCACACGACGTCGGTGCTACGCGCCACCGGAAGCTGCTTGTCGTCTTCGTGGCCGGCCTCCAAGAAGACCCGCGCCGGGTGATCGCCGATCGCGGTCAGCAGCGAGTTGATGGCCGGCAGCGATGCGGTGTCGCCGACGATGACGTAGCCGGCAGGCGACGGTTCGGGCAGCGTGAAGTTGCTGCCCAGCACCGTGACCTCGATGGTGTCGCCGGGCTGCGCGGTCTGCGCCCAGTGCGACGCGATGCCGTCGTGCAGCGCGAACTCGATGTCGACGGTGTCGGCCGCCGGGTCCGGATCGACCAGCGTGTAACCGCGCTGATGCAGCTTGTCGCCGTCGGCGAACCACATCCGGATCCACATCGTCGGGTGCAGTGCAGCACCCTCGAGCATGCCGCCCGCGCTGAAACTCAGCCGCAGATAGTGCGGACTGATCTCACGCTTGCCCGTCACCGTCAGCGTGTAGTCGCCTGCGCGCAACAGCTTGAGCACCGCACCCTGGAAGCCGCGGGTTGGCTTCTTGTCGGACATCACTGGCCCTCCGTATCGCCGATAGTCGGTTAGGCTACCCTAACGCGGCGTCGGCGTACGGCGCTCCGGGTGCTTAGCTGGTTGATTGCCGGCACCACATGCGTGCGATCAACCAGTTAGCGCGGGCAGTCAGGCGTTTCGCACCCGGGTGAACCGGTGCAGCAGCCACGCCAGCGGCACGGTGACGACGAAGGTCACGAGAAACAGCATGACGACCGAGCCGGTGTAGATCGGATAGCGCAAGATCTCCACCATCACCAGCTCCATCGTGACGAGATGGATCAGGAAGATCTCGTAGGAGATCTCGCCGAGCCACACCATCGGCCGGGTGGACAGCAGCCGGGCATAGAGACCGCGATCGCCGAGTGCGAGCGGCGCGACGGCCAGCGTGGCGATCACCGCGTAGAAGAACGCCTTCGCCAATGCTTCACGCAACTCGCTGGGCGACGTGGTGGGTTCCCCCGCGATCGGTGTCGACACGATGAAATAGCACGCCACCGCCAGCGGGATACACGCCAGTGCATACGCCCGCACGCCCAGCGGCTGCAGCGCGGCCAGGATCATCCCGCCGATGAACCAGGCGAGATATGAAGGCAACCACAGCCGCGCACCGTCGGGCAGGAAATCGGTGGTGTGCACCAGGATCAGCCACGCGGGCGTGAGCAGCGCGAGCCCCAGCAGGCCGGCCAGCAACAGGACCGGCCGCCACCGCCGTCGGCACAGCGCCACGAGCAGCAGCCAGGCCAAGAGCGGCAGCACAACGTAGAACGCGACTTCGACCGCCAGGCTCCACATCTGTGTCAAGCCTTGATGCAGAAACGAATACAGGTAGTTGTCGGTGTAGATCTGGGTCAGCGTGAGGTTGCGGAACAGCCCTTCCCAGGTATGCCCAGGATTCGGCCCTGCGGTGCGGAAGTGGTAGACGAGGTAGGCCACCAGCACGGTCACCACGTAGGCCGGCATGATGCGGCGCACGCGATGCCAGGCGTACCGGCGCACCGAGGGCGGCGCTGACCCCGCCGCAGAAGACTTCACCCACGGCGCGAACAGCAGAAAACCGCTGAGCACGAAGAAGATCGGCACGCCGATCTCCATCCGCGAGTAGACCAGTCCGACATAGCCTTTCGGGTACATGCCGACCGTGTAGGCGGCGTGGGTGGCCATCACCAACAACGCTGCGACGGCGCGGATCCCGGTGAGCGAGGAGACACGTTCGGGCTTGCCCACGGATTCGAGGCCGCCCTGGGCGTCCAGTCCGCGCGACAGGGTCATCTCTGCTTGCGCCGGCCTTTGTCCGGCGGGCGATCGGGCTGCAGGTTGATCTTCACGCCGGAGATACGGGTGTTCTCAAGGGCTTTGAGTGTCTGGCGGGACAGCTTGGCGGGCAGTTCGACCAGGGAGAAGTCCGGACGGATGGTGATGTGGCCGAAGTCGCTGCGGTGCAGGCCGCCCTCGTTGGCGATGGCGCCGACGATATGGCCGGGGCCGACCTTGTGCCGCTTGCCCACCGAGATCCGATAGGTGGTCAGACCCTCGCGCGGTTTGCGTTCGAACTTGTCGCGGCGGGGCCGGTCCTCGCGCTCGCGGCGCTTCTCCGGCGGCGGTTCGACCATGAAGAACTCTTCGCCGTCGCGGGACTGCGCGGCCAGCGCCGCGGCGATGTCGGCCATCGGCACGTCATGGTCGCGCTCGTAGTCGGTGATCATGCTGCGGAACACGTCGATACCCGGAGCGTTGAGCGCGTCGGTGATCGAGTCGCGGAACTTGGAAACCCGTTGCGCGTTGACGTCCTCGACGGTCGGCAAGTCGGCCTCGACCAGCTTCGAGCGGGTGGCCTTCTCGATCGCCTTGAGCAGGTGGCGCTCTCGCGGCGTGACGAACAGCAGCGCCGAACCCGAGCGGCCCGCGCGACCGGTGCGCCCGATGCGGTGCACGTAGGACTCGGTGTCATGCGGGATGTCGTAGTTCACCACATGCGATATGCGCTCGACGTCAAGCCCGCGGGCGGCCACATCCGTGGCGATCAGGACGTCGATGCTGCCGTCGCGCAATGCCGCGATCGTGCGCTCGCGCTGCGCCTGCGGGATGTCGCCGTTGATGGCCGCCGCGGCGAAGCCGCGTGCCTTGAGCCGTTCGGCGACCTCCTCGGTGGCCTGCTTGGTGCGGACGAACACGATCATCGCGTCGCCCTCCTCCACCTCGAGCACCCGCGTCAGCGCGTCCATCTTCCGGGCGCCCGCCACCTGGATGTAGCGCTGCGAGATGTTCTCGGCCGTGGCCGTTTTCGCCTTGACGGTGACCTCGACCGGGTCGTGCAGGTACTTGCTGGTGATCTTGCGGATAGCCGGCGGCATCGTCGCCGAGAACAACGCCACCTGCTTGTATTCGGGCGTGTCGGCGAGGATGCGTTCGACTTCCTCGGCGAAGCCCATCTGCAGCATCTCGTCGGCTTCGTCGAGAACCAGATAGTCGAGGTGGGACAGATCGAGTCGGCCCTTCTCCAGGTGGTCGATCACCCGGCCGGGGGTGCCGACGACCACCTGGGCGCCGCGCTTGAGACCGGCCAGCTGCGGTCCGTAGGAGGAGCCGCCGTAGATCGGCAGCACGTTGACCTGCGGCAGATGGGCGCCGTACCGCCCGAACGCCTCGGCCACCTGCAACGCCAGCTCGCGGGTGGGCGCCAGCACGAGCGCCTGGGTGGCCCGGCTGTCGGTGTCGATCTTGGACAGGATCGGGATCGCGAACGCCGCGGTCTTGCCCGTCCCGGTCTGGGCCAGGCCGACCACATCGGAGCCGGCCAGCATCGCCGGAATCGTGGCTGCCTGGATGGCCGATGGCGTCTCGTAGCCGACGTCGGCGACGGCCCGCAGCACCGAAGGGTGAATCTGCAGGTCATCAAAGGTGAGATCGGCGCTGGGCGGGCCCGGCTCGGAAGACGTCATCGCTACCGGAGTCTAGTGCCCGCGACGTGTCCGATTCGCCACTCGGTGTGTCGGCGCGACCTGTCCGACGCGGTTTGCAAGGGTGGCTCGGGTGACGCGCACGGTTCAGTTCCTCCTCCTCGTCGCTGCGGCGGCGACGCTGTCGATGCTCGCCGCAGGCTGCGGGGCCGGCGACTCGACCGTCTCCAAGACGCCGGACGCTTCGGTGAGTTCCGCTGCGGCTGCGCCGCCACTACAACCGGCCGCACCTGCCGCCCCTGCGGGCCCCAAGCCGAGTCCTACGGCGGCCGACGATCCGTGCGCGGTCGACCTCGCCGCGCCGGAGATCGCCAAGGCCGTGTCGCAATTGCCGCCCGACCCGCGCAGCGGTCAAGGCTGGAACCCCGAGCCGCTGGCCGGTAACTACAACCAGTGCGCGCCCCTGTCGGTCGTCATCGTCAAGGCCAACACCAACGCCGACCACGCCAACACCCGGGCGGTGATGTTCCATCTCGGCAAGTTCATCCCGAGCGGCGTTCCGGACACCTACGGGTTCAACGGCGTCGACAACGCGGTGACCGCCGGCGACACGGTGGCGCTGCGCTACTCCAACGGCGTGCCCGGCCTCGACAGCGTCGTGAGGTTCCGCTGGAACGGCAACGGTGTCGAGCTGATCGGGAACACCGCCCGCTGACACCGGCGACGTGTCGGTGGTGTCACTTACAGTGGCACCGTGTTCGTGGGGGACGGCCAGGTCATCTACAGCGCATCCGATCTCGCAGCGGCGGCGCGCTGCGAGTACGCGCTCCTGCGGTCCTTCGACGCGCAACTGGGCCGCGGCCCAGCCGTCGCGGTGGAGGACGAACTGCTCGCGCGCACGGCACAACTCGGCGGTGAGCACGAGCAGCGCCACCTCGACGCGCTCCGGGAACAAAGAGACGTCGCGATCATCGGCCGGCCGCCGTACACCGTCGCCGGTCTGACCGCGGCCGCCGACCAGACCCGCAGGGCCGTAGGGCGCCGGGCACCGGTGATCTACCAGGCCGCGATGTTCGATGGCCGGTTCCTCGGGTTCGCCGACTTCCTCCTGCTCGAACAGTCCGAGGACGGTGAGCGCTACCGCCTGCGCGACACCAAGCTCGCTCGCTCGGTCAAGGTCGAGGCACTGCTGCAACTCGCCGCATACGCCGACACGCTGGCCCGCGCGGGAGTCCCGGTCGCCGACGAGGTCGAGTTGGTGCTGGGCGACGGCGCCACCGCCCGGTACAGGGTCGACGAACTGCTCCCGGTCTACCGACCGCGACGTGCGGCGCTGCAGGAACTGCTCGACCGTCATCTCGCCGGTGGCTCGGCCGTGTCGTGGGAGGACGAGGAGATCCGCGCGTGCTTCCGATGCCCGGAGTGCACGATCCAGGTCCGCGCACACGATGACCTGCTGCTCGTCGCGGGGATGCGCACCACTCAACGCGCACGTCTCATCGACGCCGGCATCACGACCGTCGCCGAGCTCGCCGGCCACGACGGCGACGTCCCCGAACTGGTGCCACGCACCCTGGATTCGCTCCGGGCCCAGGCACGATTGCAGATCGCGCCGCGCGTGGACGGCAAGCCGCCCTATGAGGTAGCCGATCCGCAGCCCCTGATGGTGCTGCCCGAACCCGATCGCGGCGACTTGTTCTTCGACTTCGAAGGCGACCCGCTGTGGACGGACGACGGCCGCGAGTGGGGGCTGGAGTATCTGTTCGGGGTGCTCGACACGGCAGACGGCTTCCACCCGTTGTGGGCGCACAACCGCACGGACGAACGTCATGCGTTGCGTGGCTTCCTCAAGTTCGTCCGCAACCGCCGCAAGCGTTACCCGAACATGCACATCTACCACTACGCCGCCTACGAGAAGACGGCGCTGCTACGGCTGGCCGGGCGCTACGGGGTCGGCGAGGACGAGGTCGACGACCTGCTGCGCTGCGGTGTGCTCGTCGATCTCTACCCGTTGGTGCGCAAGAGCATTCGGGTCGGCACCGAGAACTACAGCCTCAAGTCGCTCGAGCCGCTGTACATGGGCGGCCAGTTGCGCACCGGGGACGTCACCACCGCGACCGACTCCATCAACCAGTACGCGAAGTACTGCGAGTTGCTGGGATCGGGACGCGACGACGAAGCCGCCGTCGTGCTCAAGGAGATCGAGGAGTACAACCGCTACGACTGCACGTCGACACGCAAACTGCGCGACTGGCTGATCTGCCGGGCGATCGACAGCGAAGTGCCGCCGGTCGGTGCGCAACCCGTCACGGACGGGACGGCCGTCGCCGCCGACGATGCGCTGGCGCGCCGACTGGCCAAGTTCGTCGGCGACGAGCCCGCCGAGCGATCGCCCGAACAGGCCGCGGTGGCGATGATCTCGGCGGCACTCGGCTACCACCGCCGGGAGGACAAGCCGTACTGGTGGGGTCACTTCGACCGGTTGAACAACCCGGTCGAGGAGTGGTCGGACAACACCGACGTCTTCCTCGCCGAGAAGGCGGTGGTCGAAACCGACTGGCACACACCGCCGAAGGCCCGCAAACCGCAGCGGTGGGTACGGCTGTTCGGCAGTATCGCCGCCGGCGACCTCAGCAGGAACATGTACGCGCTCTACGAACCGCCGTCCCCGGCCGGGCTCGGAGATGACCCACAGCGCAGAGCGTTCGGTTCGGTGACTGTGCTCGGATGTGACGACGCGACCGCACCGACGAGTGTTCTCGTCGCCGAGCGAGAACCCAAGGAGGGCGGAACATTCGAGCAGGTGCCGTTCGCGTTGACGCCCGGGCCGCCGGTGCCGACCGGGCCGCTGCGCGCTTCGATCGAAGCGACGGCAGAACTGATAGCCGACGGACTCCCCCGCTTACCCGCCACCGCGGTCGTCGACGTCCTGCTGCGGCGCCCGCCGCGGACCCGCAGTGGCGGGCCGCTGCCGCGCAGCGGTGACATGGCCGAGGCGATCACCGCCGCCCTGCTCGAGCTGGATTCGTCGTACATCGCGGTGCACGGACCGCCCGGGACGGGCAAGACGTTCACCGCCGCGGCGATCATCGCCCGCCTGGTCAACGAATACCGTTGGCGCATAGGCGTAGTCGCGCAGTCTCACTCGGTCGTGGAGAACCTGTTCCGCGATGTGATCGCTGCGGGGGTCGAGGCGTCGGTGGTGGCCAAGAAGAAGCACGGCACCAACCCGTGTTGGCAGGAGATCGACGAGAAGGAGTATGCGACCTTCGTCAGCGGCGAGCACGGTCTTGTACTGGGCGGAACGGCGTGGGACTTCGCCAATTCGGCCCGCGTACCGCGCGGCAGCCTCGACCTGCTGGTCATCGAGGAAGCCGGCCAGTACAGTCTCGCCAACACCATCGCCGTGGCCCCGGCAGCGAAAAACATTCTGTTGCTTGGTGATCCGCAACAACTCCCTCAGGTCAGCCAGGGTACTCATCCTGAGCCGGTCGACTGCTCGGCACTGGGTTGGCTGGTCGACGGCCGTCACACCCTGCCCGCTGAGCTCGGCTATTTCCTCGACCTGTCCTTCCGCATGCATCCCGAGGTCTGCTCGGCGGTGTCGCGACTGTCCTACGACCGTCGGTTGCACTCGGTGGTCGATGTCGCCGGGACACGCATGCTTGCCGGTCAGTCGCCCGGCGTCCGGACGCTGCTCGTCGACCACGACGGCAACGCGACGGACAGCCCGGAGGAAGCCGACGCGATCGTCGCCGAGATCAACCGGCTCCTCGGTTCGACCTGGACGGACGAACGGGGCACCCGGCGGCTGACCCAGGACGACGTGCTCGTCGTCACCCCGTACAACGCGCAGGTGGTGCTGCTGCGGCGGCATCTCGACGACGCGGGGCTGTCCGACGTGCGCGCGGGAACCGTCGACAAGTTCCAGGGCCAGCAGGCACCGGTGGTGTTCATCTCGATGACCGCGTCGTCGATCGACGACGTACCGCGCGGAATCTCGTTCCTGCTCAACAGGAACCGGTTGAATGTGGCGGTCAGCCGAGCGAAGTTCCTCAGCGTGATCGTGCGCTCGCCGCTGCTGACCGAATACCTGCCGTCCACACCGGCGGGTCTCGTCGATCTGGGGGCGTTTCTGTCACTCGCGCCGTGTGATACACCCTCCTGATGAGCTTGACCATCCGGCTGTCAGAGATCGTCGGGGGCGCCTACGTCAGCACCGATCCCGATGTACTGGCCGGGCGCAGCGTCGACCACACGGGCCGGTACCGCGGCCGCGCCAGCGCTCTGGTGCGGCCCGGCTCGGCCGACGAGGTCGCCGCCGTGCTGCGGGCGTGCCGGACGGCGCAGGCTTGCGTCACCGTGCAGGGTGGTCGCACATCGCTGGTCGCCGGGACGGTGCCCGAACACGACGACGTACTGCTGTCCACCGAACGGCTGCGCGACGTCGGCGAGGTCGACGTCGCCGAGCGGCGAATCCTGGTGGGCGCCGGCGTGCCCCTCGCCGAAGTGCAGCGCGCCGCCGCCGGGCACGGCCTGGTGTTCGGTGTCGACCTCGCCGCGCGCGACACCGCAACGGTCGGCGGCATGGCGTCGACCAACGCGGGCGGTCTGCGCACCGTGCGCTACGGCAACATGGGCGAGCAGGTGATCGGTCTGGACGTCGCACTGCCCGACGGCACCGTCGTGCACCGCCACAGCCGGGTGCGCATGGACAACACCGGCTACGACCTGGCGTCGCTGTTCGTCGGCGCCGAGGGCACGTTGGGAGTCATCACCGCGCTGGATCTGCGGCTGCACCCCGCACCGCGACGGCGGGTGACCGCGATCTGCGGGTTCGCCGGCCTCGACCCGCTCATCGCCGCGGGCCGCGTCTTCCGCGACCTGGACGGCATCGCCGCGCTGGAGTTGATCGACGCGCGCGCCAGCGCGCTGACCGCGCAACACGCCGGGGTGCCCGCAGCGGTCGAGGGCGCGTGGCAACTGCTCGTCGAGCTGGCCGGCGACACCGACCAGACCGAGCGGCTGGCCGAAGCGATAGAGGCGGCCGAACTGTGCGGGGAGCCGGCGGTCGGCGTCGACCTGGCCGCCCAGCAGCGGCTGTGGCAGGTGCGCGAGGCCATCGCGG
This sequence comes from Mycobacterium sp. E740, assembly GCF_001672895.1. Taxonomy (GTDB): domain Bacteria; phylum Actinomycetota; class Actinomycetes; order Mycobacteriales; family Mycobacteriaceae; genus Mycobacterium. The sequence goes on from NZ_LZKP01000029.1 coordinate 35,718, forward strand.
AGGTGCTCGGCGTGTACGGTCCACCGCTGAAATTCGACGTGTCGCTGCCTCTTTCATCGATCGCAGCATTCGCCACGGAGGCCGCCGACCTTGTCGCCGTCCATGCACCCGAAGCGATCCCGGTGCTGTTCGGCCACATCGGCGAGGGGAACCTGCATCTGAACCTCGTGCGGTGCGTCCTCGATCCCGAGTCCGAGCACGCGCTCTACTCGGCGATGATGCGGCTGATCGCGGGCCTCGGCGGCAACGTCAGCTCCGAACACGGCGTCGGCAGCCGCAAACGCGACTACGTCGGAATGTCACGCACCGACGCGGACATCGCCGCGATGCGAACCGTGAAAGCGGCGTTCGACCCGACCGGTTACCTCAACCCCGCGGTGCTCTTCGGCTGATGGTCACCGCGGTCGCTCGTGCGGCGGCGCCGGCGGCGTGTCGGCGAGCAGGTGCTCGAGGATCGCGCGCCAGGAGTCCTGTTCGGACTCCGGTGGTGTGCCCGCCGGCTCGGTCGCCGACCGCGCGGGCTCGGGCTCGTCCCAGTCGATGGTGTACTCGAGATAGTCGTCATCGTCGTCGGCGAACGCCTCGTCGCCGCCGTACTCGACGGCCAGGACGTCGGCGGTGCCGTCGTCGTCGGTCAGTGGCCGGCGCGCGTAGCCGAGCAGGAACAGTGCGGCGAGCACACCGAACAGCGCCACGAACGCGGGCAGCAGCACCGCCTGTGACATCGCTGCAGCGAACGGTGCATGCAGGAACGGCGGCAGTTGCGTCACCTCAGCGCCGCCTGGAGTGGAACCGCTTGTCGATAAAGGCATTTCGGAGTTGACTCGCCACGTCATGAACGCCGCCATGCTGGCGCTGCCCAGCACCGCGCCGACCTGGCGGGTGGCGTTGTAGACGCCGGATCCTGCCCCGGCCAGCGACAGTGGCAGGTTTCGGGTCGCGGTCGCGGCCAGCGGCGACCACACGAACGCCATGCCGATACCGATTGCGGTCATCGGCAGCACCAACCGCCAGATGGCAGTCGTCGGCGTCATCTCGATCGACAGCCAGGTCGTGCCGATCGCCAGCATCGAGAAACCGAAGCCGACCACCGGGCGAGGGTGCCACCGATCGACGATCCGCCCGACGAACGGTGCGAGTATCCCGGTGGCAACCGCCATCGGCGCCGTCAGCAGCGCCGACCGGGTGGGCGTGAGCCCGCACACCGCCTGGGCGTAGAACATGACCGGCACGATCACCCCGGTCGCGACGAACCCGATCGTCGCCACGCCGAGGTTCGCCAGCGAGAAGTCGCGGTCCCGGAACACCACCAGCGGCAGCAGCGGGTCATTGCGGTTGACCGCCTGCCAGAACAGGAATCCGGCCATGACTCCGACACCGAGCGCCATCAACCCCCACACCCAGTGCGTCCACTCGTGCGCGTGGCCCTCCTGCAGCGCGAACACGATCAGGAACATCCCGACCGCCGAGAGCACCACCCCCGGCAGGTCGAGCCGTTGCTCGTGCCTCGGCAAGTCGGGCAGCAGTCGCATCGCCACCGCCACGCCCAGCACACCGATGGGCACGTTGACGAAGAAGATCCACTGCCAGCCCAGGGCGTCGACCAGGATTCCGCCGCCCAACGGGCCGACCAGCGTCGCGACCCCGGCCGTCGCGCCCCACACGCTCATCGCCACCCCGCGCCGCTCGGCGGGAAAGATCCGGGTCACGGTCGACAGGGTCTGAGGAGTCAGCAGCGCCGCGCCCACCCCCTGGACGACGCGCGCGGCGATCAGCATGCCGATCGTGTCGGACAGCCCGCACCACAGCGAGGCGACCGTGAACACGCTCAGCCCGAGAACATAGAGGTTTTTCGGGCCGAACCGGTCACCCAGGCGGCCCGCCACCAGCAGAGGCACCGCGTACGCGAGCAGGTAGGCGCTGGTGACCCACAGGACCGCGTCGTAGCTCGCGTCGAACCGGGCCATGATCGACGGATTGGCGACAGCGACGATGGTCGCGTCGACCAGGATCATGAAGAAGCCGACCATCATCGCCCACAGCGCATGCCATGGGTTCGTGGCGGCGTCCTGCCGCGAGATGAAGTTTGAGAACATTCGGACTCGACTAGTGATCGGCGATCCCGCCGACGCTACCGACCGTCAGGCCGGTTCGGGCACGACGTCATCGATGGCGCCGCGTTCGGACTCGTTCGCGCGCTCGGCCGGTACACCGGCCCCGTCCCCTCTGCGGAGCGTCAGGGCGAGCGCGAACAACGCGATCACCATACCCACCGTCATCACCAGCGCCAGCGCGAACTCGTCGTTGCCGAGAGCACCCACCAGTGGGGCGACCGCTGCACCCACCCCGAACTGGGCGGCACCGAGTAGAGCGGCCGCCGTTCCCGCCGCCTCGTTGTGCCGGGACAGCGCGACCGCCGGGGCGTTGGGCAGCACGAGACCCATCGCGGCCAACACCACCCACACCGGGAGCACGAACCCCAGCAGGCCGCCTGTCCGTGCGACGGCCAGACCGACGAAGACCGCGCCGCCGACGCAGGCCACCACCAGGGCCCACAGCGCGATCGCCTGCGGTGAGAAGCGGCGCAACAGCACGACGTTGAACTGCGTCGCACCGATCAGCGCGACGGCGCCGGCCGCGAAGACCAGCGCGAACGCCTGCTGATCGAGCCCGTAGCCACCCTGCAGCACGAACGGCGCACCCGCGATGTAGGCGAACAGGCCGGACATGCCCAACGCCGCGACGAGAACCAGCACCACGAACTTCGGGTCGCACAGCAGACCGACGTAGGTCTTGGCGATGCCGCGCACTTCGAGCGGACGGCGGTGCGCGGCCGGCAGCGTCTCAGGCAGCGCAAGCGCCGCCACCAGCAGCAGCGCGGCCGCGATGACGACGAGCGCGGCGAACACCCAGTGCCAGGAGCTCTTCAGCAGCACCGCGGCGCCCAGCGACGGCGCCACGATCGGCGCCACACCGAGCACGAGCATCAGCCGCGACATCATCGTGGCCGCGGCCGTGCCGGAGAACAGGTCGCCGACGACCGCGATGGCGACGACCATCGCGGCGGCGGCGCCCATGCCCTGCAGCCCGCGGGCGACCCCGAGCACCTCGATGTTCGGCGCGAACAGGCAAAGCAGCGACGCCAGCATGTGCAGCACGATGCCCGCCATCAACGGCCGGCGCCGGCCCAGCGAGTCCGACAGCGGCCCGACGACCAGTTGGCCGAGCGCCAGCCCGGCGAGCGTTCCGGTGAGCGTCAGCTGCGCGACCGACGACGACACCCCGAGCTCTTCGGCGATGCGCGGCAGCGCGGGCAGGTACATGTCGATGGTCAGCGGGCCCAGCGCAACCATGACGCCCAGCACGAGGATCATCCGGATGCGGCTCGGCGTCTCACCCCCCTGGCCAGAGGTAGTCGTCGCGTCCACAACCGGTGATGTTGCCATGAGAATGGTTAGCGTCGCTTCTCAATATTTTCTTCCCGTCGGCGCAGATGGTGAGCGCGATCACCGTCGGGCACCCGAGGGCAACCGCCGTTCGTTGGCAAGGCATCAGAAGGCACTAGCCTGAAGACCAGTCGTTCGGACAGGAGGCTCACATGCGTGCCCGGTCAAAGGCCAAGAGTCGCTTGCCCGCTGTCGACCCGGGAGTCGACGCCGGCCTCGCCGACGATCCGACCGTCGCGGCCAAGGTGCTCTCTCGGATCATCGAACGCGGCGCTCGCGTGCAGGGCCCCGCTGTGACGGCCTACGTGGACCGCCTCCGAAAGCAGAGTCCCGACGCGTCGCCCGCCGCCATCGTCGGCAAGCTGGAGAAGCACTATCTCGCGGCGGTGATGGCCAGCGGTGCGGCAGTCGGGTCGGCAGCGGCATTCCCCGGCCTCGGGACGCTGGCGGCGATGTCCGCGGTCGCCGGTGAGACGGTGGTCTTCCTCGAAGCGACGGCGCTGTACGTGCTGGCCGTCGCCGAGGTGCACGGCATTCCGGCCGAGCACCGCGAACGGCGTCGCGCCCTGGTGCTGGCGGTGCTGGTCGGCGAGGACAGCAAGCGCGCGATCGCGGAGCTGATCGGCCCGGGCCGCACCAGGGGTGCATGGCTGGCCGACGGCGCGGCGACGCTGCCGCTGCCCGCGGTGTCCCAGCTGAACTCGCGGCTGCTGAAGTACTTCGTCAAGCGCTACACCCTCAGACGAGGCGCCATCGCGTTCGGCAAGCTGCTGCCGGTGGGTATCGGCGCCGTCGTCGGCGGCGTGGGAAATCGCCTGATGGGCAAGCGCATCGTGGCCAACGCGCGCAAGGCGTTCGGCAACCCACCGCCGCGGTGGCCGGCGGCACTGCACGTACTGCCGGCACCGCTCGACTGACCGCCGCAGGTGTTCACCCGGCCGTTGTCGTGGTCTGGGCGTTGCTTCAGCGATAGCCTTTAGGCGGCGGGATGCGGGGTAACCGTACAGAACCTGACGAGCGCATGAGACGCGCTCGCGCGAAGCGAAGGAATCGAGGCGAGTAGCTACCGTGAGCTCACCTTCACCATTCGGACAGAACGAGTGGTTGGTCGAGGAGATGTATCGCAAGTTCCGCGAGGATCCCTCGTCGGTGGATCCCAGTTGGCACGAATTCCTCGTCGACTACTCCCCTGAGCCGACCTCCGAGAGCCAGTCCGGTAGCGGCAACGGTCAGCGTGCCGCGGCGCCGGTGAGCCCGCCCGAACCCGCGCCCGCTCCGGCACCGAAGCAGACCGGCCGCGACGGCGCGGCGCCGGCGAAGCAGACCAAGTCGGAGAGCAAGGCATCCGAGAACAAGTCGTCCGCACCCGCCAAGTCCGAGAAGAGCGCCCCGGACAAGAGCCAGGACAAGCCGAAGGCGTCCGGGGCGAGTGAGGCCAAGAAGGAATCGAAAGGTTCGAAGGACTCCAAGGAATCGAAGGAATCCAAGGATTCCAAAGAGTCCAAGGAGTCCGGCGAGGCCAAGGATTCCGGCGGCGGCGAAGAGCGGCAGGTGCTGCGCGGCGCGGCCGCGGCGGTGGTCAAGAACATGGCGGCGTCGCTGGACGTGCCGACCGCGACCAGTGTCCGCGCGATACCGGCGAAGTTGATGATCGACAACCGGATCGTCATCAACAACCACCTGAAGCGGACCCGCGGCGGGAAGATCTCGTTCACCCACCTCATCGGTTACGCGGTCGTGCAGGCGGTCAAGAAGTTCCCCAACATGAACCGTCACTTCGCCGAGGTCGACGGCAAGCCGAACGCGGTGACCCCCGAGCACGTCAACCTCGGGCTCGCGATCGACCTGCAGGGCAAGGACGGCAACCGGCAACTGGTCGTGGCCGGCATCAAGGGCGCCGAGGCCATGTCGTTCGGCCAGTTCATCGCGGCGTACGAGGACATCGTGCGGCGCGCCCGCGACGGCAAGCTCACCGCCCAGGACTTCGGCGGCGTGACGATCTCGCTGACCAACCCCGGCACCATCGGGACCGTGCATTCCGTGCCACGGCTGATGCGCGGGCAGGGCGCAATCATCGGCGTCGGCGCGATGGAGTATCCGGCCGAGTTCCAGGGGGCGAGCGAAGAGCGCATCGCCGAACTGGGTGTCGGCAAGCTGGTCACGCTGACGTCGACCTACGACCACCGGATCATCCAGGGCGCCGAGTCCGGCGACTTCCTGCGCACCGTGCACCAGCTGTTGCTCGACGACGACTTCTTCGACGAGACGTTCCGTGAGCTCGGCATCCCCTACGAGCCGGTGCGGTGGCGGACCGACAACCCGGACTCGATCGAGGACAAGAACGCGCGCGTCATCGAGTTGATCGCCGCCTACCGCAACCGCGGTCACCTGATGGCCGACATCGACCCGCTGCGGCTGGACAAGAACCGGTTCCGCAGCCATCCCGACCTCGATGTGCTCACCCACGGGCTGACACTGTGGGACCTGGACCGCGAGTTCAAGGTCGGCGGCTTCGCCGGCGCTCAACAGAAGAAGCTGCGCGACGTGCTCGGCCTGCTGCGCGACTCGTACTGCCGCCACATCGGCGTCGAGTACACGCACATCCTCGAACCCGAACAGCAGCAGTGGCTGCAGGACCGGATCGAGAAGAAGCACGAGAAGCCGACGGTCGCCGAGCAGAAGTACATCTTGAGCAAGCTCAACGCCGCCGAGGCGTTCGAGACCTTCCTGCAGACCAAATACGTTGGCCAGAAACGCTTCTCGCTGGAAGGCGCCGAGACCGTCATTCCGACCATGGACGCGGTGATCGACCAGTGCGCCGAGCACGCGCTCGACGAGGTCGTGATCGCCATGCCGCACCGCGGCCGGCTCAACGTGCTGGCCAACATCGTCGGCAAGCCGTACTCGCAGATCTTCACCGAGTTCGAGGGCAACCTGAACCCGTCGCAGGCGCACGGTTCCGGCGACGTGAAGTACCACCTCGGCGCGTCGGGCAAGTTCCTACAGATGTTCGGCGACAACGACATCGACGTGTCGCTAGTGGCCAATCCGTCGCACCTCGAGGCCGTCGACCCGGTACTGGAAGGTCTGGTGCGCGCCAAGCAGGACCTGCTCGACGACGACGAGCACGACAGCGAGAGCGCCGGGACGTTCAGCGTCGTGCCGCTGATGCTGCATGGCGACGCCGCCTTCGCCGGACAGGGCGTGGTCGCCGAGACGCTGAACCTTGCGCTGCTGCGGGGTTACCGCACCGGCGGGACGATCCACATCATCGTGAACAACCAGATCGGTTTCACGACATCGCCTTTCGACGCCAAGTCGTCGGAGTACTGCACCGACGTCGCCAAGATGATCGGCGCGCCGATCTTCCACGTCAACGGCGACGACCCAGAGGCTGCGGCGTGGGTGGCGCGCCTCGCCGTCGACTTCCGGCAGAAGTTCAAGAAGGACGTCGTCATCGACATGCTGTGCTACCGCCGCCGCGGGCACAACGAGGGCGACGACCCGTCGATGACGCAGCCGGCCATGTACGACGCGATCGACGTCAAACGCGGGGTGCGCAAGAGCTACACCGAAGCGCTGATCGGCCGCGGTGACATCTCGATGAAAGAGGCCGAGGACGCCCTGCGCGACTATCAGGGCCAGTTGGAGAGGGTCTTCAACGAGGTCCGCGAACTCGAGAAGCACGAGATCGCGCCCAGCTCCTCCGTCGAGGCCGACCAGATGGTGCCCGCAGGCACGAACACCGCGGTGGACAAGTCGCTGCTGGCCCGCATCGGCGACGCGCATCTGGCGTTGCCCGAAGGCTTCAACGTGCATCCGCGGGTCAAACCGGTGCTGGAGAAGCGCCGTGAGATGGCCTACGAGGGCAAGGTGGACTGGGCCTTCGCCGAGCTGCTGGCGCTCGGTTCGCTGATCGCCGAGGGCAAGACGGTGCGGCTGTCGGGGCAGGACACTCGGCGCGGCACGTTCACCCAGCGTCACTCGGTGATCATCGACCGCAAGACGGGCCGGGAGTTCACCCCGCTCGATCTGCTCACCGTCGACAAGGACGGCGCTCCGACGGGCGGCCGGTTCATGGTCTACGACTCGCCGCTGTCGGAGTTCGCAGCCGTCGGCTTCGAGTACGGCTACTCGGTGGGTAACCCCGACGCGCTGGTGCTGTGGGAGGCGCAGTTCGGCGACTTCATCAACGGCGCGCAGTCGATCATCGACGAGTTCATCAGCTCCGGCGAGGCCAAGTGGGGCCAGCTCTCCGACGTCGTGCTGCTGTTGCCGCACGGGCACGAGGGCCAGGGGCCGGACCACACGTCGGGTCGCATCGAGCGGTTCCTGCTGCTGTGGGCCGAGGGCTCGATGACCATCGCGATGCCCTCGACGCCGGCCAACTACTTCCATCTGCTGCGCCGACACGCCCTGGACGGGATCCACCGGCCGCTGATCGTGTTCACGCCGAAGTCGATGCTGCGAAACAAGGCCGCTGTCAGCGACATTCGTGACTTCACCGAGCAGAAGTTCCGGTCGGTGATCGAGGAGCCGACCTACACCGACGGCGAAGGCGACCGCAGCAAGGCGAAGCGCATGTTGCTGACGAGCGGCAAGATCTACTACGAGCTGGCCGCGCGCAAGGACAAGGAGAAGCGCGACGACGTGGCGATCGTGCGGGTGGAACAGCTCGCGCCGCTGCCGCGGCGCCGCCTGGCCGAGACGCTGGACCGCTATCCCAACATCGAGCAGTACTTCTGGGTGCAGGAGGAGCCGGCGAACCAGGGCGCGTGGCCGACGTTCGGGCTGACCCTGCCGGAGGTGCTGCCGGAGAAGCTGTCGGGTATCACGCGCATCTCGCGGCGGGCGATGTCGGCGCCGTCGTCGGGCTCGTCGAAGGTGCATGCCGTCGAGCAGCAGGAGATCATCGACGAGGCATTCGGCTAGGCCTTGTGGCGCGGACCCTTACCTGGTTCTTTGCCCGCACCCCGTGAATGGGATCAACCCGTTAACGGGCGGACCGGCGGTACCGGCTAGCCTCGACGAGTCAACTGAGGCAAGGGAGTGGTTATGCAGGGCTTCGCCGGAAAGGTCGCCGTGGTGACCGGCGCCGGCTCGGGCATCGGGCAGGCGCTGGCGATCGAACTGGCCAAGTCGGGCGCCAGTGTGGCGATCAGCGACGTCAACACCGAGGGATTGGCCGAAACCGAGGAGCGGCTCAAGGCCATCGGAGCGCCGGTGAAGGCGGACCGTCTCGACGTGACCGAGCGCGAGGCCTTCGAGTTGTACGCCGAGTCGGTGGTCGAGTACTTCGGCAAGGTGAACCAGATCTACAACAACGCGGGCATCGCGTACGTGGGCGACGTCGAGATCACGCCGTTCAAGGACTTCGAGCGGGTGATGGACGTCGATTACTGGGGCGTCGTCAACGGCACCAAGGTGTTCCTGCCGCACCTGATCGCATCCGGCGACGGTCACGTCGTCAACGTCTCGAGCCTGTTCGGCATCTTCTCGATTCCCGGCCAGGCGGCGTACAACTCGGCGAAGTTCGCGGTCCGCGGGTTCACCGAGGCACTGCGCCAGGAGATGAAGGCCGCGCGTCACCCGGTGAAGGTGACGACCGTGCATCCCGGCGGCATCAAGACCGCGATCATGCGCAACTCGACTGCCGCCGAAGGCGTTGACCGAGAAGGCCTTACGCGCACGTTCGACAAGATGC
>NZ_LZKP01000030.1 GCF_001672895.1 Mycobacterium sp. E740
ACTGGCGCGGAAGGTAGCGGTCCTGGGCGAGGATCGACCCGAGCACCGGGAACCCGTTGAACGCGGTGTTGGCCGCCAACAACAGGATCAGCGCCGTGACACCGGCGATGAGGAACAGCCCGATCGTGAAGTCCTGAAACACCGCGGCGGCCAACTGCGCGATCAACGTCTTCTGGTGATAATCGGCCGGAGCGCCGATCAGTTGTTCGTGCGGGCGCTCGGCGATCTGCACTCCGGTTGCCTTGGCCAGCATGATGATGCCCATGAACAAGGTGACCGCTATCAGACCCAGCAGCGCGAGCGTCGTGGCCGCGTTCCGCGACTTGGGCTTGCGGAACGCAGGCACTCCGTTGCTGATGGCTTCCACGCCGGTCAGCGCCGCGCTGCCCGACGAGAACGCCCGCGCGACGAGGAAAACCAGTGCGAAACCCATGATCTCGCCGTGCTCGGAGTGCATCTCGAAGCCGGCGGATTCCGCGCGCAGCGGTTCGCCGAGCGCGTAGATCTGGAAGAAGCCCCAGCCGAGCATCACGAACATGCCGATCATGAACGCGTACGTGGGGATCGCGAACGCGGTTCCGGACTCCCGGATTCCGCGCAGGTTCAGCGACGCGAGCAACAGGATCGCGGCGACGGCGAACAGCACCTTGTGGTGGTCGATGAACGGCACGGCCGAGCCGATGTTCGACATCGCCGACGACATCGACACCGCGACTGTGAGCACATAGTCCACCAGCAGCGCGCTCGCCACGGTCAGGCCGGCGGTCGGCCCGAGATTGGTGGTCACCACCTCGTAGTCCCCGCCGCCGGATGGATAGGCGTGCACGTTCTGCCGGTAGCTGGCGATGACGACGACCATCACGCCGGCGACAGCCAGGCCGATCCACGGCGTCATCGAGTATGCGGTCAAGCCGGCGACGGACAGCACGAGGAATATTTCTTCCGGCGCGTAGGCGACCGACGACAGCGCGTCGGAGGCGAACACCGGCAGCGCGATCCGTTTGGGCAGCAGCGTGTGCGAAAGCCGGTCGCTGCGAAACGGCTTGCCGAGGACCAACCGCCGCGCGAACCTGGAAAGCTTGGACACGAGTGCCAAGAGTAAGCCCAGCAGCGATCGGCCGCCGGAAAGCTGTAGCGTTCTGCTCTGCGCGGGTTCGACAGGAAGGACCGTGAAGTGCGTGTAGTGGTGATGGGCTGCGGCCGGGTGGGTGCCTCGCTGTCCGACAGCCTGGCCCGGATCGGTCACGACGTCGCGGTCATCGATCGCGACAGCACGGCATTTCATCGGCTCTCTCCGGAGTTCCCCGGGGAGCGGGTGCTCGGTATGGGCTTCGACCGGGATGTGCTGCTGCGGGCCGGCATCGAGGAAGCCGGCGCCTTCGCCGCCGTGTCCTCGGGCGACAACTCGAACATCATCTCGGCGCGGGTGGCCCGCGAGACGTTCGGCGTCGAGCGGGTGGTCGCCCGCATCTACGACGCCAAGCGGGCTGCGGTCTACGAGCGGCTGGGCATCCCGACGGTGGCCACCGTGCCGTGGACGACCGACCGGCTGCTCAATGTGCTGACCCGGGAGACGGAGACCGCCAAGTGGCGGGACCCGACCGGCAACGTGGGCGTCACCGAGCTGGCCATGCACGAGTCGTGGGTCGGCCGCCGCATCACGGACCTGGAGTCGGCGACCGGCGGTCGAGTGGCTTTCCTGATCCGCTTCGGTGCGGGGCTGCTGCCCGACGCCAAGACCGTCATCCAGGCCAGCGATCAGGTGTTCATGGCCGCGATCGCCGGGCATATCGCCGAAGCACTGGCCATCGCGGCATTGCCGCCCAGCGAGGATCTCGACAACTGATGAAGCGCGCGAACGACGACATCGAGGAGTGGCGCTGATGAAGGTCGCCATCGCCGGGGCCGGCGCCGTCGGCCGCTCCATCGCCCGCGAACTCGTCGACGCCCACGAGGTGACGCTGCTCGAGCGCAACCCCGACCACATCGACGTCGATGCGATCCCCGCGGCTCATTGGCGGCTCGGCGACGCATGCGAGCTGACCATGCTCGAGTCGGTTCAGCTGGAGGAGTTCGACGTCGTGATCGCCGCCACCGGCGATGACAAGGTCAACGTGGTGGTCAGCCTGTTGGCCAAGACCGAGTTCGCGGTCCCGCGCGTGGTGGCCCGCGTCAACGACCCGCGCAACGAGTGGCTGTTCGACGAGAGCTGGGGAGTCGACGTCGCGGTGTCGACCCCGCGCATGCTGGCTTCGCTCGTGGAGGAGGCCGTCGCGGTCGGCGACCTCGTGCGGCTGATGGAGTTCCGCAAGGGGCAGGCCAACCTCGTCGAAATCACCCTGCCCGATGACACCCCGTGGGGCGGCAAGCCCGTCAAGCGCCTCGAGTTGCCGCGTGACTGCACGCTGGTGACGATCCTGCGCGGCCCGCGCGTGATCGTGCCCGAGTCCGACGAGCCGCTCGAAGGCGGCGACGAGTTGTTGTTCGTGGCCGTCGCCGAAGTCGAGGACCAGCTGCAGGAACTGCTGCTGCACCCGCAGCCGCGCTGAGTCAGCCCACCGCGGCGTCGGCGGTGCTGACGGCTCGCTGCGCGGCACGGATGGCCAGATAGGTCACCAGCGCGGCGATCGCCGTCAACGGCCAGCCCATGGCGATACGCGCGACGCCCAGCCATCCGGTCTGGCCCGCGTCGTAGAGATGCTGTTGCACGACGAAGCGCGAGGCGAACACCAGCACCCAGAACAGCGTGGCGATGTCGAACGCCGTCACCGCTTTGCGCACCCGGCGCCAGTCGCGGCCGTGGCCGTTGACCCAGCTCCACACGTAACCCACTGCGGGGCGACGGATCAGCACCGAGGCCGTGAACACGGTCGCCCACAGCAGCGACATCCAGATGCCCCATAGGAAGTAGCCTTCGGACTTCCCGGTCGCGTACGCGATCAGCGCGCAGATGCCGACTCCGACGAACCCGGAGATCGCCGGCTGGGCCGACTCACGGCGGGCCAGCCGCCACGCCAGGATGACGAACGCCACCCCGAGCGCAGTCATGATCGCGGGCATCAAACCGAAGAACTGGGAGGCGGGGACGAATGCCACGACGGGCAGCGAAGAGTAGATCAGGCCGCTGATCCCGCCGATCTGCTGCAGGACGGCGTTGGCCTTGGTGATCGGCGGGGTGATCGGCGGGGTGGTCGGCGGCGTGCCCGGTTCGGTCCCGGGGTCGCTCACTTCTGAATCTCGTAGTGGGGGTTGTAGATCGCCTTGGTGCCGTTGTCGAGCTTGCCGATGCGTCCGTGCACCTTCAGCGTGCGGCCCGACTCGATGCCGGGGATGCGTCGCTGGCCGAGCCAGACCAGCATGACCGTGTCGGTGCCGTCGAAGAGTTCGGCCTTCACACCGCCGGCGCACGCCTTGCCGTTGCACTCGACGCTGCGCAAGGTGCCGACCATCGTGACTTCCTGACCGCGCTGACAGTCGATCGCCCGCTGGGCGCCTGTCGAGGCGGCTTCGTCGTTGAGCTCCTCGACGTCGAGCTGCTCCGGGTCTTCTGTCAACCGCCGGGTGAGCCGGCGCAGATACCCTTCGGCCGTTGCCATGGCCTCTCCTGACCTATCGCAGATCCACCATGGATCTACCCAATCAAACGCCACCGTAGACCTGTTGGTTCCGATTTGCCACGGGGGGTCGGGTCGGTGTGCCGGGCGGTCGCGCGGCCGGGCACGATCGAGGCATGGCGGTCAATCTGCGCGGCGTCACCGCGGTGTTGTTGCCCGGTACGGGCTCCGACGACGATTTCGTCGCCCGGGCGTTTTCGCACGCGTTGCGCGACCACGGGGCGGCGCTGATCAACCCTGCTCCGCAGCCGCACCGCCTCCTCGACGGTTACCGCGATGCGCTTGATGACGCGGCCGCAACCGGTCCCGTCGTCGTGGGCGGGGTGTCGATCGGCGCCGCGGTGGCCGTCGCATGGGCGTTGGCGCATCCGGACCGGACAGTCGCGGTGCTCGCGGCGCTGCCGGCGTGGACCGGTTCGCCGCAGTCGGCTCCGGCGGCGGCGGCCGCGCGACACTCCGCGCAGGCGCTGCGTCGCGACGGGCTGGCCGCCACCACCGCGGCGATGCGAGCGTCCAGCCCGCAGTGGCTGGCCGACGAGTTGGCCCGGTCGTGGCGTGGACAATGGCCCGCGCTGCCCGACGCGATGGACGCAGCGGCGAGCTATGTTGCGCCCACTCGGGCGGAACTGCAGCGGTTGGCCGTCCCGCTCGGCGTCGCCGCGGCCACCGACGATCGGGTGCACCCCTTCGAGATCGCCACCGAGTGGGTGAGCGCGGCGCCGCGGGCTGCCCTGCGTACGTTCACCCTCGACCAGATGGGCGTCGACGCGGCAGTGGTCGGCATCGAGTGTGTGGCGGCGTTGCTGTCGGCGTGACGGGCTCTCAGCCGCCGGTGATCGTGCGCAGCTGCTGCATCGCCGAGCCTTGCGCGCTGCGCCGCGCGACCGGCTCGGCGGGCGGCGGCTCCTGCTCGCCGGCCTGCTGTTGCGCCTGCTGGGCGGCGGCCTGCTCGGCGGCGGCGCGCAGCTGGTTGGCCATCGGTTCGGGCAACTCGACGGCCAGCGGCGTGCGCACCGGTAGCGGAGTGTCGCCGCGACGAATCACCGTGTCCGCCAAGGCTTCCCGCGCCTCGGCCGCCAGCGCCTCGAAGTGTTCCTCGAGCCCGTTGACGACGCAGCGGATCATCCAGCGGTATCCGTCGACGCCGATGAACCGCACTACGCCGGGCTGGCCCTGCTGAGCGGCCTGAGCCTGCTCCACGGACGCCACGCCGATCACCTCGCGGCCCCACGGACCGTCCTGGATCGACACTTTCGCGCCGTCTTTGCGCAACGAGTCGGCCAGTTCCGCGGCGATCTCGCGCCACAGGCTGCCCGTCTTGGGGGCGGCGTAGGCCGCGATGGTGAACCGGCCGTGCGGGGTCACGACCCACACCGCGCTCGGCACTCCCAGCGGGGTGAGTTCGACTTGCACCTGACCGCCGGCGGGAAGTGGTATCAGGACCGAGCCGAGGTCCAGCCGTCCGGTGGCGGCAGCTTCGGCGTCGTCGAAGTCCTCGATGTCGAACGGGCCCTCCAACTCATTGTCGACCTCAGTCACGTCCCGCTCGGCCCCTCCGGTGCGCGCCTCAGCGTCGCTGGATTCGTCGTTGTCTCTGCGTTTTCCGAATGCCATCACAAACTCGCATGTCCGCCGGAGGAGCCGTGGCCGCCGCCGCCACGGGATGTGTCGCCGAGGCCGGCCTCGTCGAACGACGTGACCTCGACCAGTTCGGGAAGTTCGACCCGCTGAACCAGCAGCTGCGCGATGCGGTCTCCGCGGTGCACGACGATCGGCGCCTGCGGGTCGAGGTTGATCAGCGAAACCTTGATTTCGCCGCGATACCCCGCATCGATCGTTCCGGGGCTGTTCACTATCGAAAGCCCTACGCGCGCAGCCAATCCCGACCGCGGATGGACCAGCCCCACCATCCCGTGCGGGATGGCCACCGCGATGCCGGTCGGCACCAGCGCGCGGTGGCCGGGCGGCAGTTCGACGTCGAGCGCACTGAAAAGGTCGACGCCCGCATCGCCGTCGTGGGCGCGGCTGGGCATCGGCAGATCAGGGTCGAGGCGCACGACCGCCAGAGTGGTGGGCACGACGTCAGAGATTACTCTTGGCCGCGTGTCCGACACGCGCGCCACGTCGCAATCCGTGCGCTACCGCGAGCGGCTCTGGGTGCCGTGGTGGTGGTGGCCGCTGGGGCTCGGGCTCGCGGCGTTGATCGCCGTCGAAGTGACGATGGGCGTACCCCGGATCCCCGAATGGCTTCCCTATGCACTGCTGCTGCCGGTCGCGGTCGTCGTGCTGTTGTGGCTGGGCCGCACCGAGGTGCTCGTGGTCGGCGGTCCCGAGGGCACCGAGCTGAGGGCGGGACCTGCGCACCTGCCCGTCGACGTCATCGCCCGCTCGGCTGAAGTGCCGCGCAGCGCCAAGTCCGCGGCGCTGGGCCGGCAGCTCGATCCGGCCGCGTACGTCGTGCACCGGGCGTGGGTGGGCCCGATGGTTCTGGTGGTTCTCGACGATCCGGACGATCCCACTCCGTACTGGCTGGTGAGTTGCCGGCATCCGGAGCGGGTGCTGGCGGCGCTCCGCAGCTGAGCTGCGAATTCAACCTGCGCAGCTGAGCTGCGAATTGAACCTGCGCAGCTGAACGGACCGGCGCTAGGCCGCGCAGTCCGAACAGATCATCACTCCGTTCTTCTCGCTCGCCAGCCGGCTGCGGTGGTGCACCAGGAAGCAACTCGAGCAGGTGAACTCGTCGGCCTGCTTGGGGATCACCCGCACCGACAGTTCCTCACCGGACAGGTCGGCGCCGGGCAGTTCGAAGGACTCCGCGGATTCCGACTCGTCGACGTCGACAACAGCCGACTGGGCCTCGTTACGCCGCGCCTTCAACTCCTCGAGCGAATCCTCCGAGACGTCATCGGCCTCGGTGCGCCGCGGGGCGTCGTAATCGGTAGCCATCCTCGTCCCCTCTGAATAAACCTTGTGCGACAGAGCTTTGTACCAGCGTCGAACGCATCCGCCAAACGATTCGTGCCCGTATTGGTACCCGTTCCACTGTGATTTATGTCACACGCTGCATCGTTCCCTGGGAACCGGCCGGCGTCGCGGGCCTTAGAGTGCACACGTGGTCGCGCAAATCACCCAGGGAACCGCGTTCGACGAGCACGGTCGTCCTTTTCGTCGACGGAACTTCCTGCCGGCGATCCTGTTGTTCGCCGCGTTGGCGGTGGTGACCCTGCTCGTCTGGGTCATCGCGCTCAGCCGTCCGGTCGAAGTCCCCGAGGCGGCCATCTGCAATCGCCCTCCGGCACCCACCGACCCGGCCGCGCCGGCCCCGGCACTGGGCGTGCAGGTTTCGCGCGCCGACATGGTCGACGTTGCTCCCGCCCGCTTGGCCGACACTCGGGTCAAAGTGCTCAACGCCAGCGGCCAGGGCGGCCAGGCCGCCGAGGTGGCGGGGGCGCTCAAGGATCTGGGGTTCAACGATCCGACCGCCACCAACGACCCCGTCTACGCGGCAACCCGGCTGGAGTGCCAGGGGCAGATCCGGTTCGGCGAAGCCGGACGCGCCGCCGCCGCCGCGGTGTGGCTGGTCGCGCCGTGCACCGAGCTGTTCCAGGACGACCGCGGCGACGACAGCGTCGACCTTGCGCTCGGCACCGAGTTCACCGAGTTGAGCAGCAGCGACGACATCGAGGCGATGCTGGCCAGCCTGCGGCCGGACGCCACCCAGCCGGCCGACCCGGCACTGCTGTCCAAGATCCACTCAGAGACTTGCTGAGCGTATCCGGTTGTCCTGCAACATGTTTCGCTAGAGTGCGCCCGCGCGTCGCAGAGCGGCTTCCAGCTCCGGCGCGACGGCCGGCGCAGCGGCGAGGATGAAGCCGGGGTCGCCGACCGGCCCCCCACCCGGAGGCAACCGCACCGCGGCGCCCGCTTCGGCGGCGATCAGCGCGCCGGCCGCCCAGTCCCACAGATGGACGCCGTCCTCGTAATAGGCGTCGAGTTGGCCGTCGGCCACCATGCACAGATCGAGGGCACACGAGCCGATGCGGCGTACGTCGCGCACCGCAGGCAGCATCTGGGTCAGCACCTCGGCCTGCCTGGCCCGCTGCTCACGGTCATAGGAGAAGCCGGTGCCCAGCAATGACGTCGACAGCTCATCGGCGGCACTCGCGCGCAACGGCGTGGCGACGTCTCCACGTCGCACGAGCGCGCCGTGGCCGACCGCGGCCGAATAGACAGCGCCTGCAGGCACATTCGCGACCGCACCCGCCAACGACGCCCCGTCGCGCTGCACGGCGACCGACACCGCGTACGCCGCCAGCCCGTAGACGAAGTTGACCGTGCCGTCGATCGGATCGAGCACCCAGCTCAGCTCTCCGCCGCGCGGGGGCGTGCCCCCTTCCTCTTCGCCGAGCACATGCTCGCCGGGACGCAGCACCTCGAGCCGGCCGCGGATCAGCCGTTCGGTCTCGGTGTCGACGACCGTCACCGGGTCGGTCGGCGAACTCTTCGTCCGCACGCCGGCCGTCTCCCGCGAGCTGCCGGAATTGCCGAAAACCTCTGCGCGCCGCCGCCGCACGAACGCGGCGGCCTCGGTGGCCAGCTGCTCGGCGACCGAGCGCAGCAGGACGGGATCGTCGTCGTCAGCGGGCATTCACACATCGCAGCATGTTCTTGCGACGTTGTCGCGCCTGCTTGCCCGACACCCCAACGCCGTCGTTCCAGAGCCATTAAGGTGTGGGACGCATGAACGGGCCGGGGCACGCTTGGCAGGAGTAAGAGGAGCGCTGATGACCGCGACCGATTCACCCACCGTCGCGCCGAGCGCCGACCGGGCTCCCCGTCGCGGATTCGGCATCGACGTGGGCGGCAGCGGCGTCAAGGGCGGCATCGTCGACCTTGACACCGGACAGTTGATCGGTGAGCGGTTCAAGTTGCCCACTCCGCAGCCGGCGACCCCGGATGCCGTCGCTGCGACCGTCGCGGCGGTGGTCCGCGAGTTCGGCTGGACGGGCAGCCTCGGGGTGACGTATCCGGGCGTGGTCACCGACGGAATCGTGCGGACCGCGGCGAACGTCGACAAGGGCTGGATCGGCGTGAACGCCCGGGACGCGATCATGTCCCATCTCGGCGGCCAGCCGGTGACGGTTCTCAACGACGCCGATGCCGCCGGGCTGGCTGAGGAGAGGTTCGGCGCCGGACGCGACAACACCGGCGTCATCGTCCTGCTGACGTTCGGCACCGGCATCGGCTCGGCGGTGATCCACAACGGCGCTCTGCTGCCCAACACGGAGTTCGGCCACATCGAGGTCGGCGGCAAGGAAGCCGAGCACCGCGCCGCCTCGTCGGTCAAGGAACGCAAGGGCTGGAACTATGAGCGCTGGGCGGTCGAGGTGACCAAAGTGCTGGTGGCGGTCGAGAACGCGATCTGGCCGGATCTGTTCATCGCCGGTGGCGGCATCAGCCGCAAGGCCGACAAGTGGGTTCCGCTGCTGAAGAACCGCACGCCGGTGGTGGCGGCGGCGCTGCAGAACACAGCTGGAATCGTCGGCGCCGCGATGGCCGCCGAGGTGGACGTCACAGCTACCGTCGAGTAGGCGCGCCGGAAGGCCCGTAATTTGGCGCGCGAGGCGGCGTTATCCCACACTGTCGTTACAATGGTCGACGGCGGCCGCAAGCCTGGATAGCGGCGATTATCAACCGCCGATATTCGACAGCCGACGCTCTTCGATGGGGCACGCCCTCTCCGCGCTTCGCGGTGGACCCAGCCCGCGATGAGTAGCACGAGGAAAGGGTGTACGTGGCAGCGACAAAGGCCAGCCTGGCAACCGATGAGCAGGTGAAGCGCACCGCTACCAAGGCCGCCCCCGCGAAGAAGACCGCGGCGAGCCGCGATTCCGGCACCGCTACCAAGGCGCCCGCGAAGAAGGCCGCCAAGACCGCGACCAAGGCGCCGGCGAAGAAGGCCGCAACCGCGTCAGCGAAGGCGCCCGCCAAGCGCGCGACGAAAGCTGCCAAGACCGCAGCCCCGCGCGGGCGTGCCAAGAAGGCCACCGCCGCAGAACCCGAGACCACCAAGGCCGCCGACGTCGACGCCGAGGACCTCGACACCGACGACCTCGAAGTCGAGCCCGGCGACGACCTCGCGGTCGAGGACGCCGACCTCGATCTGGAGGATCTCGAAGTCGCCGACGAGGAAGACACCGAGGACGAGGCCGCCGACGACGAGGACACCGAGGACGGTGCCGAAGCGGCCGAGGGCGACGCCCCGGCGGCGGAGTCCGGCGCAGAAGCCGCCGCAGCCGAGGACGAGGAGATCGCCGAACCCTCGGAGAAGGACAAGGCCTCGGGCGACTTCGTCTGGGACGAAGAGGAATCCGAGGCGCTGCGCCAGGCCCGCAAGGACGCGGAGCTGACCGCGTCCGCCGACTCGGTTCGCGCCTACCTCAAGCAGATCGGCAAGGTCGCCCTGCTCAACGCCGAGGAGGAGGTCGAGCTGGCCAAGCGCATCGAGGCCGGCTTGTACGCCACCCAGTTGATGGCAGAGAAGGCCGCCAAAGGCGAGAAGTTCACGCCGACGGAACGCCGCGACATGACCTGGATCTGTCGCGACGGTGACCGCGCGAAAAACCATCTGCTGGAAGCCAACCTGCGCCTGGTGGTGTCGCTGGCCAAGCGCTACACCGGCCGCGGCATGGCGTTCCTCGACCTCATCCAGGAAGGCAACCTGGGCCTGATCCGCGCGGTCGAGAAGTTCGACTACACCAAGGGCTACAAGTTCTCGACCTACGCGACGTGGTGGATCCGCCAGGCGATCACGCGGGCGATGGCCGACCAGGCCCGCACCATCCGGATTCCGGTGCACATGGTCGAGGTGATCAACAAGCTCGGTCGTATCCAGCGCGAGCTGCTCCAGGATCTGGGCCGCGAACCCACGCCCGAAGAGCTCGCCAAGGAAATGGACATCACGCCGGAGAAGGTGCTGGAGATCCAGCAGTACGCGCGTGAGCCAATCTCGCTGGACCAGACCATCGGCGACGAGGGCGATTCGCAGCTCGGCGACTTCATCGAGGACTCCGAGGCCGTGGTGGCGGTCGACGCGGTGTCGTTCACGCTGCTGCAGGACCAGCTGCAGTCGGTGCTCGAGACGCTGTCCGAGCGCGAGGCCGGAGTCGTGCGGCTGCGCTTCGGGCTGACCGACGGCCAGCCGCGCACGCTCGACGAGATCGGTCAGGTGTACGGCGTGACGCGCGAACGGATCCGCCAGATCGAGTCGAAGACGATGTCGAAGTTGCGCCACCCCAGCCGGTCTCAGGTGCTGCGCGACTACCTGGACTGAGCCTGCGGGCCCGGTCGGTTACAGCGGCGCGGGCCCGACCTTGGTCACCGTGATGTCGTTCGAACCGTTGGTGACGGTGCCGTCGCAGATTCCGGGTTCGCGGTAGGAGCGGACGCCCTCGCCCGACGCGGCGTCCCATGCGAAGTCGATCGAGAGATCATGGGTCGAGCCGTCCTCACACGTCAGCGCGTTCGGGGTGTTGACGCCGCGCATGATCCACCAACCGACGTTCCAGTGCGCGTCGGCGCTCCAGAACGGCGTCTTCCGCTCGGCGTCCTCGGCGCCGTATTCCGTGACGTGCACACACTGTGGCGTGTCTTGCGCACACGGCGTGACCACCCAGGTCGCCGTGACCCACGGGTATACGGCGTCGTAGGTGCCGACCGCGTTCTGCGAGATCTGGTCCGTGCCGTACGCCGGGGCCGCGACTCCCACCGCGACGACGCCCGCCCCGACCACCGACGCCACAGCCAGCCGCTTGAATCCCATCGTTCTCCTCGTCGTCGGCCCCAGCGATACCCCTCGCCGAGTGTCGGGTTGTGCGACACGATTTCGCGTCGAGCGTACGTCAACCCGACGCTCGGTCAATGGCGCGGTAGGGCGGGTGAACCTGTTAATGTCTCCCGCCGTGCCCAACAAGCCCGCAAACGTGCCGCCGATGTTCGCCATTCGCGTTGTCAACCGGTTGCGCGCAGCGCTGCAGCATCTGCACCGCGCGACCGTGCCGGGAAGCGTCGCGATCCTGGAGATGGCGACCGGCGCATGGACGACGCAGACGATGTACGCCGCCGCCAAGCTGGGAGTCGCCGACCAGTTGGCGAACGGACCTGCGCGCGCGGCGGATGTCGCCGAGCGGGTCGGCGCGGACCCCGATGCCCTGTACCGGCTGATGCGGGCGTTGGCGTCGAAGGGTCTGCTCGACCACCGCCGGGACGACACCTTCAGCCTGACCAGGGCGGGTCAGGCGATGCGCTCGGATGTGCCGGACTCGATGCGCGACATGGTTCTGTTCATCGGCCACAAGGCTCGGTGGGAGGACTGGGGCGAGCTGTTGCACTCGGTGCAGACCGGCGAGCCGGCCGCGGTGAAACTGCGCGGCATGCCGTACTTCGAATACCTCGAGACCGACCCCGAACTGGCTCAGGTGTTCAACAACGCGATGACCGCGACCAGCGGGATGACCAACGAGATCGCGCTCAGCCAATACGATTTCACGAACTTCCGACTGATCGTGGACGTGGGCGGCGGGCACGGCCTGCTGCTCTCGACCATCCTGAAGTACGCCCCGCAGGCGCGCGGCGTCGTCTACGACCTGCCGTCGGTGGTCTCGGGCGCCGAGACGACCTTGAAAGCCGCTGGGGTGGCCGACCGTTGCACCGCACAGGGCGGCTCGTTCCTGGAAAGCGTCCCCAGCGGCGGCGACGCGTACGTGATGAAGAACATCATCCACGACTGGGACGACGAGTCAGCGTTGACGATCCTGCGCAACATCCGCACCGCGATCGCGCCGGACGGCAAGCTGCTGCTCTTCGAGATGGTGCTGCCCGAGCGTGCCACGTCGTTCGTCGGCTTCCAGCTCGACCTCGAGATGCTCGTGACAGTCGGCGGTAAGGAGCGCACCCGCGCCGACTACGCGGAGCTGCTGCGCCGCGCCGGTTTTCGTCTGGACAGCGTCACCGACACCGTCACGCCGATCTCGATCGTCGAGGCGTCGCCCGTCTAGACCGGCTTGGGCCTAACGCAGGCCTAACGCTTCTTGTCGCGCACCTTGTAGGTCGACGGCCAGGACTCGCGCGTCTCGTCGCCCGTCAGCGGGACGCCCTTGCTGCCGATCTTGATGTCGTACGCCTCCTTGCCCGGGCCGACCTCACGGTTGGCGTGCTCGGTGGCCAGATACATCAGCTGATCGATCTCGGCCTCCGCGAACGCGACGAACGACGTCTTGCGGACGATGTCGTCCGCGCCGGCGGCGATGCGGTCCGGCAGCACCCGTGTCGCGAACGCCGCCGCGGCCAACAAGGCGAACGGGATGACCCAGTAGCAGACGAACGACAGCGGTGTCCTGGTGTCGAGGATGGTCGCATCGCCGTACACGATCGGCGGGATCGCCGACGACAGCGCCATGCCGCCGAAGGCCGCGACCCAGATCCAGGTCAGCAGTGAGGTGATCTTCGCGAACAGCTCGCTGTTGACGACGTGCGGCGGCTGACCCACCTCGGCGAACTCCCGCACGAACGGCTTTCCGATCAGCACGCCGGTCAGCGCCACCAGGAAGATGCCGGCGTTGCTCAGCGGCTGCATCCAGCGTTCCATGAACGACTGGTCGAGCGTGAAGGTCAGCACAGTGAGCACCAAAAACGTTGCCAGAGCTCCGATTTCGAGAACCCTGCCAGGGCCGCCGCGCAGTCTGCCAAACGTGAACGCCGCGACCGCGACCGTCAGAGCGATCAGCACCGCGACGGTGAAGGGAACATTGCCGACGAGCACCCAGTACACAATCCACGGTGCGAGACCTAACAGAATGCCCACGATTTGTAAGTGTACGTAGCACCCCTGCGACTCAGGATGCGACCGCGGTGAACCGTCCGTCGGGGCCGGGCAGGTATGAAGTGACGCTTATCACAGCACTCGCCGGCAGCGGCCCGTACAGATGTGGGAACACCATCCCCACGGGATCAGCGGGCACACCGGGTTCCCAGCGAACGGGAGAGGACAGCCGTGCGGCGTCGATGCGAAGCAGCACCAAGTCGGTCCGGCCGGCGTAGAGCCGGTTCGCCGGCAGGTGCACTTGCTCCGGTGTCGACAGGTGCACGAATCCGTTCGCCTCGAGCGAACCGGGCCGATGCTCACCCGATGCTTGGGCCGATCGCCACTCGTCCTTGCTACACAGGTGGACCAGCACGGGCGACGCGGCGTTCATACGACCAGCCTGCCGTGTCGGCAACTCGAGGTAACGGTGAGACACGACACACCGGTAAAGCCTTTGGGAACAAGGCCGGAAGCCAAAACGTCTGAGACAGTAGATGTACGCGAACACCACGGAGGTCCGCATGACGAACGCAACGCTCACCAGTCCCCCACTGACCCGGGCTGACCGCTGCGATCGCTGCGGTGCCGGCGCCCGGGTGCGCGCCAAGCTCCCCTCCGGAGCGGAGTTGCTCTTCTGCCAGCATCACGCCAACGAGCACGAGACCAAGCTGGTCGAGTTGGCCGCCGTCCTCGAAGTCAGCCCGGTGGAGGCATAGCACCCGACACGGCTGACCGCCGCGCTGGGCAGGAGCAGGTCTCGTCAGGAATGCTGGACTGGTCATGACTCGCCAGTCCCAGCCGTTGCCGAGGAAGCCGTCGCGCCACCACATCCGACACCTTGTGCGGCGCACGTTGTCCAAGAGCTGGGACGACTCGATCTTCTCGGAGTCGGCGCAGGCCGCCTTCTGGTCCGCGCTGTCGCTGCCACCGCTGCTGCTCGGCATGCTGGGCAGCTTGGCCTACATCGCTCCCCTGTTCGGCCCGGAGACACTTCCGACCATCCAGGACCAGATCATCGATACGGCGGGCCGGTTCTTCTCGAGCAACGTGGTCACCGAGATCATCGAGCCGACGATCCGCGACATCGTTCGTGGCGCGCGCGGCGAGGTGGTCTCGGTCGGCTTCGTGATCTCGCTGTGGGCGGGCTCGTCGGCGATATCGGCCTTTGTCGACTCGATCACCGAAGCGCACGACCAGACTCCGCTGCGCCATCCCGTCCGGCAGCGTTTCTACGCGCTCGGGCTGTACGTGGTGATGTTGGTCGGCGCGATCCTGACCGCGCCGTTCATCGCGCTGGGCCCCCGCAAGATCACCGAGTACATTCCGGCCGGCTTGGCTCACATCCTGCAGTTCGGTTACTACCCGGTGGTGATCGTCGGCTTGGTCGTGGCGGTCAACATCCTCTACCGGGTGTCATTGCCGAACCCGCTGCCCTCGCACCGGCTGCTGCTGGGTTCGGTGCTGGCCACCCTGGTGTTCCTGGCGGCGACGTTCGGGCTGCGCTTCTATCTGACGTGGATCACCGCGACCGGCTACACCTACGGTGCGCTGGCGACGCCGATCGCGTTCCTGTTGTTCGCGTTCTTCCTCGGGTTCGCGATCATGATCGGCGCCGAGCTCAATGCCGCGGTCGAGGAGGAGTGGCCCGCACCGGTCACCCATGCCAAGCGGTTCCGGTGGTGGCTGAAGGCGAAGGCCGACAACCGCAACGGGGCGGCGGTCGACGAACCCGCGGAGCGCTCGTCGGAGACCGCCGACCGGCTTACTTCTTGAGCTTTTCGTAGATGCGCTTGCAGTCCGGGCACACCGGAGAGCCCGGCTTGGCGGACTTGGTCACCGGGAAGACCTCGCCGCACAGCGCGACGACGTGCGTTCCCATCACTGCACTCTCGGCGATCTTGTCCTTCTTGACGTAATGGAAGTACTTCGGAGTGTCGTCGTCAGTCCCGTCGTCGACGCGTTCGTCGGTATCGGTGCGCTCGATCGTCTGGGTTTGCATGACCCCCATTTTGCCCGTAAGAAAACCGACCCGTACAGCGGCGCGACAATGTGGAACAGTGGAGGTATGAAACAAGGCCCCGAGCTGAGTTTCGACGACGACGGTCGGCCCGTGCTCATCACGCGCGCCGCTCCCGCCTACGAGGAGCAGCACCGCCAGCGGGTGCGCAAGTACTTGACCCTGATGTCGTTTCGGATCCCGGCTCTCGTGTTCGCCGCGGTCGCCTACGGCGTCTGGCACAACGGCTTGATCTCGTTGGGGATTCTGGTGGCCTCCATCCCGCTGCCGTGGATCGCCGTGCTCATCGCCAACGACCGCCCGCCGCGGCGACCCGAAGAGCCGCGGCGCTATGACGCTGCGCGCCGCGCCGCCACGCTCGGCGCCAGCGAGCGCCCCGCGCTGGAGCAGGGCCTGACTTTTGACGCGGCTGCCCCGCCGCAACCCGACGGACGCGGCTTCCGCGGCGATGTTCCCAGCTGAGCCGCTTCTATTCCTTTTCTAAGGACATTCTCAGGTCGCCGCCGAGAAACCGCTGATCAGAAGGTGTGAACCGGCAATCGCCTGGGAACTCTTTGGACTGCGTGGGCGTTGTAGCTCATGACAGTTCGACTTGATCCAGGAGGCCGTCATGGCAAATGCCAGCACCATCCGCGTCGACCACGACCTGGACGCGCAGAGTCCAGCCGCTGACCTCGTGCGCGTGTATCTGAATGGCATTGGCAAAACGGCCCTGCTCAACGCCGCCGACGAGGTGGAACTCGCAAAGCGCATCGAGGCCGGGCTTTATGCCAAGCACTTGCTCGAAACGCGGAAGCGCTTGGGCGAGAACCGCAAACGTGATCTTGCCGCGGTGGTCCGCGACGGCGAGGCCGCACGCCGGCATCTGCTCGAAGCCAACCTGCGGCTCGTCGTGTCGCTGGCCAAGCGTTACACCGGCCGCGGCATGCCGTTGCTCGACCTGATCCAGGAGGGCAACCTGGGCCTGATCCGGGCGATGGAGAAGTTCGACTACGCCAAGGGATTCAAGTTCTCGACGTACGCCACGTGGTGGATCCGTCAGGCGATCACGCGCGGCATGGCGGACCAGAGCCGCACGATCCGGCTGCCGGTGCATCTGGTCGAGCAGGTGAACAAGCTCGCGCGGATCAAGCGCGAGATGCACCAGAACCTCGGTCGCGAGGCGACCGACGAAGAGTTGGCGGCCGAATCCGGTATCCCGGTGGAGAAGATCACCGATCTGCTGGAGCACAGCCGCGACCCGGTGAGCCTCGACATGCCGGTGGGCAGCGACGAGGAAGCGCCGCTGGGTGACTTCATCGAGGACGCCGAGGCCATGTCGGCCGAGAACGCGGTGATCTCCGAGCTGCTGCACACCGACATCCGGCACGTGCTCGCGACGCTCGACGAGCGCGAACAGCAGGTGATCCGGTTGCGGTTCGGGCTCGACGACGGGCAGCCACGCACTCTCGACCAGATCGGCAAGCTCTTCGGGCTGTCCCGTGAGCGGGTCCGACAGATCGAGCGCGAGGTGATGGCCAAGCTCCGCAACGGCGAACGCGCCGATCGCCTGCGCTCGTACGCCAGCTAGACCCCCCGTTCACGATCCCCGCCGGTACGCCGGCGGGGATCGTGTCCTTGTGCGCGCTGATCGTGGCACGCGAACTGCGCCACCGACCGAAGAACGCAGTTCAGGCCCGTAGGCCGGTAGACTCACCCGTGACGAAGGGTTAGCGGATGAACGATCTAGTCGACACCACAGAGATGTACCTGCGGACGATCTACGACCTCGAGGAAGAGGGCGTGGTGCCTTTGCGTGCACGCATCGCGGAGCGGCTCGATCAAAGCGGCCCGACGGTGAGCCAGACGGTTTCCCGGATGGAGCGCGACGGCTTGCTGCACGTCGCCGGGGACCGCCACCTCGAACTCACCGACAAGGGCCGCGCGCTGGCCGTCGCCGTCATGCGCAAGCATCGACTCGCCGAGCGACTGCTGGTCGACGTGATCGGCCTGCCGTGGGAGGAAGTACACGCCGAGGCCTGCCGCTGGGAACACGTGATGAGCGAGGACGTCGAGCGCCGACTCGTCCAGGTCCTCGACAACCCGACCACCTCGCCTTTCGGCAATCCCATTCCCGGCCTGTCGGAACTGGGGTTGATCGGTCAGTCGTCGGGCGGCGACGGCATGAACCTGGTTCGGCTGACCGAGTTGCCCGCCGGCATGCCCGTCGCGGTCGTGGTGCGGCAGCTGACCGAACACGTCCAGGGCGATGCCGATCTGATCAGCAGGCTCAAGGACGCCGGTGTGGTGCCCAACGCCCGGGTGACCGTGCAGATCAACGATCTCGGCGGCGTGATGATCGTGATCCCCGGCCACGAACAGGTCGAGCTGCCTCACCACATGGCGCACGCGGTCAAGGTCGAGAAGGTCTGACCCGTCCAGCTCGGCCGGTTGCGCTCAGCCGGCCCGTCGGCGAAACGCCCGCCGCGCCGGTAACCGCACCCCCAGCTGTTCGGCCAACCGGTAACCCGTCGTAGCGAGGTCGCGGATCTGTTCGGGCCGCAGTCCCGACTGCAGTGCGGTGTCGAGCATGCCGGCCATCCGATGCGTGCCGTCACAGCGCAGCGCCGCCTCCAACGACACCCCCGCCAGTGGACCGTCGCCCCGGACGTAGGCCGAAAAGGCAAGCAGCACAAGTGCTTCGGTCCGCCACGGCGCGGGAAGTCGCCGCGAAAGCTCGGCCCACAGCGACTCGGCGGGTGCCGCGCTCTCCCCGACCGCCAGCGCGTAGAGCGTGTCGCGCACCTGCAGATCGGTCAGCGCGGCCGCGATCCGAACCAAGGTCTCGTCGGGCAGGTCGCTGCCGTCGGCGATGCGGGTGGTCGCGGCGATGGCCGCCTCGATGTCGCGGCGCGCCGAGCTGCAGGACGTCATCGCGGTGACCGATCCCGCCCGCGCGGCGGCCCTGGGCGGGCTCATCGCCGATGCGCAGGCCGGTCGGTCACCCGCCGACGCGCGCCGCGACATCGAGGCGGCCATCGCCGCGACCACCCGCATCGCCGACGGCAGCGACCTGCCCGACGAGACCTT
>NZ_LZKP01000031.1 GCF_001672895.1 Mycobacterium sp. E740
TATTGGGCATCACGCAACAGCCGGGAAGAAGCGTTGCCGAGTCGATAGCTGCGGCGCTCGATGGCAGGGTCCGACTCCTGGTATTCGACAACTGTGAGCACCTACTTGATGCGACGGCCGATCTCGTTCAGGTGATCGTCGAGGCGTCTGCCACTGTGCGGATTCTGGCGACGAGCCGTGAGGGACTGGGCATCACCGATGAGCAGGTGTGGCCGTTGCGATCGCTTGCCGTCGACTCGGCCACGGACTTGTTTGCCGAACGCGCTCACAGTGTCGCGCCAAGTTTTACGGCCGATGAGTCGGATGCTGTCCTGGAGATCTGCCGGCGTCTCGACGGGATTCCCTTGGCCATCGAGTTGGCGGCATCCCGCATGGCTTCCATGACCGCAAGCGAAGTGCGCGATCGGCTCGATCATCGATTCAAGCTACTTGTCGGTGCCCGTCGCGGACTGGAACGCCATCAAACGTTGCACCATGCGGTGTCCTGGTCCTACGACCTTCTCGACGATGAGGAGAGGTCGCTACTCGATCGCTGCTCGGTCTTCGCCGGTGGATTTGACCTCAAGAGTGCCTGCGCGGTCGCAACGGAATCAGATGACGAGTTCACGATTCTCGACCGGTTGGATGCGCTGGTGCGCAAGTCGCTGTTGGTGGCTGATCGGACGGGTCAACGGACCCGATACTCGATGTTGGAGACGATTCGTCAGTTCGCAGAAGAACAACTAGCGGCTTCTGGTGCAGCAGAACAAGTTCGGTCTGCACACGCCCGTTACTTCGCCGGACGAGAAGCCGATGTCATGACCCTTTGGGACGGGCCGCGCCAGCGCGAGGCCTACACGTGGGTCGCAACCGAACTCGCCAACCTGCGTACGGCATTCCGGTGGGCGGCGGCGAAGAACGACCTCGATACCGCCGCGACCATCGCCACGTTCGTCGGGCTCATCGGCTACTTCGCCGAGAACAACGAACCCTTCACCTGGGCCGAGGAGTTGATCGAGTACGCCCGTGGGGTTGATCATCCCCGCCTCGTATATCTGTATCAGGTCGCGTCCGTCTGCTATCTGAGCGGACGCAGCGAACAGGGGCTTGCCTACGCGGAAGCCATCCCGAAGGTGAAACGCGACGGCCGCGTCGAGGTGCCATTTGGCCTCGAGGGATTGGCCGGCGGCGCTTACCTGATGATCGGCCAACCCGAACGGTACGCCGACTGGTGTCGCAGTTATCTCGAGTGCGGTCGTGATACCCACGGCTTGACAAGGTCGGCTCTGGTGAACGCGTTGGTGTTCGCCGGTTCAGCGGAGGAGGCCGTGATCGCTGCGGATGGTCTTGTCGAAGTCGCCGAGGCTACCGAAAACCCGTGGGCCATCTCATACGCTCTGCTCTCTACCGCGTTCGCATATCGCGACGTGGATCCGCTACGTGCGCTTCATGCTGCGCGCCGGGGGCTAGCGACAACGCGTGAGAGCGGCAACCGCTTCAACGAGTCGCACATGGCGGCGATCTTGTCCTCGCTGGAGTTCGAATACGGCGACCCAGCAGCTGCACTGGACCACACGGCGGTGGCGATCCGGAATTACCATGAGTCTGGGAGTGTCGCCTTCCTGCATTCGGTCCTGATCTACCTCGCAGTGATGGTCGACAAGGTAGGGCACTTCGACGCGGCGGCGATCATCACGGGCTTCGCGACGCTCAGCCCCATGGCGGTTGTTGCGAATCCGCAAATTGCGGCCGTCATCGACCATGTCCGGGAGAACCTCGGCGCACAGACCTACGACGCGCTCTCTCGGCGAGGTGAAACGATGTCACCCGCAGCGATGGTCGCCTACGCGTACGACCAAATCGACCAGGTCCGAGCACAACTCGAACAAAGCTAGGTGCGGTCAATGATCAGATCTTTGATCTCAGCGAGTTGCTCGTCGACCGAGCGGAAGGTGGCACGCGTCTCCTGGCGGAAGTCGACGAACTCGATCTTGAGGGCAGCCACGTCCGTCTTGACCGCCGCCATGTCCGTCTTGAGCGCCGCCACGTCCGTCTTGACAGTAGTGAGCTCTGATTTGACTTCCGCCAGACCCAGCCCGTGCTCGCGCTGAGTGGCGCCCAACGCGTTGACCGCGGCCAATACTGCGCGATAGTCGGCATGGGAGGCTTCCAGCGCCGCGACACGAGCCTCCAGATCTTCCATCGTGGCCATCTCGTCAGCGTAATGGCTGCAGAACGATCTGACTGCACTTGTCCACAGGGCCAACAAGCGGTCCATGCCGGCATTCGGCGATTACCGTGAAGTCATGGAGATGCTGAGGGTCCGACTGGGCATTCCCGCTGCGCCCTTCGCCGGCGAGCATGGCGGCCTTGACGTCGACCTGGTGCAGGCGCTCGCCGAGAAGCTCGGCGTTGCAGTCGAATTCGTCGCGGCTGAGGCCGAACATGACTGCGCCACCGGCACGCCCGGCACGTCTGAGCAGGAGAAGCAGGCGCTGTTGCTTCCGCCGTACGTCATCTCCGGTCAGGCGCTGGCCGTCGACACACGACGCCTGCCTCACGTCCGCTCCGTCGAGGATCTGGCCGGACTGACCATCGGAGTGCTGCGGGGCGGCACCAGTCAGCAGTTCGCCGAGCGACTCGTTGCCGACGGGAAAGCCGGCGCCGTCCGCCTCTACGACCACGACGGCATCGGCACCGCCCTCACCTCCGAAACCTGCGATGCCCTCATAGCCCTGGAACCCGTCCTCGCCGCACTGGAAAGACCGGTCGAGGTCGTCCAGCGCGGCCTCACCGTGGAAGAGATCGCGATCGCGGTCAGCCCCGGCGACCAGGCGCTCGTCGGCCGGCTCACCGTCGCCCAGGCCGAGCTGGAAGCCGACGGCACACTGCAAGAAATTCGCCGTAAATGGCTGGGCAACCCGTACGCAGACCAGAGCCTGGCCGCGCACTGACCAGGTGGCACGTGGCCGCTGTCACACCACTAGGCTGGCGTGCGAGCACCACACCAGCGGCGACATAGGGAGTGACCAGTGACCATCCGGGTAGGCGTAAACGGCTTCGGCCGCATCGGACGAAACTTCTTCCGCGCGCTCGCGGCGCAGAAAGCCGAGGGCAAGAGCAGCGACATCGAGGTGGTGGCCGTCAATGACCTCACCGACAACGAGACCCTCGCTCACCTCCTCAAGTTCGACTCCATCCTGGGCCGGTTGCCGTTCGAGGTCGTCGTCGAGGGCGAGGAGATCATCGTCGGTGGCAATCCCCTCAAGGGGCTGTCGATCAAGGAAGGCCCCTCCGCGCTGCCCTGGGGCGACCTCGGGGTCGACGTGGTCGTCGAGTCCACCGGCATCTTCACCAAGCGCGACAAGGCCCAGGGCCACCTCGACGCCGGCGCCAAGAAGGTCATCATCTCCGCGCCTGCCACCGACGAAGACATCACGATCGTCCTCGGCGTCAACGACGACAAGTACGACGGCAGCCAGAACATCATCTCCAACGCGTCGTGCACCACGAACTGCCTCGGCCCGCTGGCCAAGGTGCTCAACGACGAGTTCGGCATCGTCAAGGGCCTGATGACTACGGTTCACGCTTACACGCAGGATCAGAACCTGCAGGACGGCCCGCACAAGGACTTGCGCCGCGCACGCGCCGCCGCGCTGAACATCGTGCCGACCTCGACCGGTGCGGCCAAGGCGATCGGCCTGGTGCTGCCCGAGCTCAAGGGCAAGCTCGACGGCTATGCGCTGCGGGTGCCGATCCCCACCGGTTCGTGCACCGACCTGACCGCTGAGCTGTCGAAGTCGGCCACCGCCGACGAGATCAACGCGGCGTTCAAGGCCGCCGCGGACGGTCCGCTCAAGGGCATCCTCAAGTACTACGACGCACCAATCGTGTCCAGCGACATCGTCACCGACCCGCACAGCTCGATCTTCGACGCCGGCCTGACCAAGGTGATCGACAACCAGGCCAAGACGGTGTCGTGGTACGACAACGAGTGGGGTTACTCGAACCGCCTCGTCGACCTCGTCGCGCTGGTCGGCAAGTCGCTGTAGCGCCGTGACGATCAAAACTCTGGAAGACCTTCTTGCCGAAGGTGTTTCAGATAGAGGCGTGCTGGTTCGGTCAGACCTCAACGTCCCGCTCGACGACGACGGCAACATCACCGACCCCGGGCGGATCACCGCGTCGGTGCCGACGCTCAAGGCGCTGTCGGATGCGGGCGCCAAGGTCGTCGTCACCGCGCATCTCGGTCGCCCCAAGGGCGGCCCGGTCCCGAAGTACTCGCTTGCACCGGTCGCGAAAGCGTTGGGAGAGCAGCTCGGTCGCCATGTGCAGCTGGCCGGCGACGTCGTCGGCACCGACGCGCTGGCCCGCTCCGAAGGGCTGACCGACGGCGACATCCTGCTGCTGGAGAACATCCGGTTCGACACCCGGGAGACCAGCAAGGACGACGCCGAACGGCTGGCGCTGGCCAAGCAGCTCGTCGAACTCGTCGGCGAGGACGGCGCTTTCGTCTCCGACGGTTTCGGCGTGGTGCACCGCAAGCAGGCCTCGGTGTACGACGTCGCGACGTTGCTGCCGCACTACGCGGGCACGCTGGTCGCCGCCGAGGTGAAGGTGCTCGAGCAGCTGACCAGTTCCACCGACCGGCCGTTCGCTGTGGTGCTCGGCGGGTCGAAGGTGTCGGACAAGCTGGCCGTCATCGAGTCGCTCGCCGAGAAGGCCGACAGCCTGCTCATCGGCGGCGGAATGTGCTTCACCTTCCTTGCCTCGCAAGGTGTTTCGGTAGGCACGTCGTTGCTCGAGGAGAGCATGCTCGACACCTGCCGCAAGCTGCTGGACACCTACGCCGACGTGATACACGTGCCGGTCGACATCGTGGTGGCCGACAAGTTCGCCGCGGATGCGACGCCCGAGGTTGT
This sequence comes from Mycobacterium sp. E740, assembly GCF_001672895.1. GTDB lineage: Bacteria > Actinomycetota > Actinomycetes > Mycobacteriales > Mycobacteriaceae > Mycobacterium. The sequence goes on from NZ_LZKP01000031.1 coordinate 4,902, forward strand.
GCCCGCCGACCAGATTCCCGACGGCCAGATGGGTCTCGACATCGGCCCCGGTTCGGTCGAGCGCTTCACCACGCTGCTGTCCAACGCGAGGACCATCTTCTGGAACGGCCCGATGGGCGTCTTCGAGTTTTTAGCGTTCTCGGCGGGCACAAAGGGAGTCGCCGAGGCGATCATCACCGCGACCGGCAAAGGCGCGTTCAGCGTCGTCGGCGGAGGCGATTCGGCGGCGGCCGTGCGTCAGCTCGGCCTCGACGAACAGGGCTTCTCGCACATTTCCACCGGGGGCGGGGCGTCGCTGGAATACCTTGAGGGCAAGAAACTGCCCGGCATCGCTGTTTTAGAAGAGTGAGAGGTACTGGAATCGTGAGCCGCAAGCCGCTGATCGCCGGCAACTGGAAGATGAACCTGAATCACTTCGAGGCGATCGCGCTGGTCCAGAAGATCGCATTCGCGTTGCCGGCGAAGTACTTCGACAAGGTGGACGTCACGGTGATCCCGCCGTTCACCGATCTGCGCAGTGTGCAGACGCTGGTCGACGGCGACAAGCTGCTGCTGACCTACGGCGCCCAGGATCTCTCCGAGCACGATTCCGGTGCTTACACCGGCGACATCAGCGGCGCGTTCCTGGCCAAGCTGGGCTGCACCTTCGTCGTCGTCGGCCATTCGGAGCGTCGCACCTACCACCACGAGGACGACGCCGTGGTGGCCGCCAAGGCGGCGGCTGCCTTCCGGCACGGCTTGGTGCCGATCATCTGCATCGGCGAGCAACTCGAGGTCCGCGAGGCCGGCAACCACGTCGAGCACAACGTCGAGTCGCTTCGCGGGTCGTTGGCCGGCCTGTCGGACGAGCAGATCGGCCAGGCCGTGATCGCTTACGAGCCGGTGTGGGCCATCGGCACCGGACGGGTGGCCAGCGCCGCCGATGCGCAGGAGGTCTGCAAGGCGATCCGCGACGAGCTGGGCAGTTTGGCGACGCCGCAGCTCGCGGGCGGTGTGCGCGTGCTCTACGGCGGCTCGGTGAACGCGAAGAACGTCGGCGAGATCGTCGCGCAGGACGACGTGGACGGCGCGCTCGTCGGCGGGGCGTCGCTGGACGGTGAGCAGTTCGCGACGCTGGCGGCCATCGCGGCCGGCGGACCCCTTCCCTGAGCAGTCCGGTAGTCTGGCCGCCATGGAATTGGCCCTGCAGATCACCCTGGTCGTGACCAGCGTCCTGATCGTGCTGCTGGTGCTGCTGCACCGCGCCAAGGGCGGCGGCTTGTCGACGCTGTTCGGCGGCGGCGTCCAGTCCAGCCTGTCGGGCTCGACAGTCGTGGAGAAGAACCTGGACCGGTTGACGCTGTTCGTCACCGGCATCTGGCTGGTCTCCATCGTCGGCGTCGCGCTGATCATCAAGTACAGCTGACGCCCGGGTGCGGCCCCGGCCCGGGGCATCGATACTTGAGCAATGGCTGAACCCGCCGAACTCGAACCGATCGGTGCGGTGCTGCGCACGCGGGTGGGCCGCGATGCCACCGAGCCGATGCGCGAGGACATCCGGTTGCTCGGCGCGATACTCGGCGACACGGTGCGTGAGCAGAACGGCGACGAGGTGTTCGACCTCGTCGAGCGTGCCCGCGTGGAGTCGTTCCGGGTGCGTCGCTCCGAGATCGACCGTGCGGAACTGGCGAGCATGTTCGACGGCATCGACATCCACCAGGCGATCCCGGTCATCCGCGCCTTCACCCATTTCGCGCTGCTGGCCAATGTCGCCGAGGACATCCACCGCGAGCGGCGCCGGGCCGTGCACATCGAGGCGGGAGAGCCGCCGCAGGACAGCAGCCTGGCCGCCACCTACGCCAAGCTCGACTCGGTCGACCTGGATCCCGGGGCCGTCGCGGAAGCGCTTGCCGGGGCGTTGGTGTCACCGGTGATCACGGCTCATCCCACCGAGACCAGACGCCGCACGATCTTCGACACGCAGCATCGCATCACCGAGCTGATGCGGCTGCGGCTGCACGGGCACAGCAGCACCGATGACGGTCGGGACATCGAGCAGGAACTGCGCCGCCACATCCTGACGTTGTGGCAGACCGCGCTGGTTCGTTTGTCGCGGTTGAAGATTCAGGATGAGATCGAAACCGGCCTGCGGTACTACCCGGCAGCGTTCTTCGAGGTGATCCCTCAGGTGAATGCCGACGTGCGCGCCGAACTGCAGGCTCGGTGGCCGGACGCCGGGCTGCTCGACGAGCCGATCGTGCGGCCGGGGTCATGGATCGGCGGCGACCGAGACGGCAATCCGAATGTCAACGCCGAGGTGGTCCGGACCGCCACCGGTCGGGCCGCGTACACCGCGCTGGACCACTACTTCGCCGAGATCACCGCGCTGGAGCAGGAGCTGTCCATGTCGGCGCGGCTGGTCCGGATCAGTGCCGCACTTGAGGCGCTGGCCACACGGTGCGAGGAGCCGGCGCGGGCCGACGAACCGTATCGGCGGGCGCTGCGCGTGATCCACGCCCGCCTCACGACGACAGCGAAGCAGATCCTCGACCGCCAGCCCGAACACGAGCTCGACCTCGGCCTCGAGCGCTATGAGACGGCCGCCGAGTTACTCGCTGACCTCGACGTGGTCGATGCGTCGTTGCGCGACCACGGCAGCGCGGTGCTGGCCGACGACCGGCTGGCACGGCTGCGAGAGGCGGTGCGCACCTTCGGCTTTCATCTCAGCGGTCTCGACATGCGGCAGAACTCCGACGTGCACGAGGAGGTCATCGCCGAGTTGCTGGCCTGGGCCGGTGTGCATTCGGACTATGGCTCGCTGACCGAGCCGGAGCGTGTGGAGCTGCTGGCGGCTGAGCTGGCGACGCGACGGCCACTGGTCAGGGAGGGCGCCGAACTGTCCGAACTGGCGCGTAAGGAACTCGACATCGTCGTCGCGGCCGCGCGGGCGGTGCGGGTGTTCGGACCGCAGGCGGTGCCGAACTACATCATCTCGATGTGCGAGTCGGTGTCGGACATGCTGGAGGCCGCGATCCTGCTCAAGGAGGCCGGCCTGTTGGACGTGTCGGCTGAGGAGCCGTACGCCCCCGTGGGAATCGTGCCGCTGTTCGAAACGATCGACGACCTGCAACGTGGCGCATCGATCCTCGAGGCACTGCTGGACCTGCCGGTGTATCGATCGATCGTGTCGGCGCGCAGCGAGAGTCAGGAAGTGATGCTCGGCTACTCCGACTCCAACAAGGACGGCGGATACCTGGCGGCGAACTGGGCGCTGTACCGCGCCGAACTGGACCTGGTCGAGTCGGCACGCAAGACCGGAATCCGGTTGCGGCTCTTCCACGGCCGCGGCGGCACGGTCGGTCGTGGCGGCGGTCCCAGCTACGACGCGATCTTGGCGCAGCCGCCGGGTGCGGTGAACGGCTCGCTGCGGATCACCGAGCAGGGCGAGGTCATCGCCGCCAAATATGCCGAACCGCAACTAGCGCACCGGAATCTGGAAACTCTGGTGGCCGCGACGTTGGAGGCGACGCTGCTCGACGTCGAAGGTCTCGGCGAGGCCGCGGAACCCGCCTACGAGGTGCTCGACGACCTGGCCGCGCGCGCCCAACGTGCGTACGCCGAATTGGTCCACGACACACCGGGTTTCGTCGACTACTTCAAAGCGTCGACACCGGTCAGCGAGATCGGCGCCCTCAACATCGGCAGCCGACCGTCGTCGCGCAAGCCCACCACCTCGATCGCGGACCTGCGCGCGATTCCGTGGGTGCTCGCATGGAGCCAGTCGCGGGTCATGCTGCCGGGTTGGTACGGCACGGGAACGGCGTTCGAGGAGTGGATCAGCCAGGGACCCGAGTCCGAGGACGCGCGCGTCGAGGTACTCCGAGATCTGTACCGGCGGTGGCCGTTCTTCCGCACCGTGCTGTCGAACATGGCGCAGGTGCTGGCGAAATCGGACCTGGGGCTGGCGGCCCGATATTCGGAGTTGGTCGACGACGAGGAGTTGCGGCGGCGGGTATTCGACAAGATCGTCGACGAGCATGCGCGCACCATCCGCATGCATGCGCTCATCACCGGCCAGGAAGATCTGCTGGCCGACAATCCATCGCTGGCCCGTTCCGTGTTCAACCGCTTTCCGTACCTGGAACCGCTGAACCACCTTCAGGTCGAACTGTTGCGCCGGTACCGCTCCGGTGACGACGACGAACTCGTCCAGCGCGGCATCCTGCTGACGATGAGCGGTTTGGCCACCGCGTTGCGCAACAGCGGTTGATCGGGCTAGAGGCCGGTGCTTCGGCGCACCTTGTTCACCGCGCCGCGTACCGCCTGTTCGGTCGCGGCCAGCGGCAAGATCACCGATTCACCGAGACCGACGATGCGCTCCACGCGCTCGACGATGCCCTCCATGCGGTCCACCACCCCGTGTAGGCGTGGGGCGAGCTCGTTGATCTGGCTGATCGTCTCGTTGAACCGCTCCAGCGTGGCATCCAGATTGGCGGTAGAACTGTTCAGGTCTTCGAGAGTCTCGCTCAGCCCCTCCAGGATCGTGTCGACCTGTTCGACCGTGACGTCGGCGTTGAGTGCCGCCTGCGCGAGCTTCCTGATTCGTTCCGGCCCGGTGCGTACCGGCTTGCCGCCCTTGTCTGCCATGCGGCAATTATGACCGCAGGCGTGGAACCGCTGAGCGGAACCGGTCGTCTGACTAGGTGTGAGCCAACGAGAGATCACCTCCCGGCAGTGCACGGCGGACCCGCGCAACGTCACGCTGGCACCGGATGCAGTGAGCGGACTTGCGGATTACGACGCAGGGTTTCGTGCTGGCCAGAGCGACGATCTCACGGCACCGTCTGGCTGAGGTGAAGTTGCGAATACCTCGCTGATTGGCCGCAACCTCGAAAGAATGCCGCTATGGAAGCCACTTCTTTCGACGATGCGAATCCTCTTCATCGAGCGATGCGTCGTCTGGCCGCCACGAAGACGGGTCGCGTGTTCTTCCGGCCGACAGCGCACAGGCTTGACCAGCTGGTCAGCAAGCTGACCAGCGGCAAGCGCAGTTTCGCGGGGATCGCGGCCGGGCTGCCGACGGTGATTCTCACGACCACCGGCGCCAAATCGGGGGAACCACGGACTGTGGCGCTGCTGGGCATTCCGCATGTCGACGGAGTGGCCGTTGTCGCGGCCAACTACGGCGGCGCCAGGCACCCGGGCTGGTATCACAACCTCAAGGCGAATCCGGCCGCCAGGGTGACGATCGATGGCGATACGTGGGACGCTACGGCCCGTCTCGCCACAACCAGTGAACGCGAAGAGATATGGGCTGACGGCGTCGAACTCTACCCAGGTCTCGTCAAAGAACGGGAGTGGGCGGGCGACCGGCAGATCGAGGCCTTCGTCCTCCAGCGGCGGCCCGACTGAACGTCGATCAGAACGGTGGTGGATCGTTGTTTCTGGCGATGCGTTCGCAGAGCAGGAACTCTTTGCGAGCCAGCCGTGCAGTGTTGTGTTCTCGCTCCTGACCGATGCGGTAGGCCTTGTCCTGCGCGCGGGTGCACCGGCGCTTTGGCATCTTCGCTTCGCGTCGAGTGCTCATCGCTGCGCCGGCCGACGGGAGAATGATCTCGCCGGTGGGTGTAGCCAATTGCGGGAAGAACTGCGCGCCCGCGGGTTTCGTTTCGTAGGTCTGCGTGCTGGGCGAGGTCCAGATCACAGTGCCGTCGGGCAGTTGGCGATCCGACCAGCCCCCACCACCGCTCCAGAAAGTTTTGAGAAGGTGGTGAAACACGCACAGCAACTTGAGGTTTGACGGGTGGGTCGGGCCAACGGGATAGGGGATCGTGTGGTCGATCTGGCACACCGCTGCGGGAGCCTCGCAGCCGGGGAAGCGACAGGTGAGGTCTCTGCACCGCACGAACCGCGCTAACGCGGCCGAGGGCCGGTAGGCGGCTTCCGCGCAAGGCATCGGTAGCCGGACGGGGCGCAGCGTGGCGGTGGCGACCAGGTCGCGCAGCAGCGGCGCCGGAACAGGACCGAAGCCGGGGGCGTACCCCGGATTGTCAGCGCGCCCGTCGAGGGTTGCTTCGTCGGCCACCACCGAGATCACCACCTGCCCGGGCATGACGGGCTGTCCGGATTGGGCAGGGCAGTGCTCATCGGCGCAACCGCACACCAGCGCGCGCTGCCCGTCGGCCATGGCCATCAAGGCATCAACGCGACGCTGTCGAATGGTTCGCGGATCGTCTGAGCACACCGTGGCTGCGATTTCGTCCACTCGGGTGTCGAAGGTGATGCCCTCGGCGAAGGACACTTTGGCCCAGATGCCGGCCATGCCCGCTCCGAGTGGGCCGACATCCACGTAGCGGTCGTCACGGGACGGAGTGGGTTCGCGCACTCCGGCCGGGTCGATTTTCTCCACCCACATGTCGACGCGATCGGTGAGTTTCGGTCCGGACATCTTCATCCACGTCGGCGCCCATTTCGCGAACGCCTCGTCGAGGCGGGCCAGGCGGTCGGGATCTTCGACGTTCTGACTGCGACTGACCAGCGCGGCCATCATCCGGAAGTCGATGTCGCCGGCGGCGAAGGCCGCACCCACCCGGGGCAGCCGTTCTCGGAGGTCGATGGCGTAGTTGAGCCGACCGGCAGCGCGGCCGCGGCTGATGTTCAGCGCCGCCGAAATCTCGGCGACGACGTTGGCGTGCCCGTCGATGGCCCAGGTGTCGCGCTCATCGCCGTCGTCGGGGATGTGCCGGGCATACAACTCACCGATCGCCAGCATCTCCCGGCCGCACGCGGCGTTCTGATCCCGCCAAGCACTGGTGATGGCCTCGACCACCTCAGCATCCGCGACAGTCTCGAACACGTGTTCGATACTACCCGCTCCGACCGACAGGTGTTCAGAGCTTGCTTGCGGCGGCCTCGTCGAGCAGCCAGACGGTCGCCTCGCGGCCCTTGGCGCCCGCCGCAGGCCAATCGTCGGCGTCCGCGCCGCCGACCGCGGCGGCCACAGCATCGGCCTTTCCCTCTCCGGAGACGACCAGCCACACTTCTTGCGACCGTCGAACCGCGGGCAACGTCAGCGTGATTCGGCGCGGCGGCGGCTTGGGGGAGTCCTCGACTCCGACGACCAGCCGCTCCGTCTCCCGTACCGCGGGGGTGTGAGGGAAAAGCGAATTGATATGCCCTTCAGGCCCCATCCCGAGTAGGTGCACGTCGAAGTCCGGCGAGGGCTCGCCGTCGTCGGCGTTGGTGGCGAGCACCCGCTCATAGTCTGCCGCCGCGGCGTCCAGGTCGTCGCCGAACTGCGCGCCGCTGGCCGCCATCGGGTGGACGTTGCCGGCCGGAATGTCCACGTGGTCCAGCAGCGCCTCACGGGCCTGCTTGTCGTTGCGCTCGTCGTCGTCAGCCGGGACGAAGCGCTCATCACCCCAGTAGATGTGAACCTTCGACCAGTCGATGCCGTCGCTGTGCTCGGCGACCCGCTTGAGAAGTCCGATCCCGGTGCTGCCGCCCGTCAGCGCGATGTGGGCCGCGTCCCGGTTTTCGACGGCGGCGCGGATCGCGGCGACAAGTCGATCACCTGCGGCCGCCACCAACGCGGCAGTGTCCGGATACCGTTCGATGATCGGGCTCACGCGTATTGCACCCTTTCGATTCCCTGCAGGGCTTCGTGATAGATCTCGTCAGCGTCGAGCCTGCGCAAATCCTCGGCGAGACACTCCTTGGTTTCCCTGCGCGCCAACGGTATTCGTGCTTCAGGGCGGCTGGTGCGGCTCAACGTCGCGGTGATGCCGGTCTGGGGCCGCCGCAGGACGATCGTTTCACCGCCGCGCACCAATTCCACTTTCAGCTCACCGACCTCACGGTGCACCGGGCCGTCGATCCGTGCGGCCAGCCAGCCCGCGAGGACGTCCAGAGACGGTTCGTCGCGCAGGCCCGACACCAACGCAGAGCTGATTGGCTCGTGCGGCGGCTGATCGACCGCCGCCGTCAGCAGAGCCCGCCAATAGGTGATGCGCGCCCAGGCCAGGTCGGTGTCGCCGGCGCTGTAGCCCTTTAGGCGTCCCTTGATGGCCGCCAGCGGATCCGAACACTGCGTCGCATTGGTGATCCGTCGAAGCGCCAACCGGCCCAGCGGATCTTGCGCGGGAACCGCCGGCCCGCCGGCGGGCCACCAGGCGACCACCGGGGTGTCCGGAAGGAGGAACGGCAGCACCACGCTGTTCGCGTGGTCGGCGAGCTCGCCGTGCAGTCGCAGCGCGACGATTTCACCCGCGCCGGCATCCGCGCCGACCCGCAACTGCGCATCGAGCCGCGACTCGGCGGCGCTGCGGTCGTCGGGCACGACGACGATGACCCGGCAGGGGTGCTCACGGCTCGCGAAGTTGGCCGCCTCGATCGAATCTTCCAGCAGCTCCGCCGATTCCAGCGAGATCACCAGGGTCAGCACCCGGCTCAACGTGATCGCGCCGCCCTCTTCCCGCAGGCCGGTGATCTTCTTGTTGATGTCGTTGGTGGTGGTGTCCGGCAGATCGACAATCATGGCCGCCTCCATTCCCGTCCCAGGCGGTGCATCATCTCGTCGGCCGAGGCCGGACCCCACGTCCCCGACTCATATGCCTCCGGCTTCCCGTGCGACGCCCAGTAGTCGAGCACCGGATCCAGGATCTCCCAGGACAATTCGACCTCTTTGTTCACCGGGAACAGCGACGGTTCACCGAGCAGCATGTCGAGGATGAGCCGTTCGTAGGCCTCGGGGGAGTCCTCGGCGAACGCCGAACCGTAGGAGAAGTCCATGTTGACATCACGAACCTCCATCGCGGTGCCGGGCACCTTGGACCCGAACCGGGTGGTGATGCCTTCGTCCGGCTGCACCCTGATCACCAGAGCGTTCTGCCCCAACTCCTCGGTCATGGTCTTGTCGAACGGCAGATGCGGGGCGCGCTTGAAGATCAGCGCGATCTCGGTGACCCTGCGGCCCAGGCGTTTTCCGGTGCGCAGGAAGAACGGCACACCGGCCCAGCGCCGGGTGTTGATCTCGAGCGTGATCGCGGCGTAGGTCTCCGTCGTGGAGTCCTTCGAGAACCCCTCCTCCTCGAGCAGCCCGACGACCTTCTGACTGCCCTGCCAGCCTGCTGCGTACTGGCCGCGCGCGGTGGTCTGGTCGAGCGGCTCCATGAGCCGGGTGGCGGACAGCACCTTGATCTTCTCGGCCTGCAGTTCGTGCGGCCCGAAGTTGACCGGATCCTCCATCGCGGTCAGGGCCAGCAACTGCAGCAGATGGTTCTGGATGACGTCGCGGGCCGCACCCACACCGTCGTAATAGCCTGCGCGACCGCCCAGTCCGATGTCTTCGGCCATGGTGATCTGCACGCTGTCGACGTAGTGGTTGTTCCAGATCGGCTCGTAGAGTTCGTTGGCGAACCGCAGCGCGAGGATGTTCTGGACGGTCTCCTTGCCGAGGTAGTGGTCGATGCGGAACACCGACTCCTCGGGGAAGACGCTGTTGACGACGGCGTTGAGGTCGCGAGCGCTCTGCAGATCGTGGCCGAAGGGCTTCTCGATGACCACCCGGCTCCAGCGGCCTTCCTGCGCCCGGGCCAGCCCGGACTTCTGCAGCTGCTCACAGACTTGCTGAAATGCCTTGGGCGGAATGGACAGATAGAACGCATGGTTGCCGCCGGTCGCGCGTTCGGCGTCGAGCTTTTCCAGCGTCTCGGCGAGACGTTCGAACGCCGCATCGTCGTCGAATGTGCCCTGCACGAACCGGAATCCCTCGGCGAGGCGGTCCCACACCTCCTGGCGGAACTGCGTGCGAGCGTGCTGCTGGACCGCTTCGTACACGACCTGACCGAAATCTTCGTCGGCCCAGTCTCTTCGGGCGAATCCGACGAGGGAGAAGGAGGCCGGCAACAGACCCCGGTTGGCGAGGTCATAGATCGCGGGCATCAGCTTCTTGCGCGCCAGGTCACCGGTGACGCCGAAGATGACCATCCCGCACGGCCCCGCGATACGGGGCATCCGCTTGTCGCGCTTGTCGCGCAGCGGATTGACCCAGTCCGTCATTTCGCAGCGGCGTCGAGCTGGCCCTGGGTGGCCTCGAGCAACTCGAGCCACGACTTCTCGAACTTCTCCACACCCTCGTCCTCGAGCAGCCGGAACACGTCGGGCAGGTCGATCCCGACGGACGACAGCTTGTCGAACAATGCCTGCGATTCGTCGCCCGTGCCGGTCACGGTGTCGCCGGTGATGACTCCGTGCTCGGCGACCGCGTCAATCGTCTTCTCCGGCATGGTGTTCACCGTGTTCGGCGCAACCAGCTCGGTGACGTACAAGGTGTCCGAGTAGTCCGGGTTCTTCACGCCGGTCGACGCCCACAGCGGGCGCTGGACGCGGGCGCCGTCAGCTATGAGCGCCCCGTACCGCTGGCCGCCGACGAACACCTCTTCATAGGCGGCGTACGCGAGCCGGGCATTGGCGACGCCGGCCTTGCCGCGCAGCTTCAAAGCTTCCTCCGACCCGATCTTTTCCAGCCGCTTGTCGATCTCGGTGTCCACCCGGGAGACGAAGAACGAAGCGACCGAATGGATCTGGGACAGGTCGTGGCCGGCCTCCTTGGCCTTCTCCAAGCCCGCCAGATACGCGTCCATCACCAGCCGGTGCCGCTCGACCGAGAAGATGAGCGTGACGTTGACCGAAATGCCCTCGGCGATGACGGCCGTGATCGCGGGCAGGCCCGCCATCGTCGCCGGAATCTTGATCAGCAGGTTGGGCCGGTCGACGATCTTCCACAGCTCGATCGCCTGCAGGATGGTCTTGTCGGTGTCGTGCGCGAGGCGTGGGTCGACTTCGATCGATACCCGCCCGTCGACGCCGTCGGACAGCTCGTACTGCTTGGCCAGCACGTCGCAGGCATTACGGACGTCGTCCGTCGTGACCGTGCGGATCGTCGCGTCGACGTCCGCACCGCGCTCGGCCAGTTCGCGCACCTGGTCGTCGTAGGCGTGCCCCTTCGACAGCGCGGCCTGGAAGATCGACGGGTTCGTCGTCACCCCGACCACGCTCTTGGTGTCGATGAGCTCCTGCAGATTGCCCGTCTGCAGCCGGTCGCGCGACAGGTCGTCGAGCCACACCGAAACGCCCGCCTCGGACAGCGCCGCGAGATTCGGATTCTGAGCCATTGCTGTGCCTTTCGATCGCTAGTTGTCTATCGATCGCTCCGCGGCGGCCACCACTGCCTCCGGGGTGAACCCGAACTCGCGGAACAACGTCTTGTCGTCGGCGGACTCGCCGTAGTGCTCGATCGAGATGATCTCCCCGGTGTCGCCGACGAGCTTGTACCAGCTCTGAGCGACGGCCGCCTCGACCGCGACGCGCGCCGAAACCGTCGGGGGCAGTACCGAATCCCGGTACTCCCGCGGTTGCGACTCGAACCACTCGACACAGGGCATCGAGACCACGTATGCGGCGATGTCCTTCTCCGCCAACAGCTTTCGGGCCTCGACCGCGAGCTGTAGCTCCGAGCCGGTCGCGATGATGATCACGTCGGCGTCATCGGCGGGCTTACCGCCGCCGAGCACATAGCCGCCGCGAGCCACCCCGTCGGCGTCCGTGCCCTCCAGCACCGGCACGCCTTGGCGCGTCAGGATGAAACCGACCGGCCCACTGCCGTTGCCGCGGGCCAGGATGCTGCGCCAGGCGTACGCGGTCTCGTTGGGGTCGCCCGGCCGCACCACCGACAGGTTCGGGATGGCCCGCAGTGCCGCGAGGTGCTCGATCGGCTGGTGGGTCGGCCCGTCCTCGCCCAGCCCGATCGAGTCGTGGGTCCAGATGTAGATCGTGTCGATGTCCATCAGCGACGCCAGTCGCACCGCCGGCCGCATGTAGTCGGAGAACTGCAGGAACGTGCCGCCGAATGCCCGAGTGGGCCCGTGCAGCACGATGCCGGACAGGATCGACCCCATCGCGTGCTCGCGAACACCGAAGTGCAGCACCCGGCCGTACCAGTCGGCGGTGAAGTCGTCTGTTGAAATCGACGGCGGTCCAAAGGATTTGACGCCCTTGATGGTGGTGTTGTTGCTGCCCGCCAGGTCGGCCGAACCGCCCCACAGCTCCGGCAGTTTCGGAGCGACGTCATTGAGCACCTGGCCGAACGCGGCACGGGTCGCCAGTGGTTTGGAACCCGGCTCCCAATAGGTGATGTCGCTGTCCCAGCCGTCGGGCAGTTCCTCTGCGGTCAGCCGGTCCAGCAGCTCCTTGCGTTCCGGCTCACGCTCGGCCCAGGCGTCGAATGTGCTCTGCCACTTGGCATGTGCTTCCTGACCGCGGTCGACCAGCTTGCGTGTGTGCTCGATGACCTCGGGGCGCACCTCGAACGTCTTGTCCGGATCGAAGCCGAGGATCTTCTTGGTGGCGGCCACCTCGTCGTCGCCGAGCGCTGAGCCGTGCACGCCGCCGGTGTTCATCTTGTTGGGCGCCGGATAGCCGATGATCGTGCGAAGCGCGATGAACGACGGTTTGTCGGTGACCTTGCGAGCGGCTTCGATCGCCTCTTCGATTCCGACGACGTTCTCCCCGCCCTCGACCTCCTGCACGTGCCAGCCGTAGGCGCGGTAGCGGGCAGCGACGTCCTCGGACAGCGCGATGTTGGTGTCGTGCTCGATCGAGATCTGGTTCTTGTCGTAGAAGACGATCAGGTTGCCGAGCTGCTGGGTACCCGCCAGGGACGACGCCTCGCTGGTGACGCCTTCCTCGATGTCGCCGTCGGAGGCGATCACGTAGATGTAGTGGTCGAACGGGCTCTCGCCGGCGGGGGTGTCGGGGTCGAACAGGCCGCGCTCGTAGCGCGAGGCCATCGCCATGCCCACCGCGGAGGCCAGCCCCTGGCCGAGCGGGCCGGTGGTGATTTCCACGCCCTTGGTGTGCCGGAACTCCGGATGGCCGGGCGTCTTGGACTTCCATGTGCGCAGGGACTCGATGTCGGAGAGCTCGAGACCGAAGCCGCCGAGGTAGAGCTGGATGTAGAGCGTCAAACTCGAGTGCCCGCAGGAGAGGATGAAGCGGTCGCGGCCCAGCCAGTGCACGTCGCTGGGGTCGTGGCGCATCTGGCGCTGGAACAGCGTGTAGGCCAGCGGCGCCAGGCTCATCGCGGTGCCGGGGTGGCCGTTGCCCACCTTCTGTACCGCATCCGCCGCCAGTACCCGGACGGTGTCGACTGCCAGCGTGTCCACGTCGGTCCAGTCCTCGGGGTGGTTCGGGCGGGTCAGCGCGGAGATTTCTTCGAGCGTGGTCACAGGCGCACTCCTGGTCGGCGTTGAGCTTTTCTCAACTGCTCGTTTACCCACCCTAGTGCCGGATGCTCACGCGATGCAGGCTGCTGGGGGAGGATGCCGGGGAGGATTAGGCGGCCGTTGGCGCGCGGTCTACCATCGTCTGTAGTAGAAGCCCCGCGCTGCGGCCCGTTTTCGACCTTTCGACAGGAGTTATCTGCGTGAGCGTTCGCGAAGGCCACCTCGTCGGCGGGGCGACCAACCGAATCCGCGACAGACTTCTTGGCTACGTGTCGCTGACCAAGCCGCGGGTCATCGAGCTGCTTCTCGTCACCACCATCCCGGCGATGCTGTTGGCCCATCGCGGCAGCGTCGACCCGCTGCTGATACTGAACACGCTGTTCGGCGGGCTGCTGGCGGCGGCGGGCGCTAACGCGTTGAACTGCGTGGCCGACGCGGACATCGACAAGGTCATGAAGCGCACCGAGCGCCGGCCGTTGGCTCGCGCCACCGTGCCACGCAGCCATGCGTTGGTCTTCGGCCTGGCCCTGTCCGTCGGTTCGTTCTTCTGGCTGTGGTGGACGACCAACATGCTGTCGGCCCATCTCGCGGGCGCGACGATCGCGTTCTACGTGCTGGTCTACACGCTGTTGCTCAAGCGCCGCACCTCCCAGAACGTGGTGTGGGGCGGCGCCGCGGGCTGCATGCCGGTGATGATCGGCTGGTCCGCGGTCACGGGAACGATCGCCTGGCCCGCGCTGGTCATGTTCGCGATCATCTTCTTCTGGACGCCGCCGCATACCTGGGCGCTGGCCATGAAGTACAAGGACGACTACCGCGCGGCGGGCGTGCCGATGCTGCCGGTGGTGGCCACCGAGCGTCAGGTCACCAGACAGATCGTGATCTACACGTGGCTGACGGTCGCCGCGACGCTGGCGCTCGTGCCCGCGACGGGCTGGCTGTACGCGGCGGTCGCGGTGCTGGCCGGCACGTGGTTCGTGGTGATGGCCCACCAGCTCTACAACGGCGTGCGTCGCGGCGAGCCGGTGAAGCCGCTTCGGCTGTTCCTGCAGTCGAACAACTACCTTGCAGTTGTCTTTCTGGCCCTGGCGATCGACTCGGTGCTCGGGCTGCCGACGCTGTTCTGACGTCGGTCAGGGAATCAGCACCACCGATCCGGTGGTCATGCGGCCCTGCAGGTCGCGATGGGCCTGTTCGGCGTCTTCGAGCCGATAGCGCTCACTGACCGTGATCGTGAGCGTGCCGGAAGCGATCGCGTTGAGGACTTCGCCCGCGCGCCAGGAGAATTCGTCGGCCGTTCGGGTGTAGTGCACGAGCGTCGGGCGGGTCAGGAACAGTGAGCCGGCGGCATTGAGCCGCTGCGGGTCCAACGGGGGCACGGGCCCGCTGGCCGCGCCGAACAGCGCGAGCGTCCCCCGCACCCGCAGGCTCGCGAGGCTGGCGTCGAACGTGGCGGCACCGACGCCGTCGTACACCGCGGCGACGCCGCCGTCGGTCATGTCCTTGATCCTCGCGCCGAACTCGGCCGGGTCGTCCGGATACTCCAGCACCTCGACGGCGCCCGCCTGACGTGACAGCTCGGCCTTCTCCGCCGTCGACACCGTGGTGATGACACGGACCGCCATGCTGGTCGCCCATTGGGTCAGGATCAGGCCCACGCCGCCGGCGCCGGCGTGCACCAGCACGGCGTCGCCCTGCTGCACCGGGTACAGCGACTTGATCAGGTAATGCGCGGTCATGCCCTTGAGCAACGAGGCCGCGGCCGCTTCCGGGCTGACGGCGTCCGGCACATAGGCGACGAAATCGGCCGGGGCGAGGCTGTATTCGGCGTAGGCACCGTAGGCCTGCGCGGTGACGACGCGGTCGCCGACCTTGAGTGCGGCGACGTCGTCACCAACCGCCTCGACGGTGCCGCACACCTCGTTGCCGACAATGAACGGGGTCTCGCGCGGATACTGCCCGGACCGGAAGTAGGTGTCGAGGAAGTTCACGCCGATCGCCTCGGCCTTGATCAGCACCTCACAGGGGCCGGGCGTCGGGTGCGGCTTCTCGACGTAGGTCAGGACTTCAGGTCCGCCGGTCCGGGCGACTTCGATCGCGTACATGTTCACATCCTGCCAATATCCTTGCGGTTGTGAAGCTCGCGAGGCCCAACGTGTTCCATCCGCGCATCGTGCTGGCGGGTTGCCCGGCGTTGCCGAAGGGTGACGGCGACGACGCGGGCTTGGTCGCGGCACTGGGCCGCCACGGGTTGCACGCCCGCTGGCTGTCCTGGGACGACCCGGCGACACTCGACGCCGACCTGGTGATCCTGCGGGCGACATCGGACTACGCCGACCGGCTCGACGAGTTCCTGCAGTGGGCGCGGCGGGTCCGCAACCTGCTCAACGGGCCGAACGTCGTGGCGTGGAACACCGACAAGCGCTGCCTCGCCGACCTCGCCGACCGCGGTGTCCCGACCGTGTCGAGGAGATCCGGGGCCGACCAGACCGCGCTGGTGTTCTTCGGCGGCCAGCAGTCTCACGCGTTCACCACGGCACCGATCCTCGCGCCCGCCGAGCCCGACTTCGAACTCTGGGACGTCGGCCACGCCGCTTTGGCTGCCGCCGCGGCGCATCTCGACATGGCGCCAGAGGAATTGCTGTACGCGCGTGTCGACGTCGTCGGCGACCGCTCCGACCCGCGGGTACTCGAGCTGCAATTGGTGGAGCCGTCGCTGGGCTGGGCCCAACTGGACGCGGACACCCGTGATCGCCAGCAGCGAGCGTTCGTCGTCGAGGTGGAGTCAGCTCTGGAGCGGCTCGGGCTCGGCCCGCTCCCGCATCGACGCCCATAGCGCCGAGGTGGCCGCCGTGCAGGCTGCCGCACCGGCCACGTGGACCGCGACGAGAGCGGCCGGCACACCGGTGTAGAACTGCACGACCCCGACGAGCCCCTGCGCCACCACCAACGCCAACAGCACACCCACCCGTAGCATCACCGGCCGGGCCGCGCGGACCGCCAGCAGACCGAAGCTCAAGCCGATGACCAGCGACAGGTAGGCCACCAGCAGCGACGAGTGCATGTGCACCAGCGTCGTGATCGGCACCTCGAGCCGCGGGATCGTGCGATCGAGACTCTTGTCGCCGGCGTGCGGACCAGCGCCGGTCACCGACGTGCCGGTGATCAATACGGCAGCCAGCGTCACCCCGCTGAGAAGAGTCAACTGGCGCAACGGCTTTGGGGCTCGACGAGTGAGCACACCATCGTCGGGCTCGCCGATCTTTACGAACAACAGCACCGCCAGCCAGACCATCGTCATCGACGCCAGCAGGTGGATGGCCACCGTCCACCACAACAGGCCCGTCAGCACCGTGATCCCGCCGATCACCGCCTGCACGACCGTCGACGCGGGCATCAGCCACGCATAGACCAGCACCTCCCGGCGGCGACGCGCACGCGTGACCGCCAGCACGGCGGCCGCGGCGGTGAGCACCACGAGGAAGGTGATCATCCGATTGCCGAATTCGACAGCTTGGTGGATTCCCGCGACCTCCGGGTGGGGGACCGGTGTGAAGCTGCCCGGAAAGCACTGCGGCCACGTCGGGCAGCCCAGCCCGGACGCGGTGACGCGGACGATCGCGCCGGTCACCGCGATACCGCCCTGGGTCAGGATGACGAGCAGGGCGATGACGCGCTGCGCCCGCAGGCTCGGCAGCGGCAGCAGGTCGACCAGCCGCAGGAAGACGCGGCTCACGTGAACCGGAACCAGCGCAGGGCGCACAACGCGGCGACGGCGCCCCACACCGCGAGCACCGCCACGCCGAACCAGTCCACCGACATCGTCATCGCCTGAGACAGCGCCTCGGTGAGCGCGCCCGACGGAGTCAACCGCGCCACCCACTGCGCGCCGGTCGGCACCATGCCGCCCTCCAGTGTCAGCGCTCCGAGCCCGGCGAAGACGAACCACAGCAGGTTCGCCAGGGCCAGCACGATCTCGGCACGAAGCGTCCCGCCGAGCAGCAGGCCCAGCGCGGCGAAACCGGCGGTGCCCAATGCGATGATCGCGGCGCCGAGTGCCAGACCGGCCAGCTGCGGGCGCCAGCCCAGCGCAAAACCAATGGAGCCCAACACAATTGACTGCAAAAATACGACGGCGACCACGGCCAGCGACTTGCCCGCGATGATGCCCCACACCGGAAGCGCCGTCGCGCCCAAACGCTTCAGTGCGCCGTAGCGTCGGTCGAACGCGACGGCGATCGCTTGCCCGGTGAACGCCGTCGAGATCACCGCGAGCGCCATGATCGCCGGCACGAAGGTCGCCGCGCGATTCGGGCCGAACGAGCCGAGCGGCAACAGCGTCAACCCGATGAGCAGCGTGATCGGAATGAACATCGTCAGCAACAGCTGTTCGCCGTTGCGCAGCAACAACCGGAGCTCCAGGCCGAACTGCGCGGCGAGCATCCGCTGCACGGTGGCCGGTCGCGGGTCGGGCGAAAACGTGCCCGGCGCAAAACGATTCGTCGTCATGGCCGCAACTCCCGCCCGGTCAACTCCAAGAACACGTCCTCGAGACTGCGCTGTTCGACCCGCATGTCGGTGGCCAGTACGTCGAGCCGCGCGCACCACGCCGTCACCGTGGCGAGCACCTGCGGGTTGATCGCGCCCTCCACCAGGTATTCGCCCGGCGCCGTCTCGAGCGCCCGGTAGCTCTCGGGCAACGCCGAGACGAGCAACGACAGATCCAGCTTGCGCGGGGCGCGGAATCGTAACTGGTTCTCGGCGCCGCTGCGCATCAGCTCCTCGGGCGTGCCGGTGGCCACGGGCACACCGTGATCGATGATCATGATCCGGTCGGCGAGTTCCTCCGCCTCGGTCAGTTGATGAGTCGTCAGCACCACTGTGACGCCGTCGCGGCGGAGGCCATCGATCAACTCCCACACCACGATCCGGGCATGCGCGTCCATGCCGGCGGTCGGTTCGTCGAGGAAGACGAGCTCGGGTCGGCCGACCACAGCGCAGGCAAGCGCCAGCCGCTGCTGCTGGCCGCCGGACAACCGCCGATAGGTGGTTCGCGCCGATTCGGTCAGCCCGAGGGTGTCCATCAGCCACGCGGGGTCCAGCGGATTCGCCGCGTAGGACGCGACGAGGTCGAGCATTTCACCGGCGCGAGCGGCCGGATAGCCACCACCGCCCTGCAACATCACCCCGATGCGCGAACGCAGCCGGGCGTTGTCGGCGGACGGGTCGAGGCCCAGTATTTCGATGGTGCCGGAGTCTGGCTTGATGAACCCCTCGCACATCTCCACCGTCGTGGTCTTGCCTGCGCCGTTCGGACCCAACAGCGCGAACACCTCGGCGGTCTGCACCTGCAGGTCGAGTCCTGACACCGCGGTGGTCGATCCGTAGCGCTTGGTGACCCCGCTCAAGCGCACAGGGGCAGCAGCGTTCCCCGGGCCTAGGTGCGTCACGGGGATTCAGCGTAGGCGTCCGGCCTGACGGGCTGCGGCGGCGGTGGCGACTCTTCGTCGGCAGGCCGGGTTGCCGCGCTGCGCCACGGCAGCCGCTTGTAGGTGAGCAGGATCAGCGCAATCACGATCACGGTGCTCGCCGCGGTCGCGAGCAGGATCTGGAAGACGGTGAACCGGTCGCCGTTGGCGGTGGGACCGAAGATGCCGACGGCGAGTGTCACCACGATCGTCGTGCTGCGGAACGCCGGGCGGGTGGCCCAGGCCGCCAGCGGCAGCACGGCCCACAGCACGTACCAGGGCTGGACCACGGGGAACAGCAGCACGGTCATGCCGAGCGCGACACCCAGCCCGCCCACCGGATGCAGCCGCCCGCGAAGCACCGCCAGCAGCAGCCAGGTGACCAGCACCGCGATGATCAACACGCCGATCGCACGGGTCAGGCCCAGCACGGCGGTGGTGTGGTCGCCGAGCCCCAGCAGGATCCCGACTTGTCCGGTGCCCAGGGCCAGCAGCGTGGGCAGTGACATCCACGAGCGCACCACGTTGGCGGTGCCCAGGGTGAACAGCCAGCCGAAACCCAAGCCGCTGGCCCACCCGATGAGCGCCATCACCACGACCGACACGGCCGTCAACGATCCGCCGGCCAGAAAGAACGCCTTGACGGTGCCGCCCCAGCGGCAGGCCAACGCCATCGCCACGAAACCCAGCGCCAGTAGCGACGGCAGCTTCACCTGTGAGGACATGGTGATCAGCACAACGCCCACGAGCAGCATGGCCAGCGGCCACCACCGTTCCCACTCGTCGCTGTTCTGCGGCCAGGTGAGAGGTCGCGGAAGAAGTGGTGTGGCCGCGTCGACGCCGCGCAGGGCGAACTCGGTGCCGGCGAGCATCAGCCCGAGCATCAATGCCTCGTTGTGGATACCGGCGACCAGATGCATGATCAGCAGCGGGTTGGCGGCGCCGAGCCACAGCGCGCTCACCTCGGCGACGCCGCACCGCCGGGCCAGTCGGGGGGTCGCCCACACGATCAGACCCACGCCGACGAGCACGACCAAGCGGTGGCACAGCACCGCCGCCACGATGTTCTCGCCCGTCAACGCGGAGATACCCTGGCCGATCCAGAGGAACAGCGGGCCGTACGGAGCTGGGGTCTCGCGCCACATGTTCGGTACGGACAACGTGAACACGTGGTCCAGGCCGAGGCCGGTGGCCGGGCCCACCCGGTACGGGTCGAGTCCCTTGATGCCGATCTCGCTCTGTGCCAGATAGGAGTACACGTCGCGGCTGTACATCGGCGGGGCGAGCAGCAGCGGCAGCACCCACAGCCACAGCAGGCGGTCCAACTGGCTTCGCGACATGCGCCGGTCGCCGAGCGTGAACCGGCCGAGCATCAGCCAGGCGAGCGCCATCATCACCGCGCCGGTGGTCGTCATGGTCAGCGACACCGTCTGGATCCGCGACGGCAGGTTGAGCAACCGCACCCCGAACGTCGGGTCCTGCACCACCGGCCGGGCCCCGACACCGAGCGCGCCGATCGCCATCAGGACTGTGCCGGCCGCGCCGAACAGCCGGGTGCGGCGCAGCGCGATGACCTCGGCGTCGTTGAGCGGTGAGCCCACCGGACGTTCGTCGGCATGCCAACGGGCGATCGACGAGCTGAACGACGGGAGGCGGGCTGCCACCTCAGCAGCGTAACCGCCGACATCCGTGGCTCCGGTCACGCTAAGGGTGCCCTTGCTTTACACGGCTTTCGGAATTCCGACACAATGGTGTTGTGAAAATAAGTCCGGAAGTGGGTGCCGATCGCCACACGCGTGGTGCGATCGTGCAGCTGCTCCTGGAATCCGGGTCGATCACGGCCGGTGAGATCGGCGATCGGCTCGGCATCTCCGCCGCCGGCGTGCGCCGGCACCTCGACGCGCTGATGGACGCGGGCGACGCCCAGGCCAGCGCCGCCGCCGCGTGGCAGCACACTGGGCGTGGCCGACCCGCGAAGCGTTACCGGCTCACCGCGGCGGGCCGGGCCAAACTGAGCCACGCCTACGACGACCTCGCCGTTGCGGCTATCCGGCAGTTGCGCGAGATGGGCGGGGATGACGCGGTGCGCACGTTCGCGCGCCGCCGTATCGACGGGATCCTGGCGGGAGTGACCGAGGGTCCCGATGACGTCGAGTCGAAGGCCCACCGGGTGGCGACCGCGCTGACCAAGGCCGGCTACGTGACCACGGTCACGCCGATGACGCCGGCGCCCGGCTCCGTCCACTGCATCCAGCTGTGCCAGCATCACTGTCCGGTGTCTCACGTCGCCGAGGAGTTCCCCGAGCTGTGTGAGACCGAGCGGGAAGCCTTCGCGGAGATTCTGGGCACCCACGTGCAGAGGCTCGCCACGATCGTCAACGGCGACTGCGCCTGCACCACGCACGTACCGCTGGTAGAGAAAGCCAGCCTCACAGCCCCCACGAGCAAGCAAGGAGCGTCGAGATGACGACGACACCCGAGGTCCACAAGGTCGGCGAACCGCTCAGCCAGGACGAGGCGATCGCCTCGCTGAGCCGGTACGGCTACGGCTGGGTGGACTCCGACGTTGCGGGCGCCAGCGCCCAGCGCGGACTGTCCGAGGCGGTGGTGCGCGACATCTCGGGGAAGAAGAACGAGCCCGAGTGGATGCTCGACACACGGCTCAAGGCCCTGCGCACGTTCGATAAGAAGCCGATGCCGAACTGGGGATCGAACCTCGAGGGCATCGACTTCGACAACATCAAGTACTTCGTGCGCTCCACCGAGAAGCAGGCGGCGTCTTGGGAGGATTTGCCGGAGGATATTCGAAATACGTACGACCGGCTCGGAATTCCCGAAGCTGAAAAGCAAAGATTGGTTGCTGGCGTAGCGGCTCAATATGAGTCAGAAGTTGTTTACCACCAGATCAGAGAGGATTTAGAGGCTCAAGGAGTCATATTCTTAGATACTGATACTGGTTTGCGGGAACACGAAGATATATTCAAACAATACTTCGGAACCGTAATTCCCGCCGGGGATAATAAGTTTTCTGCATTGAATACTGCCGTGTGGTCGGGGGGCTCGTTCATCTATGTGCCGCCGGGCGTGCATGTGGATATTCCATTGCAGGCTTATTTCCGGATCAACACCGAGAACATGGGCCAGTTCGAGCGGACGCTGATCATCGTCGACGAGGGCGCGTACGTGCATTACGTCGAGGGGTGCACTGCTCCCATCTACAAGTCGGATTCGCTGCACTCCGCGGTCGTCGAGATCATCGTGAAACCCGGTGGGCGGTGCCGTTACACGACCATTCAGAACTGGTCGAACAACGTCTACAACCTCGTCACCAAGCGCGCCCGCGCGGAGGCGGGGGCGACGATGGAATGGGTCGACGGCAATATCGGCTCGAAGGTCACGATGAAATACCCGGCCGTGTGGATGACCGGTGAGCACGCGCGTGGCGAGGTGCTTTCGGTCGCATTCGCCGGCGAGGGTCAGCATCAGGACACCGGCGCGAAAATGCTGCACCTGGCGCCGAACACGTCGTCCAACATCGTGTCCAAGTCCGTCGCCCGCGGTGGCGGCCGCGCGTCCTACCGCGGCCTCGTCCAGGTCAACAAGGGTGCTCACGGATCGCGGTCCAGCGTGAAATGCGATGCGCTGCTTGTCGACACCGTCAGCCGCTCCGACACCTACCCATACGTCGACATCCGCGAGGACGACGTCACCATGGGCCACGAGGCCACCGTCTCCAAGGTCAGCGAGGACCAGCTGTTCTACCTCATGAGCCGCGGCCTGACCGAGGACGAGGCCATGGCGATGGTGGTGCGCGGCTTCGTCGAACCGATCGCCAAGGAGCTTCCGATGGAGTATGCGCTGGAGCTCAACCGGCTGATCGAGCTGCAGATGGAAGGCGCGGTCGGATAGTGACGGCACAGAATCTGACTGAGGCGGTAGAGGGCACACCGGCCGGATCGGCACTCAACAAGGGCGAGATCTTCACCTCCTTCGATGTGGACGCTTTCGAGGTGCCCGGTGGCCGCGACGAGATCTGGCGTTTCACGCCGCTGAAGCGTCTGCGCGGTCTGCACGACGGGTCGGCGACCACCACGGGTACCGCGGAGATCCGCGTGGTGGAGTCGCCCGGTGTCACTGTGGAGACGGTGCGTCGCGACGACCAGCGGCTCGGTGACGGAGGCGTGCCCTCGGACCGCATTGCGGCCCAGGCGTTCTCATCGTTCGATACCGCGACGATCGTCACCGTCGCCCGCGACACCGAGCTCGCCGAGCCGATCGAAATCGACATCAGCGGCCCGGGCGAGGGGGCGGTGGCCTACGGGC
Source organism: Mycobacterium sp. E740 (assembly GCF_001672895.1). Classification (GTDB taxonomy): domain Bacteria; phylum Actinomycetota; class Actinomycetes; order Mycobacteriales; family Mycobacteriaceae; genus Mycobacterium. Next base: position 27,955 of record NZ_LZKP01000031.1, read on the forward strand.
ATCTGCAGATCCGGGTCGAGGAACTGTCGCGTGCCATCGTCGTGGTGGACCTGCGGGGCAGCGGAACCTACGCCGACAACGTCGAGATCGTCGTCGGCGATTCAGCCGGACTCGGAGTGATCTGGATTGCCGACTGGGCCGACGACATGGTGCACGTCAGCGCGCATCACGCGCGCCTCGGCAAGGACGCGGTGCTCGGCCACGTCAACGTCACGCTCGGCGGCGACGTCGTGCGCACCACGGCGACGGTGCGGTTCACCGGCCCCGGTGGCGACGCCAAGATGCTCGGCACCTACTTCGCCGATGACGGTCAGCATTTCGAGTCGCGGCTGCTGGTCGATCACGCCCACCCGAACTGCAAGTCCGATGTGCTGTACAAGGGTGCGCTGCAAGGAGATCCGACCTCGGGCCGGCCCGATGCGCACACCGTGTGGGTGGGCGACGTGCTGATCCGCGCGGAAGCCACCGGCACGGACACCTTCGAGGTGAACCGCAACCTGCTGCTCACCGACGGGGCGCGGGCGGACTCGGTGCCCAACCTCGAGATCGAGACGGGCGAGATCGTCGGCGCCGGGCACGCCAGTGCGACCGGACGTTTCGACGACGAGCAACTGTTCTATCTGCGCGCCCGCGGCATCCCCGAGGATCAAGCGCGGCGCCTGGTGGTACGCGGCTTCTTCAACGAGATCATCGCCAAGATCGCCGTCCCCGAGGTACGCGAGCGCCTGACCGAAGCAATCGAACGAGAACTAGCGATCACGGAATCGAGAACAGCTCAGCCATGACCACACTGGAAATCAAAGACCTGCACGTCTCGGTCCACACTCCCGAGCAGACCGAGATCCCGATCCTCAAAGGTGTGAACCTGACCGTGAAGTCGGGGGAGACGCACGCGGTGATGGGCCCCAACGGATCCGGCAAGTCCACGTTGTCGTACGCGATCGCCGGCCACCCGAAGTACACGGTGACATCGGGGTCGATCACGTTGGACGGCCAGGACGTACTGGAGATGAGCATCGACGAGCGTGCGCGCGCGGGCCTGTTCCTGGCGATGCAGTACCCGGTCGAGGTGCCGGGGGTGTCGATGTCGAACTTCCTGCGCACCGCAGCGACGGCCGTGCGCGGTGAGGCGCCGAAGCTGCGGCACTGGGTCAAAGAGGTCAAGTCCGCGATGGGCGAGCTCGGTATCGACGCGTCGTTCTCCGAACGCAGTGTCAACGAAGGGTTTTCGGGCGGCGAGAAGAAACGCCACGAGATCCTGCAACTGGCTCTGCTCAAACCGAAGATCGCGATACTCGACGAGACCGACTCCGGCTTGGACGTCGACGCGCTGCGCGTGGTCAGCGAGGGCGTCAACCGGTACGCCGAGACCGAACACGGTGGGGTGCTGCTGATCACCCACTACACCCGCATCCTGCGTTACATCCAGCCGCAGTTCGTGCACGTGTTCGTCGACGGCCGCATCGTCACCTCCGGCGGCCCGGAACTCGCCGACGAGCTCGAGGAGAACGGTTACGTCCGGTTCACCCAGACGGCGGGCGCGGAGGCGTAACCCGTGACCGCCGCCGTTCGCCCGCTCGATCTGGCCGCCATCCGCGCGGACTTCCCGATCCTGAAGAAGCAGATGCGCGGCGGGAGCACGTTGGCGTACCTGGATTCGGGGGCGACCTCGCAACGGCCACTGCAGGTGCTCGACGCTGAGCGCGATTTCCTGATCACGTCGAACGGCGCGGTGCACCGTGGGGCTCACCAGCTGATGGAGGAGGCCACCGACGCCTACGAGGACGGGCGAGCGGACATAGCGGCGTTCGTCGGCGCCGACCCCGGCGAGCTGGTGTTCACCAAGAACGCGACCGAGGCGCTCAACCTGGTGTCCTATGTGCTGGGCGACAAGCGTTTCGAGCACGCCGTCGGTCCGGGTGACGTGATCGTCACAACCGAACTCGAACACCACGCCAATCTGGTCCCGTGGCAGGAGCTGGCGCGTCGTACCGGTGCAACGCTGAAGTGGTATTCCGTCACCGAGGACGGCCGCATCGACCTGGACTCGCTCGCGCTCGACGAGAACGTCAAAGTCATTGCTTTCAGCCATCATTCCAATGTCACCGGTGCGCTCGCGCCGGTCGCCGAACTGGTTGCACGCGCGAAGGCGGTCGGTGCGCTGACCGTGCTCGACGCCTGCCAGTCCGTGCCGCACCGGTCGGTGGACTTTCACGCGCTCGACGTCGACTATGCGGCGTTCTCCGGCCACAAGATGCTCGGACCAACCGGAATCGGTGCGTTGTACGGCCGCGCCGCGCTGCTGAACGCGATGCCGCCGTTCGTCACCGGTGGGTCGATGATCGAGACCGTCACGATGCAGGAGACGACGTACGCACCCGCACCGCAGCGTTTCGAGGCCGGCACCCCGATGACGTCGCAAGTCGTCGGCTTGGCTGCGGCCGCGCGGTATCTGAACGCGCTCGGCATGGACGCGGTGGAAACACATGAGGCCGAACTGGTGGCTGCCGCGCTCGAGGGTCTCGCAACGATCGACGGTGTACGCATCATCGGCCCGACCTCGCTGGAGAACCGAGGCTCCCCAGTGAGTTTCGTGGTCGACGGCGTCCACGCCCACGATGTGGGGCAGGTGCTCGACGACGACGGCGTGGCAGTGCGCGTCGGACATCACTGCGCGTGGCCGCTGCATCGCCGATTCGGGATCGCGGCCACCGCGCGGGCGTCGTTCGCGGTCTACAACACGCTCGACGAGGTCGATCGCCTGGTGGCCGGCGTGCGTCGCGCCGTGGAGTTCTTCGGCAGGGACTGACGTGCGGCTCGAGCAGATGTACCAGGAAGTGATCCTCGATCACTACAAGCACCCACACCACCGCGGGCTGCGTGAGCCGTTCGGCGCCGAAGTCCGCCACGTCAACCCCACGTGCGGCGACGAGGTGACGTTGCGGGTGGCGCTGTCCGGCGACGGTGAGCAGATCGAGGACATCTCGTATGACGGCCAGGGTTGTTCTATCAGCCAGGCGTCCACGTCGGTGCTGACCGATCAACTGATCGGCCGAAGCGTCGGCGACGCCCTCAAGACTGTGGCCGCGTTCAGCGAGATGATCTCGTCGCGGGGAACGGTCGAAGGCGACGAAGAGGTGATCGGGGACGGCATCGCATTCGCCGGTGTCGCGAAGTACCCGGCGCGGGTGAAGTGCGCGTTGCTGGGTTGGATGGCTTTCAAAGACGCGCTCGCACAAGCGTCTGAGGATTTTCAGGAGGCAGGATGAGTGACACCGCAGTGCCGAACGAGGAGTTCTTGTTCGATCTCGAGGAGGCGATGCGCGACGTCGTCGATCCCGAGCTCGGGATCAACGTCGTCGACCTCGGTCTCGTCTACGGGATCAACGTCGAGCAGGGGGAGCAGGGAAAGGTCGCGCTGATCGACATGACACTGACGTCGGCGGCCTGCCCGCTGACCGATGTGATCGAAGATCAGTCGCGAACCGCCCTGGTGGGCGCTGGGCTGGTCAACGAACTGAGGATCAACTGGGTGTGGAATCCGCCGTGGGGCCCGGACAAGATCACCGAGGACGGCCGCGAGCAGCTCCGGGCGCTGGGCTTCACCGTCTGACCGCTTAGGCGCGGCGTTCCGATCAGTACGCGCCTAAAGGTGTTCACGCCGACCGGATTCCGGGATCGTCGGCTGATGTGTCGTTACTCGTAGACGAAGCCGTCCCGCGCGGGGCGGCGGAGAAGTCGAGGGTCCGCACGGCCCTGATCGCCAGCCTCGTCGGCACCACCATCGAGTGGTACGACTTCTTCCTCTACGCGACTGCGGCGAGCCTGGTCTTCAACCATGCTTTCTTTCCCAACCAGAGCTCGCTCGTCGGCACGCTGTTGTCGTTCGCCACCTTCGCGGTCGGCTTCGTGGTGCGCCCGATCGGCGGCTTCGTGTTCGGCCACGTCGGCGACCGCATCGGCAGGAAGAAGACGTTGGCGCTGACGATGATCCTAATGGGCGGCGCCACGGCGCTGATGGGTGTGCTGCCCACCGCCGCGCAGATCGGCCTGCTCGCACCGATCCTGCTGTTGCTCCTGCGCGTCGTGCAAGGTTTCGCACTCGGTGGCGAGTGGGCAGGCGCGATCCTGCTGGCCGTCGAGCACAGCCCACCACACCGGCGCGGCTTGGCCGGCAGTGTCCCTCAAGTCGGGCTCGCATTGGGCCTCGCGCTGGGCACCGGCGTGTTCGCACTACTCCAAATAGCCCTTCCCGTTGAGGCTTTCGAGTCCTACGGCTGGCGGATCGCCTTCCTGTTCAGCATCGTGCTGGTGGTCTTCGGGCTGGTGGTGCGATGGAAGGCCACCGAGACACCGGCGTTCGAGAAGGTTCGCGACTCCGACGACCGCTCACGGGTGCCGCTGCGCGACGTGTTCCGCCGTCCGGCCTTGCGCGGCACGGTGCTCGGACTGCTGTCGCGGTGGGGTGAGGGCGCGGCGTTCAACACGTGGGGCGTGTTCGCGATCGCGTACGCGACGGGGACCCTCGGGCTCGAGCGGGTGCCGGTGCTCGTCGCGGTCACCGCCGCCGCACTTCTGATGGCGGTGTTGCTGCCCGTGTCGGGGCTGCTGGCCGACCGGTTCAGCCCGCGCGTGGTGTATGCCACCGGGATCGCCGCGTACGCGGTCGCCGTGTTCCCGGTGTTCACACTCTTCGACACCCGCAGCCTGACCGCGTTCACACTCGGAATGATTTTGGTGTTCGGTGTGATTCACGCATGGTTCTACGGCGCGCAAGGCACGCTCTACGCGTCGCTGTATCCGGCGCGCATCCGCTACACCGGGCTGTCCACGGTCTACCAGTTGTCGGGCGTTTACTCGTCGGGGCTGACCCCGCTGATCCTCACCGCGCTGATCGCCGCGGCGGACAACGCGCCGTGGCTGGCCTGCACGTACCTCGTGGCGACCGCCACCATCAGCGTGGTGGCGACAGCGCTGTTGCGGCCGACGCCATTACAGGAAATCTGACTTTTCCGGCCCCGGGGCGTGCCCACAATAGGGCGATGGTCACGGTGCCGGCTTTGGTGTGGCGAGGGGGCTTCATCGGTCGCGCACTGATGACGGGCGGCGCCGTCGGGCTCTGCGTGGGTGCGCTGGCGTGGCTCGACTCGGGGTTCGTGATCACCGGTGTCATCGTCACGGTCGTCGTCGGCACGTTCTATGGGGTGTGGATGGCACGCCGGATGGCCCGGTACTGGCCCGGTGCCGACACGTTGTCCGCGGACGACCGCGTCGCGGTGGCGCGCGCGACTCGGCGGGGGCAGCGACTTGCCGACGCGAGACTGTCCGGCGCGGCGGCCGACTACGCCCGAGGCATGAAAGCCGCAGCCGAGGAGGCCCGGCCCCTGCGGTGGCTGCTGATGCTCGTTCTGATCGTCGCCGTCGCCGCCGCCGTCGCCGATGCCGTGTTCGGTTCCTGGGGCAACGCGGTCGTCTCGGTCGTCTACCTCGCCGCACTGCTGGCCGAGATGTTCTGGTGGCCCCGACAGCAGGCCCGTCTGCTGGCCAACGCGCACGCCGCCGCCGCCCCGTAGGCTGGGAACACCCGGCTGAACACCAGCGTTAGGAAGCAACGTGGCTACCCAAGACATCACCGCCGAACAATTCAACGACACCATCAACGGCAACGAGATCGTGCTGGTGGACTTCTGGGCGTCCTGGTGTGGCCCCTGCAGAGCATTCGCCCCCACTTTCGCAGCGTCGTCAGAGCAGCACCCCGACGTGGTCTACGCCAAGGTCGACACCGAGGCGGAGCAGGAGTTGGCCGCGGCTGCGGAAATCCGGTCGATCCCCACGTTGATGGCCTTCAAGAAGGGCAAGCTGGTGTTCAACCAGGCCGGCGCTCTGCCCCCGGCCGCTCTCGAGGAACTTGTGCAACGGGTCAAGGAGTTCGACATCGACGCCGCGATCGCAGCTCAGGACAACGGGCAGCCGGAGTGAGGCCGCGCACGCGATAGCGTGCAGTGCGTGAGCGAGCAGACAGACAACTTCGTCCTGGTCGACCGGCCGCGACCCGGCGTCGCGCTGGTGACGCTGAACCGGCCCGAGCGGATGAACTCCATGGCGTTCGACGTGATGGTTCCGCTCAAGAAGGTGCTCGAGGAGCTCACCTTCGACAACGCCGTGCGGGCGGTCGTGCTGACCGGCGCCGGGCGCGGGTTCTCCTCCGGCGCGGACCACAAGTCGGCAGGTTCGGTGCCGCACATCGACGGGCTGACCCGGCCCACGTTCGCGCTGCGGTCGATGGAGGTGCTCGACGACGTCATCCTCGCGCTGCGCAAGATGCACCAGCCGGTGATCGCGGCGGTCAACGGTGCGGCAATCGGCGGGGGACTGTGCCTGGCGCTGGCCTGCGACATCCGGGTGGCGGCCGACGGCGCCTACTTCCGCGCGGCCGGCATCAACAACGGCCTGACGGCCAGTGAACTGGGACTGTCGTACCTGCTGCCGCGCGCGATCGGCACCTCACGCGCGTTCGAGCTGATGCTGACCGGCCGTGACGTCGACGCCGCCGAGGCCGAACGCATCGGGCTGGTGTCGCGCGCGGTCGCCGACGATCAGTTGCTCGACGCCTGCTATCAGCTGGCGGAGCGGATCGCGACGTTCTCCCGGCCCGGAATCGAGTTGACCAAGCGCACACTGTGGAGTGGACTGGACGCCGGTAGCCTGGAGGGGCATATGCAAGCCGAGGGCCTCGGACAACTCTTCGTCCGGTTGCTCACCGCCAACTTCGAAGAAGCGGTGGCGTCGCGCGCCGAGAAGCGCGCCCCGGTCTTCACCGACGACAAGTAAGGACATGACAGCGTGATCACCGCAACGGACCTCGAGGTCCGCGCCGGGGCACGCACGCTGCTGTCCACCGACGGAACCGCGCTTCGGGTGCAGCCCGGCGACCGGATCGGGCTGGTCGGCCGAAACGGCGCCGGCAAGACGACCACGATGCGCATCCTCGCCGGAGAAGGCGAACCCTACGCGGGAACCATCGTCCGCAACGGCGAAATCGGTTATCTGCCACAGGATCCCAGGGAAGGCGACCTGGACGTGTTGGCTCGTGACCGCGTTCTTTCGGCCCGTGGGCTCGACACCCTGCTGGCCGACCTCGAGAAGCAGCAGGTGCTGATGGCCGAGGTCGCCGATGACGCCGCCCGCGACAAGGCCGTCCGCAAGTACGGTCAACTCGAGGAGCGGTTCGCGGCGCTGGGCGGCTATGCCGCCGAGAGCGAGGCGGGCCGTATCTGCGCGAGTCTCGGGCTGCCGGAACGAGTCCTGACCCAATCGTTGCGCACGCTGTCGGGTGGTCAGCGTCGCCGGGTGGAGCTGGCGCGCATCCTGTTCGCCGCGAGCGAAGGAGCCGGCGCTGGAGCTAATTCCGGGACGACACTGCTACTCGACGAGCCCACCAACCACCTCGACGCCGATTCCATCGGCTGGCTGCGCGACTTCCTGCAGCAACACCCGGGTGGCCTGATCGTCATCAGCCATAACGTCGACCTGCTCGCCGACGTGGTGAACCGCGTCTGGTTCCTCGACGCGGTGCGCGGCGAGGTCGACGTCTACAACATGGGCTGGCAGAAGTACCTCGACGCCCGCGCCACCGACGAACAGCGGCGCCGCCGTGAACGCGCCAACGCCGAGCGCAAGGCCTCCGCATTGCGCACCCAGGCCGCCAAGATGGGCGCCAAGGCCACCAAAGCCGTTGCGGCGCAGAACATGCTGCGCCGGGCGGACCGGATGATGGCCGCCCTCGACGAGGAACGCGTCGCCGACAAGGTGGCCCGCATCAAGTTCCCCACCCCGGCCCCGTGTGGGCGCACCCCGCTGGTCGCCAAGGGACTGACGAAGAACTACGGGTCCCTGGAGGTCTTCACCGGAGTCGACCTCGCCATCGACCGCGGCTCCCGCGTAGTCGTGCTCGGCCTCAACGGTGCCGGCAAGACGACGCTGCTGCGGCTGCTGGCCGGGGTGGAGATTCCCGACGCCGGAGGACTCGAACCCGGCCACGGACTCAAGCTCGGCTACTTCGCACAGGAGCACGACACGCTCGATGACACCGCGACGGTGTGGGAGAACATCCGGCACGCGGCCCCCGACACCGGCGAGCAAGACCTGCGAGGACTGTTGGGCGCCTTCATGTTCAGCGGAGCGCAGCTGGAGCAGCCCGCGGGCACGCTGTCCGGCGGCGAGAAAACCCGACTGGCGCTCGCCGGCCTGGTCGCGTCCACCGCAAATGTGCTGCTGCTCGACGAGCCGACGAACAACCTCGACCCGGCCTCGCGGGAGCAGGTGCTCGACGCGCTGCGCAGCTATGTCGGTGCCGTCGTGCTCGTCACGCACGACCCCGGCGCCGCCGAGGCGCTGGAACCGCAGCGCGTGGTGCTGCTTCCCGACGGCACCGAGGACTACTGGTCCGAGGAGTACCGCGACCTGATCGAGTTGGCCTGACCCGGTTTGCGACCCGGCTGGCCAATTTGATCCGCGCGCGTGTAACTGCTTCCCACGCGGGGTATGCGACGGGGCATCAAGTGGGGAGATGCTGATGAAGAAGCTGGACAAGCCGAGAGACCAGTTGCTCAGCGAGTTGCGGAGTGCTTACGAGGGTGGCGCGAGCATTCGCACACTGGTCGCATCCACCGGTCGCTCGTACGGTTCGATCCACAGCATGCTGCGCGAGTCCGGCACCACGATGCGCAGCCGCGGCGGGCCGAACCACCGCAGCAGGCGCGCCGGCTAGTCCGGCCGCTGGCGCAGGGACGCCTCGACGAGGTCCAGCACGGCGCCTAGTTTCTGCGGATCGTCTCCCGAAGCCAACCGCGCGACCAGGCCGTCGAGAACCAGGTCGAGGTAGGTCTGCAGCACGGCGCTGGGTACGTCGTCACGCAACCGTCCCGCTTGCTTCTGCATTCGGAGTCGTTGATGGGTCGCCGCTGACAGTTCAGCCGACCGCTCCGACCAGCCACGGTGAAAATCAGGGTCGTTACGCAGTTTTCGCGCGATCTCCAGGCGCGTGGCCAGCCAGTCGAACTGGTCCGGCGCGGCGAGCACGTCGCGCATCACCTGGACCAGTCCCTCACGCGCGGCGACATCGGCCATCCGCTCCGCGTCCTCACGCGCCAGCTCGAAGAACAGCGTGTCCTTGTCGCGGAAGTGATGGAAGATGGCGCCGCGCGACAGCCCGATCGTCTGCTCGAGCCGCCGCACGGTCGCCTTGTCGTAGCCGTACTCGGCGAAACACCGCCGGGCACCGTCGAGAATCTGCCGACGACGCGCCGCCAGGTGGTCGTCGGTGACCCGGGGCACGGGGTGTCCGTACCTTCTACTGGGTCTTCAACATGTTGCGCAGCACGTACTGCAAGATGCCGCCGTTGCGGTAGTAGTCGGCCTCCCCGGGGGTGTCGATACGCACCACCGCGTCGAACTCGACCGGGTCGCCACCCTCCTTGGTGGCTTTGACCTTCACCGTCTTCGGCGTCTTGCCCTCGTTGAGTTCCTCGATGCCGGTGATGTCGAACGTCTCACTGCCGTCGAGGTTCAGCGACTCCGAGGACTCGCCCTCGGGGAACTGCAACGGGATCACGCCCATGCCGATCAGGTTCGACCGGTGGATTCGCTCGAACGACTCGGCGATCACCGCGCGCACCCCCAGCAGGCGGGTGCCCTTGGCCGCCCAGTCCCGCGACGAGCCGGACCCGTACTCCTTGCCACCGAGTACAACCAGCGGAATGTCTTGCGCGGCATAGTTTTGCGCGGCGTCGTAGATGAAAGCCTGCTCGCCGTCGTTGGTGAAGTCGCGCGTGTAGCCGCCGGACACGTCGTCGAGCAACTGGTTGCGCAACCGGATGTTCGCGAACGTGCCGCGGATCATCACTTCGTGGTTGCCGCGGCGCGACCCGTAGGAGTTGTAGTCCTTCTTCTCGACGCCGTTCTCCTCGAGGTACTGCGCGGCGGGCGTGCCCGGCTTGATGCTGCCGGCCGGGGAGATGTGGTCGGTGGTGACCGAATCACCAAGCAGCGCAAGCACTCTGGCGCCCTGGATGTCGCTCACCGGCTCCGGCTCGGCCGGCATACCGTCGAAGTACGGCGGTTTGCGCACGTAGGTCGAGTCCTCGGCCCACTCGAAGGTGTTGCCCTCCGGCGTCGGCAGGTTGCGCCAGCGTTCGTCGCCCTTGAACACGTCGGCGTAGTTCTTGGTGAACATCTCGGTGTTGATCGCCGAGGCGATGGTGTCGTCGATGTCCTTCTGCGACGGCCAGATGTCCTTGAGGAACACCTCGTTGCCGTCCTCGTCGGTGCCCAGGCAGTCGGACTCGAAGTCGAAGTCCATCGTGCCCGCCAGCGCGTAGGCGATCACCAGCGGCGGCGACGCGAGATAGTTCATCTTGACGTCGGGGTTGATGCGGCCCTCGAAGTTGCGGTTACCCGACAGCACCGCGGTCACGGCGAGGTCGGCGTCGTTGACCGCCTTGGAGATCTCCTCGGGCAGCGGACCGGAGTTGCCGATACACGTCGTGCAGCCGTAGCCGACGAGGTAGAAACCGAGCTTCTCCAGGTACGGCCACAGCCCGGCGTTCTCGTAGTAGTCGGTGACGACCTGCGAGCCCGGCGCCATCGTGGTCTTCACCCATGGCTTGGAGGCCAGGCCCTTCTCGACGGCGTTCTTGGCGAGCAGCGCCGCGCCGAGCATCACTTCCGGATTGGACGTGTTGGTGCACGACGTGATCGCGGCGATCACGACCGCGCCATGGTCGAGGACGAACTCGCCCAGCTCGTCGGAGGCGACCTTCACCGGCTTGCTCGGGCGGCCCTCGGGCTCGGTCGCCGCCGTCTCGACACGCTCTTCCGAAGCGCCGTTGGTGGCGAACTCGGTGTTGCGCACGGCATCGCTGGCGGGGAAGGTCTCGTCGACGGCCTCGTCCAGCTTGGAGTACTCCGGTTCCTTGGCGTCGTCGCCGACGTAGTCGGCAATGTCGCGGCGGAAGGCGCTCTTGGCCTCGTTGAGCGCGATGCGGTCCTGCGGGCGCTTCGGCCCCGCGATCGAGGGCACCACGTCGGACAGGTCGAGTTCGATGTACTCCGAGAACTTGGGCTCCCGCTCCGGGTCGTGCCACATGCCCTGTTCCTTGGCGTAGGCCTCGACCAGCGCCAGCTGCTCGTCGCTGCGTCCGGTCATCCGCAGGTAGTCGATCGTGACGTCGTCGATCGGGAAAATCGCTGCGGTCGAACCGAATTCGGGGCTCATGTTGCCCAGCGTGGCGCGGTTGGCCAGCGGCACCTCCGCGACGCCTTCGCCGTAGAACTCGACGAACTTGCCGACCACGCCGTGCTCACGCAGCATCTCGGTGGCGGTGAGCACGATGTCCGTGGCGGTGACCCCTGCCGGACGCTCGCCGGTCAGCTTGAATCCGACCACCCGGGGGATCAGCATCGACACCGGCTGGCCGAGCATCGCCGCCTCGGCCTCGATACCGCCGACGCCCCAGCCCAGCACGCCCAGGCCGTTGACCATCGTGGTGTGGCTGTCGGTGCCCACGCAGGTGTCGGGATATGCCACGCCGTCGCGCTCCCAGACCACGCGGGCCAGGTACTCGATGTTGACCTGGTGCACGATCCCGGTGCCCGGCGGCACGACCTTGAAGTCGTCGAACGCGCCCTGGCCCCAGCGCAGGAACTGGTAGCGCTCGCCGTTGCGCTCGTACTCGATCTCGACGTTGCGCTCGAACGCGTCCTCGCGGCCGAACAGGTCGGCGATGACCGAGTGGTCGATCACCAGGTCCGCGGGGGCGAGCGGGTTGACCTTCTCGCGGTCGCCGCCCAGATCGCCGATCGCCTCACGCATGGTGGCGAGGTCGACGATGCACGGCACACCGGTGAAGTCCTGCATGACCACGCGGGCCGGGGTGAACTGGATCTCCACGCTGGGCTCGGCCTCGGGGTCCCAGTTGGCGAGCGCCTCGATGTGGTCCTTGGTGATGTTCTTGCCGTCCTCGGTGCGCAGCAGGTTCTCGGCCAGCACCTTGAGGCTGTAGGGCAGCTTCTCCATGCCCTTCACCGCGTCGAGGCGGTAGATCTCGTAGCTCTTGTCCCCGACCTGGAGGGAGTCGCGCGCATCGAAAGAATTGACAGAAGAAGAGTTGTCCGTCTTGTCGTTATTACCTTTGCTCACATCAACTCCCGGCTAGTTCTCGCAGCCGACGGGCTGTGTCGACCGCGTTGACGATCCTAACAGTACGCTTGTCCTGCAAACATCCAAGGGTGTCACCCCGCTGAGTACCCAATTGGGTACGGTTCTCCTGTGATCGGACCGCACGTGCTGCCGTTGATGCCGGCCTATATCCCGCCCGTCGTCTGCGGGCCGGTCGGCCGCGACCCCGCGACCACTCCCGTGGACACCTGCATGAGCCTGGTCATCGACGACGTGCGCGGCGACGGCGTGAGCGCCTCACCGAACCCGGCGAACGCGGGACTGACCGACGTGGTGGCCAAGGCCAAGCAGCAGGGCGTCGACCTGAAGATCGTCGTCGTCGACCAGGACCCGCCGATCGACACGCCGCTGCGCGACATCGCGACCGAAGTGGGGCAGGCATTCCCCGGGGCGACGGTGCTCGTGCTCAGCCCCGGTCAGGCGGGCACCTTCAGCACGACCTACGACCGGATGACGCTGGAGGCCGGCCAGGACGTAGCGAAAGGGCGCGGCCCGGTGCAGGGTTCGAAGAATTTCCTAGGCGAGTTGAGCACGCCGCATTTCCCATGGACGGTGTTGACGATTGTCGTCGTGCTGGGAGTGGTTGCGGCCGTTATCGGTACGCGACTTTTACAAAATCGAGGCAAACGCGTCGCTTCCCGTCAGAACGGCTGAAACCGCAGCGCGACAAGGGTTTTGACGCGATGTCACAACCCCTCGGCAGGTGGCCGAGTCACGAAGCGATAACACGACTTTCAATTACAAACTTGTAATTTGTGACATAAGTTTCTTTGGCGTCAGATGTGACGTACGGTGCAACCGGTAACTGTGTTGTAGATGTGCATGTTGTGACAATTGCGCACAGTCACCCGACGAATGTGTCCGCACGTTCGCCTGATAGCCATAGGAGAACTGAGTCGGATGAGACGCACCCCTGGCGCATCCGCCGCGCGGCCGTGTGAGCGGTTCTGCGCGGCTGTGCTCACAACGGCAGTGCTGGTCGCGGCGGCCCCCGGTCTGGCCGAGGCGGAACCGGACAGCCCGGACAGCCTCGCCGCGCTGGTCGCGGCGGTGGCCAACGCCGACCAGAAGATGCAAGACCTCGGCGCAGCGATTCAGCAACAGCAGGAAAACGTCAACAAGGCGATCCTGGGCGTGCAAACCGCGCGGGACAACGCCGATGCCGCGCAGCGCGAGGTCGACGCGAGCCGCCAGCGTGTCGCCGACGCCAACATCGCGATCGAGCAGGCCCAGAAGAGGTTCGACTCCTTCGCCGCCGCGACCTACGTCAACGGGCCCTCCGACTCGTATCTGACCGCGAGCGATCCCGCGGAGATCGTCAAGACCGCCGCCGCCGGGCAGACGTTGTCGCTCAGCTCGCAGAAGGTGATCGCCGATCTGCAGCGCGCCCGCACCGAGCAGGTCAACCGCGACTCCGCGGCGAGGTTGGCCAAGCAGAACGCCGACAAGGCCGTCGCCGACGCGGAAGCCAGCCAGAAGTCGGCGGTTTCGGCGCTCACCGACGCCCAGGAGACGTTCCGGACGCAGCAGGTCGAACTCGACAAGCTGACCGCCGAGCGATCCGCCGCCCAGGCCAAGCTGGCCGCGGCGCGCACGACGGCCGCGCCGGCGGCAGGTCCGCCTGCGCAACCGGCGGCGGCAGCGACACCGGCGAACCCCAACTGGGACCGGGCGCCCCAGGGCCGCGACGCCGGCCCCGGCAACTGGGCCACGGGCTGGGATCCCACGCTGCCGGCGATTCCCAGCGCGTTCGTCAGCGGCGACCCGATCGCGATCATCAACACGGTGCTCGGGATCGCCTCGACCTCGACGCAGGTCACCCAGGACCTTGGCCGCAAGTTCCTGCAGACGCTGGGGATACTGCCTCCGCCGGCGGCCGCCTCGACAGGCTTCAACAACGGTGCGATTCCCCGGGTGTACGGCAGGCAGGCCACCGAGTACGTGATCAAGCGCGCGATGTCGCAGATGGGCGTGCCGTACTCGTGGGGCGGCGGCAACGCCGCCGGGCCCAGTCTGGGCATCGACTCCGGCGCGGGCACAGTCGGATTCGACTGCTCCGGCCTGATGCTCTACGCGTTCGCCGGCGTCGGAATCAAGCTCGACCACTACTCGGGCTCGCAGTACAACGCCGGCCGCAAGGTCCCGTCGTCGCAGATGCGGCGTGGCGACATGTTGTTCTGGGGCCCCAACGCCAGCCAGCACGTGGCCCTGTACCTCGGTGACGGGCAGATGCTCGAAGCGCCCTACACCGGATCGACGGTCAAGGTGTCCCCGGTGCGTACCAGCGGCATGACTCCGTACGCGACCCGTCTCATCGAATGGTGACGGTGGACATCAACGGGAGGAACAGGAAAACCTTGCGCTCCAAGCTGACTCGCTTCCTGCGTGGTTGTGCGCTACTGGTCGCCGCCCTGGCGCTGACGGTCGGGCTGGCGACGCCGGCTGCGTCGGCGCCCGAGGACGGCCAGTGGGACCCCACGCTGCCGAAGCTGCTCAGCGCGGGCGCGCCGGGCGACCCGCTCGCGATCGCCAACGCATCGCTGGCGGCGACCGCGCAGGCCACCGAGGCGACGATGGGCCTGGGCCGCAAGTTCCTGGCCACGCTGGGGCTGGCTCCGCCCCCCGAGGCGGCGGCCAGCGTCGCCCCCGGCCGGGTCCGCGGTCCGCAGGCGATCGAGTACGTGATCCGCCGCGGCGCCGCACAGATGGGCGTGCCGTATTCGTGGGGTGGCGGCAAACCCACCGGGCCCACCCGCGGCATAGAGTCGGGCGCCAACACGGTGGGCTTCGACTGCTCGGGCCTCACCCAGTACTCGTTCGCGGGCGTCGGGGTGCTGATCCCCAAGTACTCCGGCGACCAGTACAACACCGGTCGCAAGGTGCCGACGTCGCAGGCCAAGCGCGGCGACCTCCTGTTCTGGGGCCCCGGCGGCAGCCAGCACGTCGCGCTCTATCTCGGCGGCGGCCAGATGCTCGAGGCCTCGGGCAGCGCGGGCAAGGTGACGGCGAGCCCGGTGCGGCAGTCGGGCCTGCAGCCTTACGTGGCGCGAATCATCGAATCCTGAGCTCAACCTGAGGCGACCCTGAAGGTTCCGGGCAACGTCGACGGATCACCCTGTGCCTGGAATAGTTGACGGCGTGTGTGCGGCCCGGACCGGGCCGCGCCGCTATGACCAGCGAGTTATGTGGAAGGAACGTTGATGACGTCACCGAGTGGGCCGCCGCAGGGGGGTGCGGGCTATCCGGGCCAGGCACCGGCACAGGGGTACCAGAACGGCGGTCTGCAGCAGGAGGTCCACACGCTCGAACGGGCCGTCTTCGAGGTCAAGCGGATCATCGTGGGCCAGGACCAACTGGTCGAGCGCATGCTGGTCGGACTGCTCGCCAAAGGCCACGTGCTGCTCGAGGGCGTGCCGGGTGTGGCCAAGACGCTGGCGGTCGAGACGTTCGCCAAAGTCGTGGGCGGTACGTTCGCGCGTATCCAGTTCACCCCCGACCTGGTGCCCACCGACATCATCGGTACCCGCATCTACCGGCAGGGCAAGGAGGAGTTCGACATCGAACTCGGCCCCGTCGTGGTCAACTTCCTATTGGCTGACGAGATCAACCGCGCCCCGGCCAAAGTGCAGTCGGCGCTGCTGGAGGTCATGGCAGAACGCAAGATCTCGATCGGCGGCAAGACCTTCCCGCTGCCCCAGCCGTTCCTGGTCATGGCAACCCAGAACCCGATCGAGCAGGAAGGCGTGTACGCGCTGCCCGAGGCCCAGCGCGACCGCTTCCTGTTCAAGCTCAACATCGACTACCCATCGCCGGAAGAAGAGCGCGAGATCATCTACCGGATGGGCGTAAAGCCACCGGAGCCCAAGCAGATCCTCGCCCCCGGTGACCTGCTGCGCCTGCAGGACGTCGCGGCCAACAACTTCGTGCACCACGCGCTCGTCGACTACGTGGTGCGGGTGGTGACCGCGACCCGGCATCCCGAGAAGTTCGGGATGCCCGACGCCAAGGCCTGGATCGCCTACGGCGCGTCACCGCGCGCATCGCTCGGCATCATCGCGGCGGCGCGTGCGCTGGCGCTGGTGCGCGGACGCGACTACGTGATCCCGCAGGACGTCGTCGAGGTCATCCCCGACGTGCTGCGGCACCGGTTGGTGTTGACCTACGACGCGTTGGCCGACGAGATCTCCGCCGAGACCGTGATCAACCGCATCCTGCAGACCGTGGCCCTCCCGCAGGTGAATGCCATTCCGCAGCAAGGTCATTCGGTGCCGCCCGTCGTGCCCGCCGCCGCTGGTGCGGCCAGCAATCGGTGACCAGTTCCCGACGCAGGGTCGATCTGCCGTCGCTGAAGCGCGGCGAGATCCGCGATCCCGCGCTGAGCGCGGCGCTGCGCAAGCTCGAGCTGACGGTCCGTCGCAAGCTCGACGGCGTGCTGCACGGCGACCATCTCGGGCTGCTGCCCGGCCCGGGTTCCGAGCCGGGGGAGTCGCGGCTCTACCAGCCCGGCGACGACGTGCGCAGGATGGACTGGTCGGTGACGGCCCGCACCACGCATCCGCACGTGCGGCAGATGATCGCCGACCGTGAGCTCGAGACCTGGCTGGTCGTGGACATGTCGGCCAGTCTCGATTTCGGCACCACCGGTTGCGAGAAGCGTGATCTCGCGGTGGCCGCCGCGGCGGCGATCACGTTCCTCAACAGCGGCGGCGGCAACCGGATCGGCGCGATCATCGCCAACGGCGACACCGTGCGCCGGGTGCCGGCGCTCTCGGGGCGGATGCACGAGCAGGAGATGCTGCGCGCCATCGCGACGATGCCCAAGGCGCCGGCCGGCGTCCGCGGCGATCTGTCCGCCGCCATCGACGCCCTGCGCAGGCCGGAGCGCCGGCGCGGGATGGCGGTGATCATCAGCGACTTCCTCGGCCCGATCAACTGGATGCGTCCGCTGCGGGCGATCGCCGGCCGCCACGAGGTGCTCGGCATCGAGATTCTCGACCCGCGCGACGTCGAGCTGCCGCCCGTCGGCGACGTCGTCCTGCAGGACGCCGAGACCGGGGCGACGCGCGAGTTCACCATCGACGAGCAGTTGCGCGACGACTTCGAGCGGGCTGCCAGCGCCCACCGCGCGGAGGTGGCCAGGACGCTGCGGCGATGCGATGCGCCACTGCTGACGTTGCGCACCGACCGCGACTGGATCGCCGACGTCGTCCGGTTCGTCGCCAACCGCAGACGAGGCGCGCTGGCGGGCCGGGCGTGACATTGCCGTTGCTCGGCCCGATCACACTGTCGGGCTTCGAAAACGCTTGGTTCTTCCTGTTCCTGCTCGTCGTGCTCGGCATCGTCGGGCTCTACGTCGCCGTCCAGCTGGCCCGGCACCGGCGGATGCTGCGGTTCGCCAACATGGAGTTGTTGGAAAGCGTTGCGCCGCAACGTCCTACCCGTTGGCGGCATCTGCCCGCGATCCTGCTCGTGCTCGCGCTGGTGTTCTTCACCGTTGCAATGGCCGGTCCGACGCACGACGTGCGCATCCCGCGTAACCGCGCGGTGGTGATGCTCGTGATCGACGTGTCGCAGTCGATGCGGGCCACCGACGTCCCGCCGAACCGGATGACGGCGGCGCAGGAGGCATCCAAGCAGTTCGCCGACGAGCTCACTCCCGGTATCAACCTCGGCCTGATCTCCTACGCCGGCACCGCGACCGTGCTGGTCTCGCCGACCACCGGCCGTGAGGCGACCAAGGCGGCGATCGACAAACTCCAGTTCGCCGATCGAACCGCCACGGGGGAGGGGATTTTCACCGCGCTGCAGGCGATCGCCACCGTCGGCGCGGTGATCGGCGGCGGCGACGAACCGCCGCCGGCGCGCATCGTGTTGTTCTCCGACGGCAAGGAGACGGTGCCGTCGAACCCGGACAACCCGAAGGGCGCCTACACCGCGGCGCGCACCGCCAAGGATCAGGGTGTGCCGATCTCGACGATCTCGTTCGGTACGCCGTACGGCTACGTCGAGATCAACGACCAGCGCCAGCCGGTGCCCGTCGACGACGAGACGCTCAAGAAGATCGCCGAATTGTCCGGCGGCGAATCCTTCAGCGCGTCCAGCCTCGAACAGCTGCGCGAGGTCTACGCCAACCTGCAGCAGCAGATCGGCTACGAGACGATCAGGGGCGACGCCAGTGTCGGTTGGCTGCGGCTGGGGGCGCTGGCGCTGGCGTTGGCGACGCTCGCGGCGCTGGCCATCAACCGCCGCCTGCCGAACTGACTCGCGAGGAATGACGAGATGACGCTTCCGCTGCTGGGGCCGGTATCGCTGACCGGATTTCAGCACCTCTGGTGGTTCCTGCTGTTCGTCGTCGTGCTGGCGGTGCTGGTCGGGCTCTACCTCGCTGCGCAAGCAGCCCGGCGCCGGCGACTGCAGAAGTTCGCCAACACCGAGCTGCTGGACAGCGTGGCCACGAGGCGCCCGAGCCGGTGGCGGCACGTTCCGGCCGCGTTGCTGGCAATTGCGTTGCTGCTGTTCACGATTGCGCTGGCCGGCCCGACCCACGACAAACGGCTGCCGAGAAACCGCGCGGTCGTGATGCTCGTCATGGATGTGTCGCAATCCATGCGCGCCACCGACATCGAGCCCACCCGGCTGGCCGCGGCACAGGAGGCATCGAAGAAGTTCGTCGACGAGCTCACGCCCGGTATCAATCTCGGGGTGATCGCCTACGCCGGCACCGCCACGGTGCTGGTCTCTCCGACCACCAACCGCGATGCGAGCAAGCGCGCCATCGACAACCTTCAGGTGGCCGACCGCACCGCGACGGGAGAGGCCATTTTCACGGCGCTGTCATCGATATCCACCGTCGGTGCGGTGATCGGCGGCGGCGACTCGCCACCGCCCGCGCGCATCGTCCTGTTCTCCGACGGCAAGGAAACGGTGCCGTCGAACCCGGACAACCCGAAGGGCGCGTTCACCGCGGCGCGGGCCGCCAAAGACCAAGGCGTGCCGATCTCGACGATCTCCTTCGGAACTCCGAACGGGTCGGTCGAGGTCAACAACGAGCGCGTCCCGGTGCCCGTCGACGACTCGGGCATGAAGAAGATCGCGCAGCTCTCCGGGGGCGACTCCTACACCGCCTCCAACCTCGAGGAGTTGAACAAGGTCTACACCACGCTGCAGGACCAGATCGGCTACGAGACCGTCCGCGGCGAGGCCACGACCGGCTGGCTGCGGCTCGGCGCTCTCGTCGCGGCCGTCGCGGCCGTGGCGAGCCTGCTGATCAACCGCCGGCTGCCGCTGTGAGCGCGGCTAAGGCGATTTCTTAAGAAAGCATGTCAGGCGTTAAGTTGGCGGGCATGACTCGTCCGCCATTCGTCTCGCGCTCGGTGCTGGTCACCGGAGGAAACCGGGGCATCGGTCTGGCCATCGCCCAGCGGCTCGCCGCCGACGGTCACAAGGTGGCCGTCACACACCGCGGTTCCGGCGCACCCGAGGGGCTGTTCGGCGTCGAATGCGACGTCACCGACAACGACGCCGTCGACCGCGCCTTCACAGAGGTCGAGGAACACCAGGGCCCGGTCGAGGTGCTGGTGTCCAACGCCGGAATCTCGAAGGACGCGTTCCTCATGCGGATGACGGAGGAGCGGTTCACCGAGGTGATCAACGCCAACCTCACCGGGGCGTTCCGAGTGGCACAGCGCGCGTCGCGCAGCATGCAGCGCAAGCGGTTCGGCCGGATCATCTTCATCGGTTCGGTCTCCGGCATGTGGGGCATCGGCAACCAGGCGAACTACGCGGCCGCCAAGGCCGGGCTGATCGGCATGGCCCGCTCGATCTCAAGGGAACTGTCCAAAGCCGGCGTCACCGCCAACGTCGTCGCTCCGGGCTACATCGACACCGAGATGACCCGCGCGCTCGACGAGCGGATCCAGGCCGGAGCATTGGAATTCATCCCCGCGAAGCGGGTCGGCACCGCCGAAGAAGTCGCCGGGGCGGTCAGCTTCCTGGCCTCCGAAGATGCGACCTACATCGCCGGCGCCGTCATCCCCGTCGACGGCGGCATGGGCATGGGCCACTAGCGACAAACAAGCGATAGGACAGACATGGCAGGGTTTCTCGAAGGCAAGCGCATCCTCGTCACGGGGATCATCACCGACTCCTCGATCGCGTTCCACATCGCGCGAGTCGCACAGGAGGAGGGCGCGGAGCTGGTCCTCACCGGGTTCGACCGGCTGAAGCTGATCCAGCGGATCGCCGACCGGCTTCCGAAGCCGGCTCCACTGCTGGAACTCGACGTGCAGAACTCCGAGCACCTGGACTCCCTGGCCGACCGGGTGACCGAGGTGATCGGCGAGGGCAACAAGCTCGATGGTGTAGTGCACTCGATCGGCTACATGCCGCAGTCGGGCATGGGCATCAACCCGTTCTTCGACGCACCCTACGAGGACGTGGCGAAGGGCATCCACATCTCGGCGTACTCGTACGCCTCGTTGGCAAAAGCGTTGCTGCCGATCATGAATCGGGGCGGCGGCATCGTCGGTATGGACTTCGACCCGACGAGGGCGATGCCCGCCTACAACTGGATGACGGTGGCCAAGAGCGCGCTGGAGTCGGTCAACCGGTTCGTCGCGCGCGAGGCCGGTCCGTACGGCGTGCGCTCGAATCTTGTTGCCGCCGGACCGATCCGGACGCTCGCGATGAGCGCGATCGTCGGCGGCGCGCTGGGTGACGACGCCGGCGACCAGATCAAGCTGCTGGAAGAGGGCTGGGATCAACGCGCACCGCTGGGCTGGAACATGAAGGATCCGACCCCGGTGGCCAAGACCGTGCTCGCCCTGGTCTCGGAATGGCTGCCGGCCACGACGGGAACCGTAATCTACGCCGACGGTGGCGCCAGCACGCAGCTGCTGTAGGCATGGACATACAGGCCGTCCTGCTGCTCTCGTTCGGCGGCCCCGAGCGTCCCGAGGACGTGATCCCGTTCTTGGAGAACGTGACTCGGGGCCGCGGAATCCCGCGCGAGCGGTTGGCCGCAGTCGCCGAACACTATCTGCACTTCGGCGGCAAGTCGCCGATCAACGACATCAACCGGGCGGTCATCGAGCGGTTGCGCACGCTCGTCGACCTGCCGGTGTACTTCGGCAACCGCAACTGGGCGCCGTACGTCGAGGACACCGTCGCCGCCATGCGCGACGACGGCGTGCGCCGCGCAGCGGTGTTCACCACGTCGGCGTGGGGCGGGTACTCGAGCTGCACCCAGTACGTCGAGGACATCGCGCGAGGACGGCAGGCGGCGGGGGCCTCAGCCCCTGAGCTGATCAAACTGCGCCAATATTTCGACCATCCGCTGTTCGTGCAGATGTTCGCCGATGCGGTCACCGAGGCCGCGCGGACGGTTCCGGCGGGCGCTCGCCTGGTGTTCACCGCTCACTCGATTCCGCTTTCTGCTCGATCACGTTGTGGCACAGAGCTGTACGAGCGCCAGGTGGCGTACGCCTCGAAGTTGGTCGCGGCCGCGGCGGGCTTCGAAGAATACGACCAGGTGTGGCAGTCGCGCTCGGGGCCACCGCAGGTGCCCTGGCTGGAACCCGATGTGGGCGACCATTTGTCGCGGCTCGCCGAACGCGGGACCGCGGGCGTGATCGTCTGTCCGATCGGTTTCGTCGCCGACCACATCGAGGTGGTCTGGGACCTCGATCACGAGCTGCGCCGCCAAGCTGAACAGGCCGGACTGGCGTTCGCCAGAGCTGCGACACCCAACGCCGGCCTGGCGGGAGTGGCCGCCGACCTGCTCGCCGAGTTACGCGAGGGCCGCGCTCCGAAACGAGTGGCGGGAGCCGATGCGCCACCGCTGCAGGGCTACTCGGTCGACGGCGCGTTATGCACGCCGGCCTGCGAGCGTTAACCGCCCCACGGCGAGTGCAGGATCACGTCGACTGCCGCGAGGCGCGCGGAACGCACCACCGACGACAGGGGCCGCAGGGCATCGCTGGCGAGCTGCACCTCGGTGGAGCTGTGCAGGCCGATCGGAATGAGCTCGCTGCTGACCGAGATGATCGCATCGACGTGGGCGGCGTTCTCCAGCACCCGCAGCGCCCGGCTCGGTGCGTGATCGGGAAACCGGTGCGCGCGGGTCGATTCCAGCGTCTCCTCGACGAGCGCGCGCGGATCCGCCACGTCGATGTCGGCCGCGCCCGCCCGCAGGGCGCCCAGGGCATCGGCCGCGGAACGGACCGCTGACCGCAGGGCGTACTCGGCTTCGCCGAGGTCGAGATGTTCGGCGGGCGGCAGGCCGGTGGGAACCGAGTACACCGTCCACGACATCAGGTCGGGTTCGTCGTACTCGAATTCCGGCACCAGGCCGATCGATCCGGCACCGGAGACGATCATCGCCTCGCCGGCGGTCACCGCGTCGCGCTGGAACTGCGTGCCGGCGGGCAGGCCGCGGACGTCGCCGGGGACCGGCAGGGTCAACCGGATCGCCGGTGCCGTCATGCCGGGACCCGCCGCGCTGCGCACTGTCTGCAGCAGCGACATCGCGGCTGAGTCGAGGAGATCCGGCCACGGCAGACCGGTCTCGGCGGCGGCGACCGAGTCATAGGCGGTCACGGAATGCCTTGGCGCCCAGGGGGATAGGGCGTCAAGGACATCGTCAGGGGCGGCCGCGCCCGCCAACCAGGCGTTGGCCCAGACCGACAGCGAAACACTCGGGCACCACATGATGGTCGCAGTGTAGTTGTTCGGCGCGCATGGGGTCGGTCACGCGATAGGGTGAAATCATGCCCGCCGCGCTGATCTGGTTAGTCGCCGCGCTGGCACTCGCCGGTGCCGAAGCCCTGACCGGGGACCTGTTCTTGCTCATGCTCGGCGGCGGAGCGCTGGCGGCTGCCGGGTCGAGCCTGCTGTTCGACGAGCTGTGGATTCACGGCGCGGTGTTCGCCGTGGTTTCGCTGCTGCTGCTGGTTGTGGTGCGCCCAGCGCTGCGCAGGCATTTCCGCGCGGGCACCGGCCTGCCCGACCCGGCCAAGGCGCTCGAGGGCAAGAGCGCGCTGGTGCTCGATCGGGTGGCGCGGCACGAGGGGCAGGTCAAACTCGACGGCGAGGTGTGGACGGCGCGCCCGCTCAACGAGAACGATGTCTACGAACCAGGCGACCACGTGACCGTCGTCCAGATCGACGGCGCCACCGCCGTCGTCCAGAAAGTCGTCTAGGAAGGAACCGTCATGGAAGGTGCCGTTGCCGGCCTCGTCCTCCTCGGCGTGCTCGTGCTGTTCGCCGTCATCATCGTCGCCAAGTCGGTGGCGCTGATACCGCAGGCCGAAGCGGCGGTGATCGAGCGGCTCGGTCGCTACAGCAAGACCGTGTCCGGCCAGCTGACCCTGCTGCTGCCCTTCATCGACCGGATCCGGGCGCGCGTCGACCTGCGCGAGCGGGTGGTGTCGTTCCCGCCCCAGCCGGTGATCACCGAGGACAACCTCACCGTCAACATCGACACCGTGGTCTACTTCCAGGTCACCAACCCACAGGCCGCCGTCTACCAGATCAGCAACTACATCGTCGGCGTCGAACAGCTGACCACCACGACGCTGCGCAACGTGGTCGGCGGCATGACACTCGAGCAGACGCTGACATCGCGTGACTCGATCAACGGCCAGCTGCGCGGCGTGCTCGACGAGGCCACGGGCCGGTGGGGTTTGCGGGTGGCGCGCGTCGAGCTGCGCAGCATCGATCCGCCGCCATCGATCCAGGACTCGATGGAGAAGCAGATGCGCGCCGACCGCGAGAAGCGCGCGATGATCCTGACCGCCGAGGGCAACCGGGAAGCCTCGATCAAGCAGGCCGAAGGCCAGAAGCAGGCGCAGATCCTGGCGGCCGAAGGCGCCAAGCAGGCCGCGATCCTGGCCGCCGAGGCCGACCGGCAGTCGCGCATGCTGCGCGCACAGGGTGAACGCGCGGCCGCCTACCTGCAGGCGCAAGGCCAAGCCAAGGCCATCGAGAAGACCTTCGCCGCGATCAAGGCGGGCCGGCCGACGCCGGAGATGCTGGCCTACCAGTACCTGCAGACGCTGCCGCAGATGGCCAAGGGCGAGGCGAACAAGGTGTGGCTGGTGCCCAGCGATTTCGGTTCGGCGCTACAGGGCTTCACCAAGCTGCTCGGCGCTCCCGGCGAGGACGGGGTGTACCGCTACACGCCGTCTCCGGTCGACGACACCCCGCCCAAGGGCGACGACGAAGCCGAAGTCGCCGACTGGTTTTCCACCGACACCGACCCGGCGATCGCGCAGGCGGTGGCGAAGGCGGAGGCGGAGGCGCGCACCCCGGTAGAAGGGCCGCGCTACTCGCCACCTCAGCTCGATGCGCCCTGAGACTCCCGGTGATGCCGCCGGTGCAGCCGGATCTCGTAGCTCAGGCCGGCCACGCCGACAGCCGCCGTGCACAGCGAGATCAGCACGAGCAGCGGGCTGACGTTCCCGGTGAGCGCGTCGCCGAGGATGACCACTGCCGCGGTGCCGGGCAGCAGCCCGGCGACGGTGGCCAGCGAGTACGGCACCACACGCACCGATGAGGCTCCCGCCGCGTAGTTGAGCACCGAGAACGGGACGGCCGGGATCAGCCGCATGGAAACGACTGTCGGCCAACCGCGTTGGCTCAACCGTGCATCCAGCGACTCGATCCGCGGGTGGTGCAGCACCCGGTTGAATTGCAGGCCGAGCGCACGCACCAGCAGCAGCGCCAGCACCGCGCTGATCGTCGCGGCCGTCACGGCCAGTGGGATGCCGAGCACGGGACCGAACAACAGGCCCGCGGCAAGGGTGAAGGCGGTGCGGGGGAAGGGGAACACCGTCACCACGATGTGCGCGCCCAGGAACGCCAGCGGGAACCACGGACCCACCGAGGTGGCCCAGTCGCGCAACTCCACCGCCGTCGGCAGCGGGACCAGTACCGCCACTGCGACGAGAATCACAATCACCACCAGCGAGGCGGCCAGCCGCAGCCGGGAGACGCCGGCGAGCGTCGCACCCACTGCGCTGCGGACCGCGCGCAGGGTGCTGACGACGGTGTTCACGTCTAACCAGACTACGGAACGAGCGCCGAAGAGACCTGCCCGCGCGTGCTCGAGTCGGCTGCCCGGCGCAGGACCGTGTGATCGCGATCATTTAGCCTGATGATCGTGCAGAAACCCACTGCGGTCGAGGCCGATCGAGAACGTTGGCGCTCAGCGGTTGCCGGGGTGCTGGCAAAGAGCACCCGCACGGATCCCGCCGATCTGCCCGCCGAACCCGAGCGCCTGCTGGATTCGCCGACTTACGACGGCTTCGCGATCCGGCCCCTGTACACCGATTTGGACGCCCTGCCCGAACCGCCGCTGCCCGGCCGATGGCCGTTCGTCCGCGGTGGCGACGCACTGCGCGACGTCAAGGTGGGTTGGAGAGTCGCCGAGGCGTTTCCGGCGAACGGGTCGGGAAGCGTGGCCGAGCACAACGGCGCGATCCTGCTCGGCCTCACCGAGGGGGTCAGCGCGCTCGCACTCCGCGTCGGCGGACCCTCGGGAGTGGCGGCAGCCGACCTGCACCGGCTGTTGGAGGGCGTCTACCTCGATCTCGTTCCGGTGGTCTTCGACGTCGCCGGGCCGGACTATGTTTCCGCAGCTGACCGGGTGCTCGGCCTGCTGAACGACCTGGATGCCGATCAGCGGTCCCGGTTGTCGATCGACTTCGGGGCCGATCCGCTGACCGCCCCGCTGAGCGAGCGGCAGGCACCGGAGATCGATGATGTCGTCGGGACTGCGTCGAAGCTGGGTGAGCACAACGGCCGCGTGCGAGCCGTCACGGTGGACGGCCCCGCGTTCCACAACCGCGGCGCCAGCGCTTCCTGGGAATTGGCGGGCGTGGTGGCCGCCGGTGTCGACTATCTGCGGCTGCTCGGGCGAAGCGGTATTGCCCTTTCGGATGCCCTGGGCCAGATCAGCTTCCGGGTCACCGCTGATGACGACCAGTTCATGACGATCGCCAAGCTGCGCGCTCTGCGGCGGCTGTGGGCCCGGGTCGCCGAGGTGGTCGGTGCGCCGGAACACGGGGCGGTGACCGTGCACGCCGTGACGTCACTGCCGATGATGACCAAGCGCGATCCCTGGGTGAACATGCTGCGCACCACGTTGGCGGCGTTCTCGGCGGGGATCGGCGGCGCTGACACCGTCCATGTCCACCCGTTCGACGTCGCGATCGAGGGCGGCTTCCCGGGCACGGCGCCCAGCTTCGCCCGGCGGATGGCCAGAAACACCCAACTGTTACTGCTCGAGGAGTCGCACCTGGGTCGAGTCCTCGACCCGGCGGCGGGGTCCTGGCACGTCGAAGACCTCACCGAGGAGCTCGCCGGGCAGGCGTGGAAGCGCTTCCAGGACATCGAGTCCCGCGGTGGTTTCACCGAGGCGGTCGGCTATGTGACGGACCAGATCGCCGAGGTGGCCGCCAAGCGAGCCGACGACATCGCCCACCGGCGCACCGCGGTGACGGGCGTGAACGAGTTTCCCAACCTCGCCGAACCGGTTCTGCCACAAGGGGATCCGCTGTCGGGCGTGGCGCGCTATGCGGCCGGGTTCGAGGCCCTTCGGGACCGCTCGGACGCTGTCTTCGAGAAGACCGGCGCCAGGCCGGCGGTGCTGCTGCTGCCGCTCGGCCCGCTCGCCGAGCACAACATCCGCACCACGTTCGCCACCAACCTGCTCGCGTCGGGCGGCATCGAGGCGGTGACCGAAGCGCACGGCGGCCCTCCGGCGGTCGCGGTCATCTGCGGTACTGACGCCCGTTACGCGACGGAAGCCTCCGCCGCCGTCGACTCTGCCCGCGCGGCCGGCGTTTCCTACATCTTGCTTGCCGGACCGGAAAAGGCTGTCGCAGAGGCGCATTCGAAACCAGACGGCTACCTCACCGCGAAGATCGATGCGGTCGAGACATTGTCGGACCTGCTCACCAGATTGGGGGCCTGAGATGACTGCCACAGCTGGGATCGGCAAGGACATCGGCAGCTTCGCCGACGTCCCGCTGAACGAAGAAGGCGCTGCCGAGGCGCCGACGGAGGCCGCGGTCACCGCTCATGTCGAGGCCGCCGCGACGGCGCACGGGTACAGCGCCGACCAGGTGAACTGGGAGACGCCGGAGGGCATCGACGTCAAGCCGGTCTACATCGGGGCCGACCGCGAGGCGGCGGTCGCCGGCGGCTATCCGCTCGACTCGTTCCCGGGCGAACCGCCTTTCGTGCGGGGCCCGTACCCGACGATGTATGTGAACCAGCCGTGGACCATCCGGCAGTACGCCGGCTTCTCCACCGCCGCGGAGTCCAACGCCTTCTACCGGCGCAATCTGGCGGCGGGTCAGAAAGGCCTGTCGGTGGCGTTCGACCTGGCCACCCACCGCGGCTATGACTCGGATCATCCGAGAGTGCAGGGCGACGTCGGAATGGCCGGCGTGGCAATCGATTCCATTCTCGACATGCGCCAGCTCTTCGACGGCATCGACCTTTCCACGGTCTCGGTCTCGATGACGATGAACGGCGCCGTGCTGCCGATCCTGGCCCTCTACGTCGTCGCCGCCGAGGAGCAGGGTGTGCCGCCGGAGAAGCTGGCCGGCACCATCCAGAACGACATCCTCAAAGAGTTCATGGTGCGCAACACGTACATCTACCCGCCACGGGAGTCGATGCGCATCATCTCCGACATCTTCGGCTACACCAGCGCCAAGATGCCCAAGTTCAACTCCATCTCGATCTCGGGCTACCACATCCAGGAAGCGGGCGCCACAGCCGATCTCGAGTTGGCCTATACGCTGGCCGACGGTGTGGAGTACATCAAGGCCGGTTTGGAAGCCGGGTTGGACGTCGACAAGTTCGCGCCGCGGCTGTCGTTCTTCTGGGGCATCGGCATGAACTTCTTCATGGAGGTCGCCAAGCTGCGCGCGGGCCGGCTGCTGTGGAGCGAGTTGGTCGCGGAATTTGAACCCGAAAGCCCAAAATCCAGGTCGCTGCGCACTCATTCGCAGACTTCGGGCTGGTCGTTGACCGCGCAGGACCCGTTCAACAACGTCGCACGCACCTGCATCGAGGCGATGGCCGCGACGCAGGGGCACACCCAGTCGCTGCACACCAACGCGCTCGACGAGGCGCTCGCGCTGCCGACGGACTTCTCGGCCCGCATCGCCCGCAACACCCAGCTGGTGCTGCAGCAGGAGTCCGGCACCACCAGGCCCATCGATCCGTGGGGCGGCTCGTACTACGTCGAGTGGCTGACCCATCAGTTGGCGACCGCCGCGCGGATGCACATCGGCGAGGTCGTCGAGCACGGCGGGATGGCGCAGGCGATCTCCGACGGCATCCCGAAACTGCGCATCGAGGAGGCGGCGGCCCGCACGCAGGCCCGCATCGACTCCGGCCAGCAGACCGTGATCGGCGTGAACAAGTACCAGGTCGACGAGGACCACGAGGTCGAGGTGCTCAAGGTCGAGAACAGCCGCGTGCGTGCCGAGCAGATCGCCAAGCTCGAACAGCTTCGGGCAGAACGTGATCAGGCCGCTGTCGACGCCGCGCTCGCCGAGTTGAGCCGTGCGGCGAGCACCCAGGAGCCCGCCGGCGCCGACGGGCTCGGCAACAACCTGCTGGCGCTGGCCATCGACGCCGCGCGGGCCAAGGCCACCGTCGGCGAGATCTCCGATGCGCTGGAGAAGGTCTACGGGCGCCACGTCGCCGAGATCCGGACGATCGCCGGCGTCTACCGCGACGAGATGGGGGGTAGTGGGATCAGCAACATCACGCAAGCAACCGACCTCGTGCAGAAGTTCGCCGAGGCCGACGGCCGCCAACCCCGCATCCTCATCGCGAAGATGGGCCAGGACGGTCACGACCGCGGCCAGAAGGTGATCGCGACCGCGTTCGCCGACATCGGCTTCGACGTCGACGTCGGTTCGCTGTTCTCCACCCCCGAAGAGGTCGCCCGGCAGGCCGCCGACAACGATGTGCACGTCGTCGGGGTCTCGTCGCTCGCGGCCGGGCATCTGACCCTGGTGCCCGCGCTACGCGAGGCGCTCGCCGAAGTCGGTCGGCCAGCTTGTGCAGCAGACCGATTGCGGCGTCGGCGATCACCGTGCCGGGCGGGAAGATCGCCGTCGCGCCCGCGGCGTAGAGCTCGTCGAAGTCACCCGGCGGGATGACACCGCCGACCACGATCATGATGTCGGGCCGACCGACTTCGGCGAGCGCCTCGCGTAGCGCGGGCACCAGGGTCAGATGCCCGGCCGCGAGCGACGAGACCGT